>NZ_JAHDTH010000011.1 GCF_018531445.1 Pseudonocardia lacus
TGGCGACGGGGGAGCTGCCGGCCCTCGCGCAGGTGGCGGTGGACGGTGCCGCGCTGGCAGCGGGGCGCGGGCAGCTGCGCGCGTCGGCGGTGCTGCTCGGAGCTGCGGCTCGGCTGCGCGGCGCGGACGACCGCACCGACCCGCTGGTCCGCGGGCTCACCGACCGGGCGCGGGCGGCGCTGGGGGAGGAGCGGTTCGCCGCGGCGTTCGGGCGGGGCCGGGACCCTCTGGAATAGGAGTCAATATTCGGATAGCGTCCACTATGTGAGTTCGGAGTCCGCGGAGCGGCCCCGGCGCCTGACCCGCGCCGAGGCCAAGGCACGCACCCGGGCGCTCGTGCTCGACGCCGCGGCGCGCACGTTCGCCCGCAAGGGCTTCGCCGGGGCGTCGGTCGAGGAGATCGCCGAGGCGGCCGGGTTCTCCATCGGCGCCGTGTACTCGAACTTCGGCAGCAAGGAGCGGCTGTTCGTCGAGCTGCTCTCCGACCGGGCCAGCGGGCAGGTGGCCGAGGCCGAGCGGATCCTGGCCGAGCAGGTCGAGGCCGGGCAGAGCCCGCTGCTCGCGCTCGGCCGGATGCTGACCGAGGTCGCCGACAAGGACACCGACCTCGGGCTGCTGCAGGCCGAGTTCTGGCTCTACGCCGTGCGCAACCCCGCCGCGCTGGACACCCTGGCGGCCCGGATGCGCGAGCCCCGCGACGCGCTGGCCGAGATCGTGAGCGGGGCGCTCGACCCGCGGAGCCCGGGCGCCGGGACGTCGCCCACCGCCGTCGCCACCGTCGTGATGGCCCTGTTCCACGGGCTGGTCCGGCAGCGCCGGATCGACCCGGCCAGCGTGCCCGACGACCTGTTCGGCCAGGCGCTCGGATGGCTGTTCACCGGCATCGAGGCCGACCCACCACCGAGGCCGT
Organism: Pseudonocardia lacus; assembly: GCF_018531445.1. Lineage (GTDB taxonomy): Bacteria > Actinomycetota > Actinomycetes > Mycobacteriales > Pseudonocardiaceae > Pseudonocardia > Pseudonocardia lacus. The sequence goes on from NZ_JAHDTH010000011.1 coordinate 911, forward strand.
CACCCGGCCCGTAGCCGAGGAGCGCTCCATGACCGACACCGCAGTGCCCGACGGGACCGTGTCGTCCGGGACCGGGCCGACGATGGCCGAGCTGTTCGACCCGGCCCACCGTGCCGACCCCTACCCGGCCTACCGGCGGTGGCGCGAGCACGACCCGGTGGCCGCCGTCGACGCCGGCTTCTTCGTGCTGACCGGCCACCGCGAGTGCTCGGAGGTGCTGCGCGACCCCCGGTTCGGGCACCTCGACGCCGAGCAGCTGACCGGCCCGGCCAACCCCGTCGCGGGCGAACCCCCTGCCGAGCCGCGCAAGCCCTCGTTCCTCATGCTGAACCCGCCCGACCACACCCGGCTGCGCAGGCTGGTGTCCCGCGCGTTCACCCCGCGCATGATCGACCGGCTGGCCCCGCGCATCGAGGAGATCACCGCCGGGCTGGTCGGCGCGGCGGTCGCCGCCGGCACGACCGACCTGTTGGCCGCCCTCGCGGCGCCGCTGCCGGTCATCGTGATCAGCGAGCTGCTCGGGGTGCCGGCCGACGACCATGAGCGCTTCGTCGGCTGGTCGCACGCCATGGCCCGCGGCCTCGACCCGGACTTCCTGCTGCCCCCGCAGGTGCGCGACGAGCAGGCGCGGGCGCGCGTCGAGTTCGCGGACTACTTCCGCGAGCTCGCCGCCCGCCGCCGCGTCGAGCCCGGCGACGACCTGCTCTCGGCGCTCGTCGCGGTGACCGACGCGGGGGAGACCCTCACCGAGGACGAGTTGCTGGCCACGTGCACGCTGCTGCTGATCGCCGGCCACGAGACCACCACCAACCTCGTCGGCAACGGCGTGCTCGCGCTGTTGCGCCACCCCGAGCAGCGCGACGCGCTGGTCGCCGACCCCTCGTTGGTCGACGGCGCGGTCGAGGAGATGCTGCGCTACGACTCACCGGTCCAGCTGACCGCACGTGCCGCGTTGGAGGACGCCACGGTCGGCGACGTCGCCGCCCCGGCCGGGACGTTCGTGCTGGCCATGATCGGCGCCGCGAACCGCGACCCGGCCGCCCACGAGGCGGCGGAGAGCTTCGACATCACCCGCCCGCCGACCCGCCACCTGGCGTTCGGCCAGGGCATCCACTTCTGCCTCGGCTCCCCGCTGGCCCGGCTGGAGGGCCGGATCGCGCTGCGCGAGCTGATCACGCGGGCCCCGCGGATGCGGCTGGCCGGGGAGCCGGTCTGGAAGGAGAACGTGACGCTGCGCGGACTGGCGAGCCTGCCGGTGGCGCTGGCCTGACAACCGGGCCGGCGAGCCTGCGCGGCGGTCAGCGTTCGCGGCGGGGGCGCGGGACCGCCATCCTGGGCCGGTGGTAGCACGCACGGATACCTACAGCATCCGGTTCCCCGCGGATCCGGTGCAGGTGGCCCTGTTCCGGCACGGCCTGGACCGCTGGCTGCAGGGGTTGGAGTGGCCGGCGGAGGAGCGGGTCGACGCGCTGCTGGCGATCAGCGAGGCGTGCACCAACGTCGTCCGGCACGCCTACCCGTTCGGCGTCCCCGGCGAGGTGGAGGTCACCGGCAGGCTGGTGCTCGAACCGGAGCGGCGCCGGCTGGCGGTCACGGTGCGGGACCGGGGGGCGTGGCGGCCGGAGTCCGGCGGGGGCGGCTACGGGCTGCGGACGATGCGGGCGTGCATGGAGCGGGTGGTGATCCGCCACGACCAGGACGGCACGGTGGTGACCCTGATCAGCAACGCGGTCCCCCCGATCGAGGCGGCGGAAGCGACGGAGAGCACCCGGAGTGTGACGAGCCGACCGCCGGGGTAGAAACGGACGTGACCAGAGACCTGAAGTCGCCGGGGACCGACCGGGCCACCGAGGAGAACACCGTCGCCGAGCAGGACGGCGCCGCCGACACGAGCGGTGAGGCGCCCGGTGGCGTGGGCGGCTGGGTACTGCGCTCGGGTGTCGAGCGCGCGTTGCGCATGCAGCACCCGCTGGTCAGCGCCCACGTCGCGGCCGCCCGCCGCAAGCACCCCGACCTGGGCCCGGCCGAGATCATCGAGCGGTTGGGCCGCCAGTACCAGGTGGCGGTCGCGGTGACCGGCGGCGCAGGCGGCGCGATCGCGATCGTCCCGGCGATCGGCACGGCCGTCTCGCTGGCGACGGCGGGCGCGGAGGCGTTCGCCGCGCTGAACGCCGCCGTCCTCTACACGCTCGCGGTGGCGGAGGTGCACGCCCTGCCGACCGACGACCCGGAGCGCCGCCGCGCCCTGGTCCTCGGGGTCGTGGTGGGTGCCGGCGGGCAGGCCGTGCTGCGCAAGGTCACCGGCCGGTCCCACGACTGGGCGGGCGACGTCACCAACCACCTGCCACTGGCCCGGCTGGGCCTGCTGGACAACGGCCTGACCCGGTGGTTCGTGAAGCGATTCGTCGTGCGCCAGGGGATGCTGGCGCTGGGCCGGGCGCTGCCGCTGGGCATCGGGGTCGTCGTCGGCGCCGTCGGCAACCTGGCGACCGCCCGCGCGGTCGTGAGGTCGGCGCAGGCCGCCTTCGGCACGCCGCCCGCCACCTGGCCCGCCGGCGCGCCCGCACCCTCAGGCGGGCGCTGACCGCGGCTCCAGGACCACCACCGCGGTCTCCGACGGCCGCCGCGCCGCGTAGGCGTCGAGGTGCTTGTCGATCTCGCGCCAGCGGTCCCACAGCCGCGCGCGCTCGTCGCCGGTCGCGGCGCGAGCGCGCACCGGCCGCTGCTCGCCGCCCAGGTCGACCGTCGCGTCGGGGTCGGCGAGCAGGTTGAGCCACCAGGCCGGTTCGGCCTCGTCCCAGCCGTTCATCGCCAGCGTGACCAGCCGGGGCCCGTCCGCGAAGTAGGCGACGATGACGCTGCGCGGCTGACCGCTGCGGCGCCCGGTGGTGGTGAGCCGCAGCTTGCCCGACCTGGTGTCGCGAGGCCGCGGCAACCCGGCCCGCCCCTTGAACACCCGGTAGATGCCCCGGTCCAGCGACCACACCGCGCGTATGACCCAGCGTGGCGGCAGGTACGGGTTCTTCGCTGGTTGCTCGACCGACATCGCGACCTCCCGTGGGCCCCCCGGCTGCGGTGACGGGAGGACCCTAGCGACGACCGCTCGACGGCCGACAGGTCCGATCGGCCGCTGCTCAGCGTGCGGCCACCTCGCGGAGCGACGCGACTCCCGATCCCTCCAGACGCAGGCGAAAGCCGCTCTCGCGCCGGTCAGCCCCGGATCGCCTCCACCGCGCTGACCACCGCCATGACCACCAGCAGCCCGGCCGCCACCCGCAGGACCCAGCGCTGCGGCACCACCCGCCGCAGCCGGTTCCCCCCGAACACCGCCAGCGCCGACACCGCCCACAGCGCCAGCAGCGCTGCGACCCCGACGGCGGCGGGATCCTCGTACCGGGCCGCGAGCGTCGCCACGATGATCTGCGTCGGGTCCCCCAGCTCGGAGAGCAGGGTGACCCCGAAGCACAACGCCACCACCCGCCAGGGCGAGGTCGCGGGGGCCGTCGCCGCGACGTCGTCATCGTCGTCGTCCTCCCGCAGCAGCAGCACGGCGCTGACGAGGAAGACGACCGCGAGCACCGCGGCCACCGGCCGTTCGGGGAGCAGCGCGACGAGGCTCCCGGCCGCCACCGCGGCGACCACCTGCACGAGGAACGCCGCGAAGACGCCGACCAGCACCAGCCGGGCCGGGTACCGGCTGGCGAGGACGAGGGTCACCAGCCCGCTGGTGTCGGCGAGTTCGGCGAGGGCGACGATGCCGAAGGTGAGGGCGATGGTGACCACGGAGTCGACCACCGGTTCGACCACGGCGCGCCGTCCCCGCGGCTAGTCGTCATCGTCCGGCGCGCCGGGCACCGCGGGGGCCTCGACACCCGGCTGCTGTGCGCCCTCGTCCGCGCCGGGGGCGTCGTCGACGGGAACGAGGCCGAACACCGAGAAGCTGATCACCCAGTAGGCGACGTACCCGGCCAGCAGGACCGCCCCGTGCCAGCGCCGCAGGTGCCCGGTGAACAGCGCGTACGCGGCGAACCCGTTGATCACGACGAGGGCCGGCAGGTGCCAGCTGAAGATGTCCGGGGTGATCAGCAGCGCGCCGCCGACCAGGGCGATGATGCCGACCTTCGCGGTCACCGAGAACACGACGCTGCCGATGATGTTGCCGACGCCGATCGCGGGCGCTCCCCGCCGGGACGGCTCGACGGTCAGGAAGAGGTCCTCCAGCGACAGCACCACGGTCGCGATCGTCGCGCCGAAGACCGTGCCGCTGATCGCGAACTCCTCCAGGATGCCCTCGGTGCCCTCCGACATGGCCCAGGCGCCCACGACGAGCCCGACCAGCGCGAGCAGCGCCAGCAGGAGCAGTGCCCACCCGGGGCGGTCGGTGCCCTTCGCCCGGCCCAGGTCGCCGGTCTCGTAGAGCACCGCGCCGCCGGTGCGCCCGCCGCCGCCCGGGCCGGTGCCCGCCCCGACGAGCTCGGGGCTCTCGACCGACTCGCGCACCTCCGCGCCGCCGAACGTGGGCACCGCCCGCCGCGACTCCCGGTAGGCGACGTAGGCGATGAACAGCACGAACAGCCCGATGAGCACGATCCCGGAGACGACCCCCAGCCCGCCGAGCAGCGCCGGCCCGACCAGCACCAGGGGGGCCACGGCGAAGATCGCGATGTAGTCGTTGGGGATCTCCACCCGGCTGGGGGCGATGAGGGCGCTGAGCGCGAGGACGAGGCCGGTCAGCGAGATGACGGTGCCGAAGACGACGCCGAGGGCGACGTCCTCGAGGCCCTCCAGGTTGAGCACCACGCCGAACGCGAGGTCGTCGAACTCGATGCCGGTGAACAGGATGGCCAGCAGGAACAGCGAGACGGCCAGGCCGCGGGCCGCGCCGACCAGGTAGGCGATCAGCTTCTCCGCGCTGTAGACGAGCAGCGCCGTGCCGAGGGCGAAGACGATGATGGACGTCATCCGGGTTGCTCCCCCTTGAGCGGACGGGCGGACGGTCAGTCGGGCACCCGGACCCGGTGGGGACGGGGGACCAGCGGCGGTTCGTCGACGCGCGCGTCCGCGTTGGCGGCGTCGACCGCCCTGGCGACCAGGGCGTGGTCGGGCGAGAGGTGGCACACCGGGTCGGTGCGGGCGGCGTCGCCGGTCAGCTGGAACGCCTGGCAGCGGCAGCCGCCGAAGTCCACCTCGCGGCGGTCGCAGGTGCGGCACGGGTCGGGCATCCAGCCGGTGCCGCGGAAGGCGGTCATCACCGGGGCCCCGGTCCAGATCCGCTCCAGCGGGTCGACGCGCACGCTGGCCCGGGGCAGCGGCAGCGACTGGGCCGCCGGGCAGGGCAGCACGTCGCCGTTGGGCGCCACGGTGAGCTGGCGGGCGGCCCAGCCGCCCATGCAGGGCTTCGGGTAGCGGCTGTAGTAGTCGGGGACGACGTAGATGACGTCCATGCGGTCGCGCAGCCGCTCGCGGGCGGCCCGCACGACGGCCTCGGCCGCGACGAGCTGGGCCCGGCTGGGCAGCAGCGCGTCGCGGTTGCGCCAGGCCCAGCCGTAGTACTGGGTGTTGGCCAGCTCGACGCGGTCGGCGCCCAGGTCGTCGGCCAGCGCGAGCACGTCGGCGACGCGGTCGATGTTCTGCCGGTGCAGCACCACGTTGAGGGTGAGCGGCCAGCCCAGCTCCTTGACCACGCCGGCGGCCTCGATCTTGCGCCGGAACGACGGGGTGCCGGCGATCCGGTCGGACGCCACGGGCTCGTCGGCCTGGATGCTGACCTGCACGTGGTCCAGGCCGGCCGCGCGCAGCCGCTCGGCCCTGCTCCGGGACAGCCCGAGCGCGCTGGTCACGAGGTTGGTGTAGAGGCCGAGGTCGTGGGCGGTGGCCACGATGTCGACCAGGTCGCGGCGCAGCAGCGGCTCCCCGCCGGACAGGTGGCACTGCAGGACGCCCAGGTCGCGGGCCTCGGTCAGCACCCGCTGCCACTCGTGGGTGGCCAGCTCGTCGGTGTACTCGCCCATGGCGACCGGGTTGGAGCAGTAGGCGCAGGCCAGCGGGCAGCGGTAGGTCAGCTCGGCGAGCAGCCCGAAGGGGCTGTCCACGTTGTCCACGTTGTCCATGCTGTCCACGGGGTCAGCCATCGGCGAACTCCACGCAGCGGCGGGCGGCGAGCCGCGTCAGGAACCGCTGCACCTCGCCCTCGGGGACGCTGTCGTACCGCGCGGTCAGCGCGGTCACGATCTCGGCGACGGTGCGCCGCCCGTCGCAGAGCCCGAGGATGTCGGCGCCGGTTCCGTTGAGCACGACCACCGTCTCCGGGTGCAGCAGGACGTGGCGCTGCCGGGTGCGGTCGAAGCTGATCCGCACGTGGCGGGCCAGCCGGGGGCGCGCCGCGGCCAGGTCGACGGCCGTCACCCGGGGTACGCCCGGTCGATGGCGTCCATCAGGCTCCACAGCACGTCGCACTTGAACGAGAGCGCGTCGATGGCGCGCGCCTGCGACTCGGCGGTCAGGCAGTGCTCGGTGACGACCTCCAGGGCGTGCTCGCAGTCGCGGGGCGCCTGGTCGAGGCGGGCCCGGAAGTAGGCGAGGCCCCCGGCGTCGATCCAGGGGTACCAGCGCTCGAACGCGGCCAGCCGCTCGGCCATGAGGTCGGGGGCGAACAGCTCGGTCAGCGAGGACGCCACCGCCTCCACCCACGGCCTGGTCCGGGTGAAGGTGACGTAGGCGTCGACGGCGAACCGCACCCCGGGCACCAGGTGCCGGTGGTCGCGGACCTCCTCGCGGGTCAGCCCGGCGGCCTCGGCGAGGCGCAGCCACGCCTCGATGCCACCCTCGCCGGGCTGCTGGCCGTCGTGGTCGACGATGCGGCGGATCCAGCGGCGGCGGACGTCCGGGTCGGGGCAGTTGGACAGGATCGCCGCGTCCTTGCGGGGGATGTTCTCCTGGTAGTAGAAGCGGTTGGCGATCCAGCCCCGCAGCTGGTGCGGGCCGAGCCGGCCGGCGTTCATCCGCACGTGGAACGGGTGCTGGTCGTGGTAGCGCCGCGAATGGGCGCGCAGCGCCTCGACGAAGCCGTCGTCGGTGCGTGCGGTGGTGCTCGTTCCCGCTGTCATGCCAGCCCCTCGGTCCGTGGTGGTGGCGAAGGGGTGGGGGCGAAGGGGGGGGGCGCCGGGCCCGGGCCCGGCGCCCCCACGTCGGGCTAGTCGTCCATCTGGGCGACGTACATCGTCACCTCGGGTGCGACTGCGATCTCGTCGAACTCGGGTGTCTCCCACACCTCCAGCGGGGACTCCATCGATCCACCTCCTCTCGTCTGCGGCAGGGCTCTACGCCTCGGGCAGGGCGCTACGCCTCGGGCAGGGCGCTACGCCTCGGGAAGGGCGAAGACGATCAGGGCGCTGCCGTGGCCCGCGCCGAGCATCCCGGGCAGGAAGCCCTCGGCCCAGCCGCCCCAGCCGACCGGGACGGCGACGAACTGCCGGCCGTCGACGCTGTAGGTCGTCGGGCTGCTGTGGTGGCCGCTGCCGCACTGGAACTGCCAGAGCAGCTCGCCGGTGCGCGCGTCGAGCGCGTTGAACTCACCGGACGGTTCGCCGGCGAACACGAGGTCGCCGCCGGTGGCGAGCACCGACGCGCACATCGGCAGCTCGTTGCGCCAGCGCCACTTCTCCTCGCCCTCGGCGTCGAACGCGCTGATCGAGCCGACCATGTCCTCGATGTCGACCTGGACGCCCGCGCCCCAGTAGGGGATGGACTCCTTGAACTCGCGGCGCCGGCGCGTGGCCGTGGCCCCGACGTCCTGGACCGGCACGTAGAACAGCTCGGTCTTCGGGCTGTAGGCCGCGTGCGTCCACTCCTTGGCGCCGGCCGGGCCCGGGTAGAAGTGGACGGGCACGCCCTCCTCGTCGGGGTAGACCTTGGCCGTGACCTTGCCGTCGCGGGTGATCGCGCCCCAGGTGATCCGGTCGACGAAGGGCGTGATCCGCACCAGCGAGCCGTCGGTGCGGTCCAGGACGAAGAAGTAGCCGTTCTTGTCGAAGTGCCCCAGCAGCTTGCGCCCGTCCTTCTCGAACAGGATGCACTCGGCGATGGAGTCGTAGTCCCACACGTCGTGCGGGGTGCACTGGTAGTGCCAGCGGATCTGCCCGGAGTCGACGTCGACGGCGATGATGCTGTCGGTGTAGAGGTTGTCGCCCTCGCGCACGCCGCCGTCGAAGTCGGGCGCCGGGTTGCCGGTTCCGACGTAGAGCAGGTTGGTCTCCGCGTCGAACGTGCCGGTGAGCCAGCAGTTCGCGCCGCCGCGGGCCCAGGCCTCACCGTCGGAGGGCCAGGTCTCCGAGCCGGGTTCGCCGGGCTTGGGGACCGTGTAGCAGCGCCACTGGTGCTCGCCGCTGTCGATGTCGAACGCGTCGAGGTGCCCGCGCACCCCGAACTCCCCGCCGGAGCTGCCCACGATCACCAGGTTCTTGACCACGAGCGGCGCTACCGTGGCGCTTTCCCCGGCCCGGACGTCGCCGTAGGTCTTGTCCCAGACCCGCTTGCCGGTGGTCGCGTCGAGCGCGAGCACGTGGGCGTTGGCGGTGACGAAGAAGACGTTGTTCTGGGCCACGGCGACGCCGCGGTTGACGTTGCCGCAGCACAGCGACACGTCGAAGGGCACGGCGTGCTTGTAGCGCCAGATCTCGGTGCCGGTCTTCGCGTCCAGGGCCCACACCCAGCCGTCCCAGCCGGCGACGAACATGACGCCGTCGACGACGATGGGCGCGGCCTCGAAGGAGTAGGTCGAGGCGCCGGCGATGATGCCGCTGGAGCCTGCCTGGAAGACCCAGGCGGGCAGCAGGCGCTTGACGTTCTCGGTGTTGATCTGGTCCAGCGGGCTGTAGCGCTGCCCGTCGTAGGTGCCGTAGTAGGTGAGCCAGTTCTCCGGCTCGGACCGGGCGTTGAGGATGCGCTCGTAGTTGACGCTCTCGACCACCGGCGGGGCGAGTTCGTTGCCCGGGAGCTTGCCGCTGAGCTGTCCCTGGTCGATGGCCTCGCCTGCGTCGACGTACTCGACGGTCATCGTCTGCTCCTCCTAGGGCCGGGGCTGGTCGGGGCGGTCGAGGCGGGCCTCGGGCGGGACGTCGCCCAGCACGACGATGGCCCCGGTCAGGCCCCGGCCCTCGTCGTTGCCGGTCGGCGAGCTGAACCAGTAGTAGCCCGGGCCGTCGAGGTTGAGCGTCGCCCGCCCGCGCGAGTGGTTGACCAGCCAGATGAACTTCCGGTCGCCGTTGCTCGGCAGCAGCGCGCAGTGGGTGTTGAGGTCGTCGTTGATGAGTTCGAGGTCGACGTCGCCGCCGTGCGGCAGGACCAGGATCGCGGGATCCCAGCTCAGCTCGTCGGGCCGGATCCGGATGGTCGCCGCCATCCGGCCGTCCTCCTTCTCGGTCGCCTGGCCGATGTTGCCGGTACCCAGCATCCGGCCGATCGTGGCCTTGTTCTGCCCGTTCAAGCCGAGCTTGTCCACCAGGTCCGCCCGTTCCTGCGCGGTCGTCACAGGGCTCCACCTCCTCGTCGAGATTTCCCGGATAGTCCCTCGTCCAACTTCCGCGTCCGGTGCGATCTGGGGAACTGTGCAATCGCCATGAATGGCACGACTGATCGATCGGTCCGATCCGCCCTGATGGCGTCGTCCGATTCGTGGAAGCAGATTGTGATGCGGGACTCTACGACGGTCGATTTGGGTCGACAAGGTGCGCGTCGGGGGTGCGCCGCTCACCCGGCGGCAGCTACCGCTCGCACCCGCTACGGCACCGCTACCGGGCGCGGGGCAGGTCGTAGCGGTCGAGCTCCATCACCCTCGCCCACGCCCGCACGAAGTCGTGCACGAACTTCTCGCCCGCGTCGTCGCTCGCGTAGACCTCGGCCACGGCCCGCAGCTCGGCGTGCGAACCGAAGACGAGGTCGACGCGGCTGCCCGTCCAGCGCAGCGCCCCGGTGTCGCGGTCGCGGCCCTCGAACGTCGTCGCCTCCTTCGAGGTCGGCGTCCAGACCGTGGCCATGTCGAGCAGGTTGACGAAGAAGTCGGTGGTCAGCGTGCCGGGCGTGTCGGTGAACACGCCCAGGGGCGAACCCCCGGTGTTCGCGCCCAGCACCCGCATGCCGCCCACCAGCACGGTCATCTCGGGCACGCCCAGGCCCAGCAGGTCGGCCCGGTCGACCAGCAGCCGCTCGGACCGCTCCCCGGCGCCGTTGGCACGGTGGTTGTCGGCACAGTAGTTGCGGAACCCGTCGGCGACCGGCTCCAGCTCGGCGAAGAAGGCCGCGTCGGTCTGCTCGGCCGTGGCGTCGGTGCGCCCGGGTGTGAAGGGCACCCGGACGTGGTGACCGGCGTCGGCGGCCGCCCGTTCGACGGCGGCGCACCCGCCGAGCACGATCAGGTCGGCCAGCGAGACCCGCACGTCGTCGTCGCGGGAGCCGTTGAAGGACCGCTGGACGCCCTCCAGCGCGCCCAGCACCCTGGCCAGCGCGTCGGGGTCGTTGACCGCCCAGCCGCGCTGGGGCTCCAGGCGCACGCGGGCGCCGTTCGCCCCGCCGCGCCGGTCGCTGGTGCGGAACGTCGACGCCGACGCCCACGCGGCGCGGACGAGGTCGGGCACCGGCAGCCCGCAGTCCAGGACCCGCGCCTTCAGCTCGTCGACGTCGGCATCCCCGACGAGGTCGTGGTCCACGGCGGGGACCGGGTCCTGCCAGATCAGTGCCTCGCCGGGCACGAGCGGGCCCAGGTAGCGCGGGAGCGGGCCCATGTCGATGTGGGTGAGCTTGAACCAGGCGCGGGCGAACGCGTCGGCGAGCTGGTCGGGGTGCTCCAGGAACCGCCGGGAGACCACCTCGTAGTCGGGGTCGAACCGCAGCGCGAGGTCGGTGGTCAGGATGGTCGGGGCGTGCGTCCTGGACGGGTCGTGGGCGTCGGGCACGGTGCCGGCGCCGCCGCCGTCGGCCGGGATCCACTGCCACAGCCCGGCCGGGCTCAGCTCCAGGTCCCACTCGAAGCCGAACAGGTTCTCCAGGAAGCTGTTGTCCCAGGTCGTCGGGGTGGGCGTCCAGGTGCCCTCCAGCCCGCTGGCGATGGTGTCGCCGGCCTTGCCGGTGCCGTGGCCGCCCCGCCAGCCCAGGCCCTGCTCCTCCAGCGGGGCGCCCTCGGGCTCGGGGCCCAGGAAGCGCTCCGGGTCGGCGACGCCGTGGGTCTTGCCGAAGCTGTGCCCGCCGGCGATGAGCGCGACGGTCTCGGTGTCGTCGAACCCCATCCGCCGGAACGTCTGGCGGATGTCGCGGGCCGAGGTGAGGGGGTCGGGGACGGTGTTGGGGCCCTCCGGGTTGACGTAGATCAGGCCCATCTGGTCGGCGGCGAGCGGGCGGTGCAGCTCGCGCACGCCGCTGTGGCGCTCATCGCCGAGCCAGGCGCGCTCGGGGCCCCAGTAGAGGTCGTCGCCGCGGTAGACGTCGGCCCGGCCGCCGCCGAAGCCGAAGGTCCGCAGGCCCATGGACTCCAGGGCGCGGTTGCCGGCGAACACCATCAGGTCGGCCCAGGAGACCGTGCGGCCGTACTTGCGCTTGACCGGCCAGAGCAGCCTGCGCGCCTTGTCCAGGTTGCGGTTGTCGGGCCAGCTGTTCAGGGGGGCGAAGCGCAGCATGCCCGCGGCCGGGCCGCCGCGGCCGTCGGCGACGCGGTAGGTCCCCGCGCAATGCCACACCATCCGCACGATCAGCGGCCCGTAGTGCCCGAAGTCGGCCGGCCACCACGGCTGGGAGGTCGTCAGGACCTCGTCGACGTCGCGGGCCAGCGCGTCGAGGTCGACGGTCAGGAACTCCGCGGCGTAGTCGAAGTCCGGGCCCATCGGGTCGGCCGCGCCCGGGTCGGCGCGCAGGGCGCCCAGGTCGAGCCGGTCGGGCCACCAGTCGTGCTCGGCCGAGGCGCGGGCGGGGCGGGTGCGGGGCTGGGCCGGGGCGGGCAGGCCCAGGCCGCCCCCGCTGGCCTTGTCCGTCGCGTCAGGCACGGGACTCCTCTCTCAGATGCCCAGGGCGCGGCGCACGGCGGGCGCATTGCGCCGCGACACCGGCACCATCCCGCCCGCCGGCTCGTCCATGACCAGCGACAGCTCGCCCTTCACCCCGCGCTCGACCTCCCGGACCCGGGCCAGGTTGACCACGTACTGGCGGTGCACCCGCAGGAAGCCGGCGCCGGCCAGCTCGCCGTCGAGCTTGTCCAGGCTCGCCGACGCCGACCGCAACCGCCCCTGGTCGGTGAACAGCCACACGTCGTTGCCCTCCGCCTCGGCGTAGCAGACCTCCGGCAGGTGCAGCAGCACCATCCGGTTGTCGCGCACCGCGACCACCCGGTGCTGCGGCGACCTGGGGCTCGCCGGCGCGTCGGGCTGGGACAGCTGCGCCCCGTCGGTCGTGCCGAACCACACCAGGTTGCCGATCAGGTGCCCGGAGGAGAAGACGGGCCGGATGCTGATCGAGGTCGGTTCGGCGGCGAGGTGGGTGAAGACCTGCGTCGAGCCGACCCAGTCGGGGTCGCGGGCCGCCTGCCGGGTGGCGTAGCGGGCGGCCCCGATCAGCTCCGGCAGCCCCGCGTTCCACCGCACCGTCGGGTCGACCGCGGGGGTGGACGCCGGCACGCCCATGAGCACGCTCGCCGTGTCGTCGGCGATCACCACCTTGCCGGCGGTGTCCAGCGCGGCGACCGGGCAGCTGGAGCGCGCCCTGGCCTGGGTGAAGGACGCGACCAGCTCCGCGCCGCTGTTGCGGGCGCGCGTGCGCAGCAGGCACTGGGTCTTGGTGGCCGCGTTGGCCAGCCAGCCGACCGCGGCCGCCGGGAGCTGGCTGCGCCAGCAGGAGATGTTCAGGACCGCGATCGGCTCCTTGGTGACCACGTCGCGCACCGCGATGCCCGCGCAGGCCCAGCTGTGGAACGCCCGGCACCAGTGCTCCGCGCCCCGGATCAGCACCGGGCCGTGCGCCTCCAGCGCCGTGCCCATGCCGTTCGTCCCGGCCGCGCTCTCCGACCAGCAGAACCAGGGCGCCAGGTTCGCGCCCGACGCCTTGGCCAGGGTGGCGTCGTCGCCCCACTCGGCCAGGATGCGGCCGGTGGAGTCGGTGACGGTGACGACGCCGGCGAGGGCGCGCACCTCCTGCGCCACGGCGGCGGCGCGGTAGCCCAGCTCGGCGAAGACGACGTCGTGCTCGGGGGTGTGGTCGATCTCCGCGACGGCGATCGGGGCCCCGCTCAGGTGCGGGTCGACCCGGTAGCGCTCCCGACAGCGGTGCCAGGAGATCGCCACCACCGGCCGCACCCCCGGGACCTGGTCGTCGCCCTGCACGAACCGCTCCCACGCCGCCAGCACGGAGCTCCTGCCCCGGCCGTGGACCGCCGCCGTGGGTTCACGCCGTTGTACACCCGTCATGGTGGAGAACCGCCTCTGGCCCATCCCGAACGCCGGTCGGCGTGCGCGCGATCCGCGTCGGACGCCGCTGGTCACAGCCCGCCGGTGGGCGGGCTGGCACCGGGTCGCGTGTGTTCTGCTGCATCACCCGTACCGGGCTGTGTCTCAGTCCGGTTCCGCCACCCTAGGAAAGATCCGGCGCGCTGTGCACCCCTATCCCGGGAGGAGTGGAGTGAAGATCGAGGGGCGAACGGCGCAGTACATGCGGCGGTTTGCCGCTGAACGGGGGATCGTTCCTGCTTGTGACATGATCGGCTATTCCGGTCTCGCTGCACGGATCATGGGGAATTGATCAGTACATTGTCGATCAATTGGGTTGATGATCGGGATGGTCGTCGTTTATTACGCTTGGTCGGAGTGGTGATGTCGTCGCGTCCCGGGGATCGGGCTCTCCGGTGGTGCCTCGCGTGGGTGCCCCCGGCGGCGCAGCGCGGGCTGCGACGGCGGGGCGCGCTGCGAGGTGCGGTGGACGGGCGTGCGGGGGCGACGGAGCATGGCGGGGTGTCCGCTGCGCGCGAGTTGCCCGACCGGACCGAGGTCGTCGTGATCGGGGGTGGGGCGATCGGCACGAGCATCGCCTTCCACCTGGCCGAGGCGGGGGTGCGCGATGTCGTGCTGCTCGAACGCGACGAGCTCGGGCACGGGTCGACGTGCAAGGCGGCGGGGGGAGTGCGGGCGCAGTTCTCCGACCGGATCAACATCGAGTTGGGTGCGCGCAGCCTGGAGGCGTTCGGCCGGTTCGGTGAGCGGCCGGGCCAGGAGATCGACCTGCACCGGGTCGGGTACCTGTTCCTGCTGTCCTCGGCGCGGGACGTGGCCGCGTTCGAGGCCGACGTCGCGCTGCAGAACGACCTCGGCGTCGCCAGCCGCATGATCGACGTGGCCGAGGCGGCGGCGCTGTCGCCGCTGATCGCGACCGACGGGTTGCTGGCCGCGGCGTTCTCGCCCGACGACGGTCACTGCACGCCGGAGTCGGTGGTGCTCGGGTACGCGAGCGCCGCCCGCCGGCACGGGGCGACGCTGCTCACCGGCGTGACGGTGACCGGGATCGACGTCGAGGGCGGTGAGGCGCGGACCGTGCGCACCAACCGCGGGCCGATCACCGCGGGGACGGTGGTCTGCGCGGCCGGGGCGTGGTCGCGGGTGGTCGGCGAGATGGTCGGCACCGACCTGCCCGTGACGCCGCTGCGGCGGCAGATCCTGTTCACCGAGCCGATCCCGGACCTGCCGCCGGTGGTGCCGTTCACGATCGACTTCGCCACCACCTACTACTTCCACCGGGAGGGCCGGGGGCTGCTGCTGGGCATGTCCGACCCGGACCAGGAGCCGGGCTTCGAGCTGGCCTACTGCCCGCGGTGGCTGCCGCGCCTGGGCGCGGCGATGGGCGCGCGCACGCCCGGCCTGCTGGACGTGGGGCTCGGCAACGGCTGGGCCGGGCTCTACGAGGTCACGCCCGACCACAACGCCCTGATCGGCCGGTCGTCGACCACCCAGAACGTCCTGTACGCCACCGGCTTCTCCGGGCACGGCTTCCTGCAGGCCCCCGCGGTCGGCGAGGTGGTGCGCGACCTGCACCTCGACCGGCCGCCGTTCGTCGACGTCACCCCGCTGTCCGCGGACCGCTTCCAGGGCGCGGCCGGCGGGCGCCCCGAGGCGCGCATCGTGTGACGTGCGTGACCCGCCCGGGTGGTCAGGGCAGCGGCAGGTGGTCGCGGTAGCCGAGCAGCACGGCGGCGAGGTCGGCTGCGGCCTGGGCGTCCTGGACGGTGTCGCCCTCCACGGCGGTGCGCCGCAGCAGGTGGGCGGCGTCGAGCAGGGGGCCGACGAGCAGGGGGGCGCCGGCCCGGTCGGCGACGTGGGCGGCGCGCTGGAGGCGGTCGGCGACCAGCACCATGTCGCTGGGGGAGGCGATGACGTGGGTGGTCAGGTCGATGGCCCGCAGGTGCGCCTCGGTGGAGTCGTCCGGGCGGGTGGCGAGGCGGGCCAGTTCGTGCTCGGCGTCGGCGAGGTGCTGGCTCAGCTGCAGGTGCTCGAGGTCGAGGCGGGAGCGCGACTCCGGGTCGAGCTGGTGCAGGTCGGCGGCGTCGACGAGGAGCTGGTGGGCGTCGACGGCGAGGCGCTGGGCCTCGACCAGGCCGGCGAGGGCGGCGCGGACCGTGTCGGGGTGGCCGTCCCGCTGGGCGTTCATGACGTCGAGGAGGTGGTCCTGCGCGGCCCGGTAGGCGGCGGTGAAGCGGTCGCGGGCAGCGTCGAGTTCCACGCCCCGAGCGTACGTCGGGCCTCCACGGGGTTCCGCGCCCGCTCGGCGGTCAGGGCACCGAATTCGCTCCGCCGCCGGTCAGCGCAGGCGGCGAACTCGTCGCAGCCCGACCGCAGTCGCGTTCTCGCTGCTGGCCGTCGCCTTCGGGAACCCGGCGGCCGCCGGGAGGTCAGAGCCGGGCGGCGGGCAGCCCGTCCGGTCCGGCGGCGGGGTCGGAGTCGATCCGCAGCGCGGTCATCATCCGGGCCAGGCCGAGGTAGTGCCCGGCGGTCAGGGCGATCTCGACGACCTCGCGCTCGGAGAACTCCGCGGCCAGCGCGGCGTACTCCTCGTCGGTGACCTCGCCGTCGCGCACGAACGCCCGCGTGAACACGAGCGCGGCGCGCTGCCCCGCGTCGAACGGGTCGAGGTCGCCGCGGTCCAGTGCCTCGATCTGCCCGTCGGTGGCGCCGGCCGCCTTCGCGATGGGGACGTGCTGCTCCCACTCGTACCGGGCCGCGAGCCGCCCGACCTGCAGGATGACCAGCTCGCGCAGCAGCGGGTCGATCGCGAGGTCGGACAGGATGGCCCCGCCGAGCTTCAGCCAGGGCCGGTAGGCGGTCTCGGCGTGCACGAGCAGCTGGAACACGTGCAGCGCCGGCATCTTGGCGTGGGTCGAGGCGACGGCGGGCGGGGCGGTCTCGGCGGTGAGGTAGCTGACGCGGGCCATGCCCGTGACCCTACGGTCCGGGCGCCCCGTGACCGCGGACGAAAGCGGCTCTCGTCCAACCAGATCGCACGAGAGCCGCTCTCGTCCGCCCCGGGCGCGTTCCGGCGGGCCCGTGCACGTCACACCCGAACGCTTCCGCGGGGTGACAAGGTCGATTGACGACGGCGGGTCCGCCTCGTAGAGAGATCGGGTGGACGAGTCGCAGCACGTGGAGAACCCGGAGAGCTACTTCCGCGGCGGGAGGGACCTGTTCACCGACGGCGGCCAGCGGGACCGGCCGCGGTCGCCCGCTCCCGCCGCGCCGTCGGTCCCCACGATCGTCGAGCCCGCCCGGGAGACGCCGGTCCACGAGGAGACCGACGTGCTCGTGGTCGGCGGCGGCCCGGCGGGGACGGCGGCGGCGCTCGCGGCGCGGCGGCTCGGGCAGCGGGTGACGCTGGTCGAGCGCTACGGCGACCTGGGCGGGCTCTCGGCGGGCGGGCTGGTCATCTGGATCGACCGGATGACCGACTGGGAGGGCACGCCGGTCATCGCCGGCATCGGGGCCGAGCTGCTGGAGCGGCTGCCCGAGGGCGCGCTGGCCGGGCCGGGCCCGGAGCTGTGGGGCTCCACCGACCCCGAGCAGGTCGCGCACTGGCGCGAGCGGCTGTCGGCGTTCCGGGACACCGTGTGCCGTTCGCCGATGATCGACCCGGAATGGCTCAAGATCGTCTCCCACGAGGCGCTCGTCGGCGAGGGCGTGCGGGTGCTGCTGCACTCCTGGGTCGTCGCCGCCATCACCGACGGCGAGGGCGGCGAGGGCGGTGGAGGCACGGTGCGGGGCGCGATCTTCGAGAGCAAGCAGGGGCGGCGGGCGATCCTGGCCAAGGTGGTCGTGGACGCCACCGGCGACCTCGACGTCGTCGCCCAGGCCGGGGGCGCGTTCGTCACCGACGCGCTGAAGGACGGCACCGGCGGCAACGTGCAGCACACCATCAACACCGCCTTCACCTGGACCGGCGTGGACATGAACCGGTGGCTGGAGTTCAAGCGCGCCGACCCGGCCGGGCACCAGGCCCTGATGAACCGCGGCCGCGAGCTGCTCGGCTACCTCGACACCCCGCACGTCGGCTGGCGCGACGACGTCGTGGTGTTCATGGGGCCGCGCATGTCCGGCTACAGCGGCATCGACGTCGAGGACCTCAGCACCGTCGAGCTGGAGTCGCGCCGGCGCATGGTCGCCCACCTGGACTTCTTCCGCCGCGAGGCGCCCGGGTTCGAGGGTGCGTGGATCATGCTGGCGGCCCCGCAGATCGGGGTGCGGATGACCCGGCGCCTCGCCGGGCTGCACCCGATCACGACCGACGAGTGGCGGGCCGGGGTCCGCCACCCCGACGAGATCGGGGTGTCGCCATCGCCGTCGCAGAAGTTCGCGACGATCTCGGTGCCCTACCGGGCGCTGGTGCCGCGCCGGCTCGACGGCGTGGTCGTCGGCGGTCGGCACGTCGCCAGCGACGCCCCGACGCAGGCCTTCATGCGCGAGATCCCGCAGTGCTGGATGACCGGCCAGGCGGCCGGGACCGCCGCGGCCCTCGCGGCCGGCACCGGCACCGCGCTCCGCGCGCTCGACGTCGAGGAGGTCCGCCGGGAGCTGCGCGGCCAGGGCGCGTTCCTGCACGGGCAGCCGACGGCCGCCGCGGTGCGCTGACCGTCAGGTCTGCCCGGTCAGGCCGGCGAGCGCGAGCGCGCGGGCGACCGGTCCGGTGGTGTCGTGGTCGAGGGTCAGGGCGCGCCCGCTCTCGCGGGCGCGGGCCAGCAACTCCAGGACCAGCCCGATGCCGGCGCTGGGCAGGTAGGTGGTGGCGCGCAGGTCGAGCACGAGCGGGGTGCCCGGGTCGGCGGTGTCGACCTCGTGCAGCAGTTGCTCGCGCAGCGCGCCGATGGTGGCGAGGTCGATGCCGTCGTGCAGGGCGAGCCGCAGCCCACCGGGTTCGCGGTGCACGCGCAGGGTCGCCGCGCTGGGCTCGGCCCGCGGTGCGGGCGGGGGCACCGCGGGCCCGGCCCGGTCTAGCGGCGGCGGGCCGAGGGTGAACGCCACGGTGGTGCCGGCGTCCGGGCCGCTGTGGTCGATCGAGACGTCGCGCCCGAGCGACCGGATGACGTCGAGGCCGCGGCCCCGGTAGCCGCGGTCCGCCGGCGGGGGCCGCCAGCGGCCGTGGTCGGTGACGGTGGCCCGGACGGCGCCGTCGGCGCGGAACCGCAGCGAGAAGTCGAGGTCGCCGGGCCCGCCGTCGCGGTAGGCGTGCTCCACGGCGTTGGCGAGGGCCTCGCCCAGGGCCAGCTGCAGGTCCTCGACGTGGTCGGGGTGCAGCCCGGTGGCGCCCGCCCACTCCTCGACGGTGCGCCGGATGCCGGTGAGCAGGTCGGGCTGCGCCGGGTGGTGGGCGTGCAGGGCGGGTGGGAGGTGGCGGGCGGCGACGACGGCGATGTCGTCGTGGCCGAGCCCCTGCGGGACGAGCTGGTCGAGCACCGACGTGGCCAGCTGGTCGGGGCTGACGCCGTGCAGCGGGCGGGCGGTGCCGGCGAGGCGGGCGATGCCGTCGTCGATGACCTCGCCGCGGCGCTCGACGAGCCCGTCGGTGTAGAGCAGGACGGTGTCGCCGGGGGCGAACTCGCGCGTCGCCGACCGGTACAGCTGCGGGGTCCGCTCGGCCGTACCGCCGGGGCCCGCCGTGTAGGCGCCCAGCAGCGGGCCGGTGGTGCCCAGGACGGTGACCGCGCCGTCGTGGCCGAGCAGCAGCGGCGGCGGGTGCCCGGCGCCCGCCCACCGGATCCGCCCGGCGTCGGTGTCGATGACCAGGCAGACCGCGGTCGACCCGCGCGCCCCGGGCACCCGCGCGGTGTAGTCGTTGAGCCTGGTCAGGGCCTGGGCGGGGTCGGCGTCGGGGCCGAGCATGGTCAGGATGGCGGCCAGGCCGGAGCGCAGCTGCCCCATCACCGCCGCGGCGGGCGCGCCCTGCCCGACGACGTCGCCGACGACCACGGCCACCCGGTGCGGGGCCAGCACCAGCACGTCGTACCAGTCGCCGCCGGCCTGCACCCCGGCCACGCCGGGCAGGTAGCGGGTGGCCAGCGCGAGGTGCTCCAGCGGGGGCGGGGCGGTGGGCAGCAGGCTGCGCTGCAGGGTGTCGGCGAGCCGGGCGCGGGCGTCGGCGAGCGCGGCCCGCTCGAACGCCTGCGCGGCCTGGGCGGCCAGGGTGGCCGCGAAGCTGCGTTCGTCGTCGGGGAACTCGCGCGGGGTGGTGAACGCGAGTGCGAGCACGCCGACCGTGCGGTCGGCGTGGCGCAGCGGCACCGCGGCGCCGGCCCGGACCGGGTCGTCGCCGACGGCGACGCCGTCGGGGTGGTGGCGCAGCACCTGCGCGGGCTCGCCCCGCCACACCGGCCGCCCGGTGCGGGCCGCCTCGGCGGCGATGGTGGCGGAGTCGGTGTCCAGGACGGCGTAGCGGCCGGCGGGGAAGCCGGTGAGGCCGTCGTGGTGGACGAGCTCGAGCCGCGAGGGCTGGTCGGCGCGCGGCACGTAGATCCCGATCCCGGCCGCCTGCATGCCGTCGCGGACGGCGGCGGCCAGCGCGGCGGCGGCCTGGGGCACCGTGGCCGCGGCGGCGAGCGCCGTGGCGGCGGTGTTGAGCTGGTGCTCGCGCTGGGCGACCCGCTCGGACTCCAGCGCGACCGCGATCCGGCGGCCCAGCTCGTCGACCAGTTCGACGTCGAGCCGGTCGAACCGCCCTGTCGGCCCGTCGGCGTCCACCGCCGTGCGCGGGTGGGCGACCACGAGCGCGCCCACCAGGCGGCCCAGCACGGTCAGCGGGGCCAGCAGGGCGGCGCCCAGGTCCGGGTGCGCCCGGTCCGCCCGGTCGGCGCGGTCGTCGTCGAGCGCCGCGGGCAGCACCACGGTCGGCGCGGGATCGAGTACGAGGGCCCCGCCCCGCAGGTGGGCGTCGCGCAGGCCCGCCGGGACGAGGAACGGCGCCGGCGCCAGCATCGCCGTGGCGAGCTCCGGGCGATCGGGGTGCGCGGCGGCGAGCGGGTGCAGGTGGCCGTCCGGGCCGACGCGGGCGACCACGACGACGTCGCCGAACACCGGAGCGGCCAGGTCGACGATCTTCTGCAGCCGCGCCCGCAGCCGGGCAGCCGAGCCGTCCGGGGCGCTGAGCAGCCGGCCGGCCTCGGCCAGCAGTCGGTCGTGGCTGGCCGTGCGGTGGGCGGTGGTGACGTCGCGGGCGACGCCGATCACCATGGGCGCCGCATCGGGCCGGTCGGGGTCGGGCAGCGTGGCCGCGGAGGTCTCCACCCACAGCTGGCGGCCGTCGCGGTGGCGCATGGGGAGCACGTGCCGGCCCCGGCCGCCGGCCTGCACCTCGGCCAGCGCCGCGGCGACCCGGGCGTGGCCGTCGGGGTCGGTGGTCCGGTCCGGCCACCAGGGGTGCGGCGGCGGGTAGGGCAGGCCGTCGTGGCCGTAGCCGAGCAGGTCGTGGAATCCGTCGTTGACCTGGACGACCCGCCCGGCGCCGTCGACGACGAACAGGCCGTCCTGCAGCGCGCTCAGCAGCGTCCCGCGCCAGGCCGCCTCCCGCTGGCGCAGCCGGGACAGCGCCAGCGTCGAGCGGACCCTGGCCAGCAGCTCGGCGGCGCTGAACGGCTTGACCAGGTAGTCGTCCGCGCCCGCGGCCAGCCCCTCGACGACGGCGTCCTGCCCGGCGCGGGCGGAGAGCACGATCACCGGGACCCCGGCGGTGGCCGGCGCCGCGCGCAGCGCGGCCACCAGGGCGAACCCGTCGAGGTCCGGCATCATCACGTCCGTGATGACCAGGTCGGGCGGGTCCTCGCGGGCCGCGGCGAGCGCCGCGGCACCGTCGTTCACGACCCGCAGCGCGTAGCTGCCGGACAGCAGCCGCGCCAGGTACTCGCGCATGTCGGCGTTGTCGTCGGCGATCAGCAACCGAGGCGGGGGACCGGTCGCCCCGGCGGCCGGCTCGACCGGCAGGGCCGGGTCGGTGGGCGCGTCCATCCAGCGCAGCGCCTCGGCGACGAACGACTCGGTGACCGACGACCCGCCCGCGTCCCCGGCCCTGGCCGGCTCGGTGTTGCCGAGCTGGTCGGTGGGCAGGTGGGCGGAGCCCAGCGGGAGCCGGACGGTGAAGGTGCTGCCCACGTCGACCGCCGAGGCCGCGGTGACCGTGCCGCCGTGCAGCCCGACCAGGTCGCGCACCAGCGCCAGGCCGATGCCGGAGCCCTCGGCCGACCGGCCCCGGGCCCCGCGGACCTGGTGGAACCGGTCGAACAGCAGTTCCAGCTCGGCGGCGGGCACCCCGATGCCGGTGTCGCTGACCTGCAGCTGCACCTCCGCGCCGGTGCGGTGCAGCCGCACCCCGATCGTGCCGGTGAAGGTGAACTTGACCGCGTTCGACAGCAGGTTGGAGACGATCTTCTCCCAGGAGTCGCGGTCGACCCAGACCGGCTCGCCGGGCTCGTCGATCCGCACCTCCAGCCGCAGGCCGGCGCGCTCGATCGCGGCGCGGAACATCCCGGTCAGCTCCGCGGTGAACGCGGCGAGGTCGGTCGGGACGAACCGGGCCCGCGTCCGCCCGGCCTGCAGCCGGGAGAAGTCCAGCAGGGTGTTGACCAGCCGCCCCAGCCGCAGCCCGTTGCGGTGCGCGACGTCGATCTCGGCCCGCCAGCGCTCCGGCTCCATCCGCTCGGCGGCGCGCAGCTGCTCCAGCGGCCCCATGATCAGGGTGAGCGGGGTGCGGAACTCGTGGCTCACGCCGGTGAAGAACTCCGTCTTGGCCCGGTCCAGCTCGGCGAGGGCCTCCGCCCGGCGCCGCTCCGCCTCGTAGGCGCTCGCGGTGACCAGCGCCGAGCTGATCTGCCCGGCCAGCAGCTCGACGAACCCGCGGTAGCGCTCGTCGAACGCCCGGAACGGGTTGAGCCCGACCACCAGGAAGCCGCGGGGGCGGTCCTCGCCGGGCGCGCCGGTCAGCGGCGTGAGCACCGCCGCGGCCGGTGGCAGTGCCCACGCCCCGGTCGGCAGGTCCGCGAACCGCGCGGGCAGGTCGGCCACGACCTCCGCGCGCCCGGCCAGCACCTCGCCCAGCGGCCAGCCCCGCTCGCCGTCGCCCGCCTCGACCCGCGACGGGGCGGCGGGTGCGCCCGCCTCGATCCCGCTCGCGCACGCCAACCGCGCGCCCCCGGTCTCGTCGAACAGGTAGGTCACGCTGAACGGCAGGTCGTGGCGGTTGGCCGCCAGCCGCTGCCGCACCGCGGCGAGCACCTCGGCCTCCGTGCGCGCCGCCGCCAGCGCCGCGGCCAGGTCGCGCAGGGTGGCCATCCGCCGCTCGGACAGCACGCGGTCGGTGTTCTCGGTGACCACGCACAGCATCCCGCTGACCCGGTCGTCCTCGGCCAGCGGGCTGTAGGAGAACGTGTGGTAGGTCTCCTCGGGGTAGCCGGCGCGCTCCAGGAACAGCAGCAGGTCCTCGTCCCAGGTGGCCCGCCCGGTCGCCAGCACCGACTCGATCCGCGGACCGATGTCGCCCCAGATCTCCGCCCACACCTCGCGGGCCGACCGCCCCAGCGCCCAGGGGTGCTTCGCGCGCAGTGTGTCGCGCCGGTAGGCGTCGTTGTAGAACATCGTCAGCTGCGGGCCCCACGCCATCCACATGGGGAACCGCGAGGTCAGCAGGATCCGCACGGCCGCCGACAGGCCCGCCGGCCAGTCCGCCACCGGCCCCAGCGGGGTCGCCGCCCAGTCGAGCTCGTCGACCCGGCGCGCCAGCTCGCCGGACGGCTCAGGCATCGTCGCGCGGCGTGGCGAGGCCGGCGCAGCGGCGCCGGGTGGCCGGCTGGCGGTGCATCCTCGCTCCTCGACGTCGTGGTCGGTCGCGCGCGACGCCCGGGCGGACGTGGGACCGGGCGCCGACGATCATCGGGACCGGGCGGCGCCCAGCTTAGGGGAGACGGCGCCACCCGGCCTGCGCAGCCGGGCGCCGGGGTTCAGCCGAAGTCGGTGCTCGTGCTCAGCTCGCGCCAGGTGTCGAGCTCGGCGCGCCGGGCGTCGAGGATCGCGTCCGCGGACGCGACGGCGTCCGATCCGAGCAGCAGCAGCGCGGGCGGTTCGGGGGCCGCCACCGCGGCGATGACGGCCTCGGCCGCCTTCGCCGGGTCGCCGGGCTGGGTGCCGTGGACGGTGTCGTTCTCCTTGCGGCGCCTTCCCGCCGTGTCGGCGTAGTCGGCGATCGCCTCGGCGGACTGGGTGAGCGAGCGGCCGGCGAAGTCGGTGCGGAAGCCGCCGGGCTCGACCGACAGCGCCGTGATGCCCAGCGGCAGCAGCTCCTTGCGCAGCGACCCGGTCATCGCCTCCAGGGCGGCCTTCGTGGCGGCGTAGTAGCCCGAGCCGGGCGGGCAGGCCTGGGCGCCGATCGAGGAGATGTTGACGATCGTGCCGGCGCGGCGGGCGCGCATGTCCGGGAGCACCGCCTTGATCATGGCGACGGCGCCGTGGAAGTTGGTGGCGAACAGCCGCTGGACGTCGGTGTCGTCGGCCTCCTCGACGGCGGCGCGGTAGCCGTAGCCGGCGTTGTTGACCAGGACGTCGACGCCGCCGAAGCGCTCGCGCGTGCGGCGCACGGCGTCGTCGACCTGATCGGGGTCGGTGACGTCGAGCGCGAGCCCGAGCGCCGACTCGGGGTGGGCCTCGACCAGGTCGCGCACGGCGCCGGCGTCGCGGGCGGTGACCGCGGCCCGGTGCCCGGCGGCCAGCACGGCCTCGGCGAGCGCGCGACCGAGCCCGGTGGAGCAGCCGGTGATCAACCAGGTGGACATGCGGGGGCCTCCTCGGCGGTGGGGGAGCGGGTCGGCCCAGCATGCTCCTCGGTGGCCGCGCCGCTCACTCGATGTGGCGCAGCTCCTCGGGTTCGAACTCCTCCACCCCGCTGGCGTCGACGTCGGTGGTGCGCATGGTCCGGGCGACGGCGAGCGCCTCGAGCCTGCGCTTGACCAGTCCCCGCTGGAACTCGTCGTCGAAGCCTGCCGCCGCGCGGGCGTCGGTCTCGGCGGCGCCGTAGGCACCGGTCAGGCCGGCGGTGAGCTCCTCCCAGCGCCGCTCGACCCACGGCCACAGCTCCGGGTTCTCGGCGATGATGCGCCGGCCGAGGTAGGTGCCGTAGGCGATGTGGCGGCGCTCGTCGCGCTGGGTGAGCTTGAGCCCCGCCTCCAGGCCGGGCAGCTTCTCCAGGAACCGGAACGTCTGCTCCCAGCGGCGGTAGCCGGCGATCGCCGCGACGCCCTCGACGAGCTGGTTGTAGATGATCGTCGCGTCCAGGATCGCCCGCGGCGACCGGTCGGTGTCCAGCCGGCGCATCACCTCGGTGAGCTGGCCGTCGAAGACGCCGAGGCGGTTCGGTCCCAGCGCGGCCTGCTGCTCGCGGACGAGGTCGTCGAGGGAGGCCGGGTCCAGCCCGACGGCGTCGAACCACCGGCGGAACATCTCGGTGTGCTTGGCCTCCTCCATCGCGAACATCGACAGGTACATCGTGTCCTCGAGGCGGCCGAGGTCGGACATGCAGCGCAGCAGCGGGACGATGTCCAGCGTCACGGCCTCCTCGCCGACCATGAACCCGCGGGCGGACAGCGCGACCCGCGTGCGCTGGCCCTGCGACATCTCCTGCCAGTCGATCGCGTCCTGGGAGAAGTCGATGTCGGCCGGGTCCCAGAACAGCTTCTTGGACTTCTCCCAGAGCCGCCAGGGCACCGACGCGTAGTCGAGGCCGCGCGTGGACCGGTAGCGCCCGATCTCCGTCTCCTGGATCTTGCCGCCGGCCAGGGGTTCGGTCATCGGGTCTCCTCATGGGGCCGTGTCGCCACGCGTTGGAGCTGCGTTCTAGAACCAACCCGGCCATTAGACGTCCCCGGGCGGGCGCACGGCAACCGGCCGGCGGACCGTTGACGACTAGAACGTGTTCCACCCATCCTGTGTGCCGTCGACGACGACACCGGACCGGGGAGGGCTCGTGACCCAGGCGCCACCACCGGAGGGGATGAAGCTCCGGCGCTCCAGCCGCGACCCGCGCGAGGTCCCGGACCGGCTTGCCGCCTGGCTGGGCACCGTGCTCCCGCCCGGCGCCGACCCGGTGGTCGCGGTGCGCGGCGGCCTCGACGCCAACGGGCTGTCGTCGGAGACCCTGCTCGTCGACATCACCTGGTCCGCCGACGGCCGGCGCGAGCTCGGCCGGTACGTGGCCCGCGTCGCCCCCACCCCCGAGGACGTGCCGGTCTTCCCGACCTACGCGATGCGCGCCCAGTACGACACGATCCGGATCGTCGGCGAGCGCAGCGACGTGCCGGTGCCCGGGGTGCGCTGGCTGGAGCCGACCGGGCGGGTGCTCGGCAGCCCGTTCTTCCTGATGGACCGCGTCGAGGGCGTCGTCCCGCAGGACGTGCTGCCCTACAGCTTCGGCGACAACTGGCTGTTCGACGCCACCGCCGAGCAGCAGCGCGCCCTGCAGGACCGCACCGTCGAGGTCCTGGCGACGCTGCACGCCATCCCCGACGCCCCGACGACCTTCGCGTTCCTCGACCCCGACCACCCCGGCGGCTCGGCGCTGGCGCGCAACCTCGCCCGCACCGCCGCGTGGTACGAGTTCGCCGCGGCCGGCGTCGGCCGCTCACCGCTCGTCGAACGCGCGCTGGCCTGGCTGCGCTCGGCCCTGCCCGACCCCGACGAGACGGTGCTCAGCTGGGGCGACTCGCGGATCGGGAACGTGCTCTACCGCGACTTCGCACCGGTCGGCGTCCTGGACTGGGAGATGGCCACCGTCGGCCCGCGCGAGCTGGACGTCAGCTGGCTGGTCTTCGCGCACCGGGTGTTCGAGTCCCTCAGCGCCATGCTGGGGCTGCCCGGCATGCCCGATTTCCTGCGCGAGGACGACGTCGTGGCCGAGTACGAACGCCTCACCGGCGCCCGCCTCGACGACCTGACCTGGTACCACGTCCACAACTCGGCCCGGTGGGGCATCGTGTTCCTGCGCACCGGCGCGCGGCAGATCCACTTCGGGGAGATCGAGCGCCCGGACGACGTCGAGTCGCTGATGCACAACCGGACGCTGATGGAGGCGCTGCTGGCCGAGGTGGGCGCCTGATGGTCGGACCGCTGGACGAGTTCCCCGTCCACCAGGTCGCGCTGCCCGTCGAGTGGGCCGGCACCAGCGACCGCAACTTCTACGACCGCTGCTACCTCAACGCGCACGACCGCGGCGACGTCGTCGTGATCACCGGCGCGGGCTGGTACCCGAACCTGGGGACCAAGGACGCGTTCCTGCTGGTCCGCCGCGGCGACGTGCAGACGGCCGTGCACCTGTCCGACGCGATCGACGGCGACCGGCTGCGGCAGCGGGTCGGCGGCTACCGGATCGAGGTCGTCGAGCCGCTGCGCCGGCTGCGGGTCGTGCTGGAGGAGACCGAGGGCGTCGCCGCCGACCTCACCTGGACGGGCTCGTTCCCGGTGCTGCACGAGCCGCCGCACGTCATGCGGACCGGCAGCCGGGTGACCCTGGACGCCCAGCGGTTCGCCCAGGTCGGCGTGTGGGAGGGGGAGGTCTCGGTCGACGGTGAGCGGATCGCCGTGACCCCCGAGCGCTGGGTCGGCACGCGCGACCGGTCCTGGGGCATCCGGCCGGTCGGCGAGGCGGTGCCCGCCGGGCGCCCGACGGACCCGCCCTTCGACGGCATGTGGTGGCTGTACGTGCCGGTGCGCTTCGACGGGTTCGCCGTCGTGCTGATCCTGCAGGAGGACCCCGACGGCCGGCGCACCCTCAACGACTGCTCGCGCATCTGGCCCGACGGGCGCGTCGAGCAGCTCGGCTGGCCCCGCGTGGCGATCACCTACGCGCCCGGGACGCGCGTGCCCACCAGCGCCTCGATCGCCTGCACGACACCGGACGGCGAACCACTGGTGATCGAGGTCGAGGCGAGCATGGGGGTGCCGCTGCACATCGGCGCCGGGTACGGCGGCGACCCCGACTGGACGCACGGGACGTGGCGGGGCGAGGGCTTCGCCGAGCGCGTGACCTACGACCTCACCGACGACGCCGTCGCCGCCCGGCTGCCGTTCGGCGTCGTCGACCACGTCGCCCGGGCCACCTGCGACGGGCACGAGGGGTGGGGCCTGTTCGAGCACGCTGCGCTGGGCCGCCACGACCCCAGCGGCTTCCCCGACTGGTTCGCCGTCGCCCCGTGAGCCTCGATCCCCCGCCCGCGTTCGGCTAGTGTCATCCGTCCGCCGGTCGTCGCGCCGGCGCAGCGGGCCGGTGCGCGCTCGGGGGAGGTGCTGCGTGAAGGCGCGGTCGTTGGTCTTCGACCTGTTCGGCGACTACCTGCGCTACCGCGGCGGGGAGGTGCGGCTGCGGGCCCTGGTGTCGCTGATGGGGTGCTTCGAGGTGCCCGAGCCGACCGTGCGCGTGGCGGTGACGCGGATGCGCAAGGAGGGCTGGCTGGCCAGCAGGCGCGACGGTCGGGAGACCGTGTACGCGCTCACCGGCGCCGCGTGGGCGCTGCTCGACGAGGGGCGCGAGCGCATCTTCCACCGGGCGCAGGGCCCGTGGGACGGGCAGTGGCACATGGTGCTCTACTCCGTCCCGGAGACCGAGCGCGCGGTGCGCGAGCAGTTGCGCAAGAAGCTGGCGTGGTTCGGGTTCGGCCCGTTCTCCGCGGGGGTGTGGCTGAGCCCGCACGACCGCGCCGGGCGGGTCCGCGAGGCGTTCGCCGGCGAGCCCGCCGTCCGGCTCGACGTGTTCCGGTCGCGCTCGGAGGGCGCGCGGTCCGACCGCGACATCGCGGCCCGGGCCTGGGACCTCCCCGAGCTGGACCGGGCCTACGCCGACCTGCTCGCCACCTACCGCCCCCGCCTCGCCGACTACCGGGCCGGTGCGCTGCGGGGGGCCGACGCGCTGGTCGAGCGGATGCGGCTGGTCCACGACTACCGGCGCTTCCCGTTCCGCGACCCCGACCTCCCCCCGGAGCTGCTGCCGGCCGGGTGGGGCGGGCGGGCGGCCCACGAGGTGTTCCTGCAGGCCCACGGCCTGCTGCGGGGGCCGGCCGAGGCCTGCGTGGACGCGCTCACCCGCTCCGCCGCCGTCCCCGACCAGGAGGCAGGCTGACGCCGGAGGGACCGCGACTAGTTACGTGCGCTGGACGGTCGTTCGCGCGGCGTTGTAGCGTGATCGGGCAGATCGTGGAAGGAGCCTGGTCCCGATGCGGATCGCCGTCGTGGGGGGCGGTCCGGGTGGGCTGTTCCTCGCCCTCCTGGTCCGGCGGGCCGCCCCGGCCGTCGAGGTCACCGTGTTCGAGCGCAACCGCGCCGACGACACGTTCGGCTTCGGCGTGGTGTTCTCCGACCGCACGCTGGCCGGCATCCACGAGGCCGACCCGGTGCTGCGTCGGGCGCTGACCGAGCACGGCCGGCACTGGGACGAGATCGAGGTCCGGATCAAGGGCGAGCGCATCCGCTGCGGCGGCAACGGCATGGCCGCCGTCGTGCGCCGCACCCTGCTGTCGCTGCTGCAGGCCCGCGCCCACGAGGTCGGCGCCGACCTGCGCTTCGCCACCGAGGTCACCCTGGACGACCTCACCGGCTACGACCTGGTCGTCGCCGCCGACGGCACCGGGTCGACGATCCGCGAGCAGGTCGGGGTCGACCTGGGCACCGAGGTCGACACGGCGACGGCGAAGTTCATCTGGTTCGGCACCGACCACCTGTTCGACGGGCTGACGTTCGTGCACGAGCGCAGCCCGGACGGCGTGTTCGCGGTGCACGGCTACCCGATCTCCGGCCCCGGCGACGGCCCGGTGTCCACGTTCATCGTGGAGACCGACGAGGCGACCTGGCGCCGCGCCGGCCTCGACGGGTTCGACGCCTCCCAGCCGCCCGGCACCAGCGACCAGGTGACGAAGGACTACCTGGAGCAGCTGTTCGCCGACCAGATCGACGGCCGGCGGCTGCTGGTCAACAACAGCCGCTGGGGCAGCTTCCGCACCCGCCGCACCCGCCGCTGGCACACCACCGTCCCGCGCCCCGTCGCGTTCCTGGGCGACGCCGTGCACACCGCGCACTTCTCGGTCGGGTCGGGCACGAAGATGGCGATGGAGGACGCCGTCGCGCTGGCCCGCGCGATCACCGCGACGCCGGACGACCTCCCCGCCGCGCTGGAGGCGTACGAGCGGGCCGCGCAGCCGTCCGTGCGCAGGATCCAGGACTCGGCCCGGCCGAGCCTGGCCTGGTGGGAGCACTTCGGCCGCTACCACGACGAGTTCGAGCCCTGGCAGTTCGCCTACCACTTCCTCTCCCGCAGCATCACCGACTCCCGGCTCGCCCGGCGCGACCCGGCGTTCGTCGCGGCCAGCCACCGCGGCTGGGTCGCCGCGCACGGGGCCGAGCCGCTGGACACGCCGTTCGCCCGGGGCGGCTGGTCCGCGCCCGGCCGGCTGGTGGACCTGCAGGCGGTCGACGGCGTGCCGACCGCGGTGGCCGGCGGCCTCCCGCTCGCGGCCGGGCCGGCACCGGGCCCGTGGGGCGCGCTGGTCGCTGCCCCGGAGACCGAGGACGGGTTGGCGGAGGTGTTCGCCCGGCTCACCGACCTCGGGGAGCGGTCACCGGTGCTGGTCGCGGTGCACGGCGGCACCCCGCTCACCCGGACCCTGGTGTGCGAGCGGGCCCGCCTGCACGACCGGCTGCCCGCGCTGCTGGTCGACACCGGCGACGGGGAGGGCCTGCGCGACCGCGCCCTCACCACGGTGCTGTCCGGGCGGGCCGACCTCGTCGGAGCACCCGCATGAGAACCGCACCAAGGACCCGCACGAGGAACAGTGAGGTCGGTTGAGGATGGCGACCCGGACCACTGCGATCAGCGACCACACGGTGCCCTGGCCCGACGACGTCGCCGCCGACTACGTCGCGAAGGGCTACTGGGCCGGGGTGGCGCTGGGCAGCCTGCTGCGCGAGGTCGCCGACGGCCGGCCGGACTCGCCCGCACTGGTCGACGCGGCCGACGGGCTGCGGCTCAGCCACGCCGAGCTGGTCGAGCGCGCCGACGCCGCGGCCGCCCGGCTGCTCGAGCTGGGCATGGCGCCGGGGGAGCGGATCGTCGTGCAGCTGGGCAACGGGTGGGAGTTCGTGGTGCTCACCCTGGCCTGCCTGCGGGCCGGGATCGTGCCGGTGATGGCGCTGCCCGCGCACCGGCGCACCGAGCTGGCCCACCTCGCCCGCCACGCCGAGGCCACCGCCATCGCCGTGCCCGACGTGCTGCGCGACTTCGACCACCAGGCGTTGGCCCACGACCTCGCCGACGACGTCCGCGCCGTCACCGGCGGGCCGTGGCACGTCCTCGTCGCGGGTGGGGCCGTCGCGGCCGGGAGCGTCGACCTGCGCGCGCTCTGCGGCCCGGGGCAGGACCCCGCCGCCGACCGCGCCCGGCTCGACGCGCTCGTGCCGGGCAGCCGCGAGGTGGCGGTCTTCCTGCTGTCGGGCGGCACGACCGGGCTGCCGAAGCTGATCGCGCGCACCCACGACGACTACGCCTACAACGCCCGGCGCAGCGCCGAGGTGGCCGGCGTCGACGCCGACACGGCCTACCTGGTCAGCCTGCCGGCCGGGCACAACTTCCCGCTGGCCTGCCCGGGCATCCTGGGGACGCTGCTGGCCGGCGGCCGGGTCGTGCTGCTGCCCTCGCCGGAGCCGGCCCGGGCGTTCGCGACGATCGCGGCCGAGGGCGTCACGCACACCGCCGTGGTGCCGGCGGTGGCCGCGCGGTGGCTCGACCACGCGACCGAGCACGGCGCCGCCGACCTCGCCTCGCTGCGGGTGCTGCAGGTCGGCGGCGCCCGGCTGGCCGACGAGCTGGCCCGCAAGGTGCGCCCGGTGCTCGGCACCGCGCTGCAGCAGGTGTTCGGGATGGCCGAGGGCCTGCTCAACTACACCCGCCTCGACGACCCCGACGACGTCGTGTGCACCACCCAGGGCCGGCCGATGTCCCCCGCCGACGAGGTCCGCCTCGTCGACGAGCTCGACCGCGACGTCCCCGACGGCGAGCCGGGCTCGCTGCTGACCCGCGGCCCCTACACCCCGCGCGGCTACTACAAGGCCGCCGAGCAGAACGCCCGCGCCTTCACCGACGGCTGGTACCGCTCGGGCGACGTCTGCCGGCGCACCCCGGAGGGCAACCTGGTCGTCGAGGGCCGCGACAAGGACATGATCAACCGCGCCGGCGAGAAGATCTCCGCCGAGGAGGTCGAGAACCTGGTCTACCAGCTGCCCGCCGTCGCCCAGGTCGCCGCCGTGGCCATGCCCGACCCGCGGCTCGGGGAGCGGGTGTGCCTCTACGTCGTCCCCCGCCCGGGCGCGACCGTCACCCTCGACGAGGTCCGGGCGGCGATGGAGGCGATCGGCGTGGCCCGGTTCAAGCTGCCCGAGCACCTCGTCGTCGTCGACGAGCTGGCCGCCACCAAGGTGGGCAAGATTGACAAGAAGGCGCTGCGCGCCGACATCGCCGCCCGCCTCGGTGCCGCCACCCGGGCCTGACCTACCCGGCGGCCAGGTCCTGCACCCCCGCCACCGGCTCCGGCCGCGCGCTCGTCGTGGTGAGCTCCACCCACGTCCGTTCCCCGGCGGCCCGCTGCACCGACTCCATGACGTCGAGCACGTGCAGCCCGAGCTCGTCGCCCGCGCGGTGGGGGCGGCCGTCGGCGAGCGCGAGGGCCAGGTCGGCGACGCCGTAGCCGCGCCCGGAGTCGCGCAGCCCGGCGGTGGTCCCGATGTCGACCCAGCCGTCCTGCGGGGCGCTCGCCGAGTGCAGCGCGACCGGGCCGGCGAAGTTGTTCGGGTCGGGCACCGAGAGCGAGCCCCCGGTGCCGTGGACCTCGATGCGCGGCAGCTCCGCCGCCCACACGTCGAAGCTCATGACCATCGTGGACAGCGCGCCGGAGGCGTGCTGCAGGATCCCGGCGATGGTGGAGTCGACCTCCACGTCGACGCTCTCCCCGGCGCGCGGGCCGGTGCCGATGGTGCGGGTCGCGGACGGGCGGGTGGAGGCGCCGGTCACGCGCACGACCGGGCCCAGCAGGTGCACCAGGGCCGAGAGGTAGTACGGGCCCATGTCGAGCAGCGGGCCGCCGCCGGGCTGGTAGTAGAAGTCGGGGGCGGGGTGCCAGCGCTCGTGGCCGGGAGTGGTCATGAACGCCGTGGCCGAGTGCGGGGTGCCGATGCGCCCGGCGTCGACGGCGGCGCGCGCGGTCTGGATCCCGGTGCCGAGCACCGTGTCGGGTGCGCAGCCCACTCGCAGCCCGGCCGCGGCGGCGGCCTTCACCACCTCGCGGCCCTCGGCCACGGTCAGGGCCAGCGGCTTCTCCACGTAGACGTGCTTGCCCGCGGCGATGGCGGCCAGCGCCAGGTCGGCGTGCGAGGCCGGCAGGGTCAGCAGCAGCACGAGGTCGACGTCGTCGGCGTCGAGCAGTTGCGGCAGCGCGAGTGCCCGGGCCCCGGGGTGCCGGGCGGCCAGCGCCGCGGCCCGCTCGCCGTCGACGTCGCAGACCGCGGTGACGCGCAGCTGCGGCAGCCGGGACAGCGACGTCGAGTACTGGCCCGAGATGAACCCGGCCCCGACGATCCCGACCCTCAGCGCGCCGCCCACAGCAACCCCCGCTCGATGATCGTGGTGACGGTGTCGTCGCGCAGGACGTCCATGTTGTGCCCCGGGGTGCAGACGAACACCCGGCCGCGCCCCCATTCGCGCGTCCAGATCGCCGGCGAGGTGACCGGCCGGTGCCACGGGTCCCACTCCCGCGCGGCCAGCGTGGTGGTGGCCAGCACGTCGTTGTAGGCGTCGGTGAGCACCCAGTACTGCTCGGTGACCAGGTCGAAGTCGGCGATCCCCGCGGTGATCGGGTGGTCGGCCGCCTCCGGGAGGACCTCGACCCGGTAGGGGATGAAGTAGTCCGACTGCTGCCCGACGCGCTCGTGCTCGGCCTTGGGCGGGTGGCAGGCGAACTGGCCGCCCACCAGGTGCAGGTAGTCGGCCGCGTTGCGGTAGGAGTCGGCGATGCCGCCGTGCCAGCCGGCCAGGCCGGTGCCGTTCGCGACCGCGGCCGTCAGCCCGGCGAGCTCGTCCTTCTCGATCGTGCTCATCGTCATGCACTGCATGACGAGGTCGACCCCGGCCATGTACTCGGCCTCGGCGTACACCTTCGGCGAACTCTCGATCCGCACCGCGAAGCCGTTCGCCTCCAGGTGCGGGACGAACCGGTCGGTGGCCTCGACCGGCTGGTGTCCCTCCCAGCCACCGCGCACCACCAACGCCGTCCGTTCCGTCACGGATGTTCCTCCCTCACTTCGTGAACCCGGCTGCCAGCCCGGACAGCAGCTGGCGCCGTCCGATGATGTAGAGCGCGAGGATGGGCAGCGTCGTGAGCACCACCGACGCGAGCACCGCGGGGATGTTGATCGTGTACTGGCCCTGGAAGGTCCACAGCGCCAGCGGCAGCACCCGCAGCTCGGGGCTCTGGGTCAGCACCAGCGGCAGCAGGAACGCGTTCCACACGGTCAGCGCCTGGTAGATGCTCACGGTGACGAGCGCCGGGCGGGTCAGCGGGAAGGCCAGCCGCCACATCGTGCCCCACTCGGTCGCGCCGTCGAGCCGCATCGACTCGAACAGCTCCTTGGGCACGTCGCGGATGAAGTTGCCCAGGATGAGCACGGTCAGCGGGATGGCGAACGCGATGGAGGGCAGGATCAGCGCGAGCAGGCTGTCGTAGAGGTGCAGCCGGATGATGATCAGGTAGACCGGGATGATGGTGGCCTGCAGCGGGATCGCCAGGCCCATCAGGAACACGCCGTTGACCACCCGCAGGAACCGCCCCTGCCCCCCGCGCACGATCGCGAACGCGGCCATGAACGAGACCAGCACGGCGGGCACGGTCGTCCCCACGGTGATGATCACCGAGTTCAGGAAGTAGCGCAGGAAGCCGGACTCGATCACCAGGCGGTAGTTCGCCAGGGTCGGCTCCGCCGGGGGCGCCATCGGGTTCGTGCGGAAGTAGCTGGACTGGGCCTTGAAGCTGGTGATGACGATCCAGTAGACCGGCACGATGATGATCGCCAGCCAGATCCAGCCGGCCACGCCGGCGAGGTAGTTCGGGCGCTCGGCCGAGACGGCGCGGCGGCGGGTCGGTGCGGGGCGGCCGGCGCCCGGGCCCGCGGTCGCGGCGGGGGCCGGCAGCTGGGTGCTGGTCGACATCTCAGGCGCCCTCCAGCTGGCTCGCCGTCGGGTCCTTGCCGCCCAGCCGGCGCAGGGCCAGCGCCAGCGCCAACCCGACCAGGACCAGGATCGTGGCGATCACGCTGGCCGGACCCATCAGGTTGCCGCGGAAGCCGCGCAGGTACATGTCGACCGCGAGCGCCCGGGTCGCGTCGGCGGGACCGCCGGCGGTGAGCACGAAGATGAGATCGAAGAACGTCAGCGACCCGACCACCATCAGCGTCGATGAGGTGATCAGCGTGTACTTGAGCTGCGGCAGCGTGATCGCGAAGAACTGGCGCACCCGGCCGGCGCCGTCGATGCGCGCGGCCTCGTAGAGCGACACCGGGATCTGGCGCACCGCGCTCTGGTAGACCAGCGAGTGGAACGGGATGAACTGCCAGGACACCACGAACACCACGGTGCCCAGCGCCAGCACCGGCTCGCCGAGCCAGTTCTGCACCAGCCACGGCACGCCCAGCCCGGCGCCGAGGCCGAAGTTCGGGTCCAGCAGGGCCTTGTAGGCGATCGCGATGGCCGCCGAGCTGAGCAGAAGCGGCAGGAAGTACAGCACCGCGAGGAACGCGCGGTAGCGGTGGCCGCGCGCCAGGAAGGTCCCGATGAGGATGCTCACCGGGGTCTGCACCAGCCAGGACAGCGCCATGATCAGGAACGTGACCCAGAGGGCGTGCGGCAGCCCGGGGTCGGCCAGCACCGACGTCCAGCTGTCCAGGCCGGCCGGCATGATCTCGCCGAGGCCGTCCCAGCTGGTGAAGCTGAGCGCGACCACGGCCAGCAGCGGCAGGATGCCGAACGCGGCGAAGAACAGCAGGGCGGGCAGCACCAGCCAACCGAGCGAACGCTGCCCGCCCCCGACCGCCGAGGTCACGACGTCTGCGTAGCGTTCATGTTCGCCACCCACTGCTCGGGGGTGATCGTCAGGCCGAAGAGCTGCTCGATGTTGGTGAGCAGGACGTCGGCGGTGGCCGGGGGCAGCGCCTGGTCCCAGGACTGCGCGAAGACCGGAGCGTTCGAGCTCAGGTCGTAGACGAACTGCAGGAACTCCTCGTCGGCCGCCCCGGCGAACTTCGCGTCGGCGCCGTTGACGATCGGCACGCTGCCGGCCTTGGTGATCCAGTTGTCGGCGTCGGCGTCGGTCAGCAGGCCGTTGGCGAAGTAGTTCTTCGCGATGGTCTTCTCCTCCTCGGTGGCCGAGGAGTTCAGCGCCAGGTAGGACGCCGGGTTGCCGACGGCGAACGCGGGGTCGCCGACCCCGCCCTCGACCTCCGGGAAGGTCGTGAACCCGAGGTGCCCGCCGGGGACGAAGTCGCCGCCGTCCTCCTTCATGCCGCCGTAGGTCCAACTGCCGTGCAGCATCATCGCGGCCTTGCCGGTGTAGAGCAGGGCCTGGTCGGCGTTGGAGTCGGCGGTGACCGACTGGAAGCCGTTGACGAAGCCGCCGGCGCGGATGAAGTCCTGGATCTTGGTGAGCGCCTCGGTGACGGCCGGGTGCGACCAGCCGTCCTTCTCGCCGCCGGCGATGGTCTCGAACACCTCGGACCCGCCGATGCGGTCGAGCAGGTACTCCAGCCACATCATGCTGGTCCAGCGCGACTGCCCGCCCAGCGACATCGGCGCGATGCCGGCGTTGTTGAACACCGGCACGAGCGCCATCAGCTCGTTCCACGTCGTCGGGGGCTGGGCGCCGACCTGGGCGAACAGGTCCTTGTTGTAGTAGAAGACGATCGGCGAGACGTTCTCGCACGGCACGGCGTAGATCCGCCCGTCGATGGTGGCGGCGCCGAACGACGGGGCGAAGCGCTTGTCCTTGACGGCGGGGTTCTCGGCGAACCAGTCGGTCAGGTCGTCGACCTGGCCGTTGCGGACGTACTCGCGCAACCCGCCACCGCCCCAGGTCCAGATCATCGTCGGGGCCTGGTCGGCGCCGATCGCCGTCTTGATCTTGGCCTTGTAGGCGTCGTTCTGGAAGAACGTCAGCGCCAGCTTCCCGTCCGGGTTCGCGGCGTTGAACGCCTCCACCCCGGCCTGGCGGATGCCTTCCTGGGGCTGGGTGGACAGGTACCAGATGCTGGCCTCGCCGGCCCTGGCCTGCCCCGGGCCCGCCGTCCCGCACGAGGCGAGCGCGCTCATCCCGAGCGGCGCGGCGAGCGCCATCGTCAGGAAGGACCGTCGGGAAACACGGTGTCGATCTACACGGTGACGATCCACGTTGATCTCCGTTACGCCCGGGCCGCACCGCTGCGGCCGCCGCTTCCGACCTGCGGGCTGTTCGCAAACAGCTCCGATACCTTTCGCAAACCGGCCTGCGTTGCGACCATAGGAGTCGGTCGGCACGGCCGTCAACGGCCAACTTCCGGTACGGAGTAGTCGAAAAGTTTCGAGAATCAGCCGTTCGGCGGGTTAGGCTGTCGACCACCGGGCCCGGGTACCGCGGTGCCCCTGTGCGAGGAGGCACCCCTGCCCAGACCGGGACGGGCCGCGGGTCACCGGCCGGCCGGACGAACCACTCTCGCCCAGGTCGCCGCGTCGGCCGGGGTGTCCGTGCCGACCGTGTCCAAGGTCGTCAACGGCCGCGACGACGTCGCCCCCGGCACCCGGGCGCTCGTCGAGGAGGCGCTGCGCCGCCACGGCTACGTGCCGCCCTCCACGCGGCGCTCCGCCGCCGTCGCGTCGACGACGGTCGAACTGCTCATCCGGGGGCCGTTCACCGGCTACGTCGCCGAGGTGATCGACGGGGTCGTCCGGGCCGGCGTCGAGACCGGCACGGCGATCGTCGTCGGCTCGCTCGACGACCACCGCCGGCCCGCGGTCGGGCCGCGGGAGTGGGCCCGGCGCCTGGTCGCCGACGGCCGGGCCGGCGTCATCGTCGTGACCGGCTCGCTCACCCCGGCGCACATCGACGCCCTCGCCGCGGCCGCCGTGCCGCTGGTCGTGATCGACCCGCTGGACGCGCCGAGCGTCGAGGTGACCAGCGTGGGCTCGACGAACTTCGCCGGCGGGCTGAGCGCCTGCCGGCACCTGACCGACCTCGGGCACACCCGCATCGCCTACGTCGGCGGCCCCCCGAACTCCGGCTGCAACCAGGCCCGCCTGCACGGCTACCGGGCCGCGCTGGAGGCGGCCGGCGTCGCGGCCCGTCCCGAGCTCGTGCTCCACGAGGAGTTCGGCTACGAGGCCGGCCGCCGCGCCGGCGGCCGGCTGCTCGACCTGCCCGAGCCACCCACCGCGGTGGTCGGCGGCAGTGACACGATCGCGATCGGCGTCATCGAGGCCGCCCGCGTGCGGGGCCTGCGGGTGCCCGACGACCTCAGCGTCACCGGCTTCGACGACACCGAGCTGGCCACGGTCGCCTCGCCCCCGCTCACCGCGATCCGCCAGCCGCTGCGGGAGATGGGCCGCGTCGCGCTGAAGTCGGTCCTGCAGATGGCGGCGGGAACCGCGCTCGACTCCCACCACGTCGAGCTGGCCACGGAGCTGATCGTGCGGGGCACGACGGCCCCGCCGCCCGGCCCGGGGTGACCACGGCCGCTGATCGGGCGCGCCCGTCCGCGGGCAGGGGACTCGCGCACCGCTCAAGCGGCCAGGTTCAGCAGCAGCCCGGTCAGCTCGACCGGCATGGTGATCATGCAGTCGTGCCCGGTCGGTAGCTCCCGCACGTCGGACGGCTCACCGTTGGGCTGCAGGGGCGGGACCGGGCGGCGCACGAGGCCCTCCGGCGCGACGGTGTTGTGGATGTGCGTGCGGGGGATCTTGCGCGCGGCCGGGTGGTCCAGGTGGACCCGCTGCTGCAGGCACAGCACCGGCATGTCCGACAGGATCGTGCGCAGCCACGCGACGTCGGCGGGGTCGGTGACGCCGAACAGGCCGTGCGGGGCGGGCAGCTCGGGCATCGGCGGCACCCGCCAGCCGTCGGCCGAGCTGCGGGCCAGGTCGATCGCGTGCTGGTTCACCGGCATCACGTCGACCGCCGTCTCGCCGTCCTCGGGCACCATCGCGTCGAGGTAGACCAGGCGCGCGATCCGGTCCGGGACCGTGTCGGCCACCGAGGACACGACCAGCCCCGCGTAGCTGTGGCCGACCAGGACCACCTCGGTGAGGTCCAGGTACTCGATCAGCGACACGACGTCGGCGACGTGCGTGTCCAGCCCGACGTCGGGCCCCAGCAGGTGCCGACGGTCGCCGTAGCCGGTCAGCGACGGGGCGAGCACCCGGTGCCCGGCCGCCTCCAGCGGCGGGACCACCCGGTCCCAGGCCCGGCCGTCGTGCCAGGCGCCGTGCACCAGCAGGTAAGTCGTCATCGTGGGTGGACCTTCGTTCGTCGGCGGTTACGATCCGTGTGTCGGTTCCCTTCCGGAACCGGCTCCGATCGTGATCGTCCGACGTGCCCCAGGCAATAAGGCACATTCCCGTGCCCCGGTTCCGCGGAGGTAACCGTGCAGGTCCAGTGCGACCAGCCCCGTGCGCGCGAAGTGCTCGGCCTCGTCGGCGACAAGTGGTCGCTGCTGGTCGTGCGCAGCCTGCGGGACGGGCCGCGCCGCTTCACCGAGATCAAGCGCGAGATCGACGGCGTCAGCCAGCGGATGCTCACCGTCACGCTGCGCGGCCTGGAGCGCGACGGCATCCTCACCCGCACCGTGGTCGCCGTCATGCCGCCCCACGTCAGCTACGAGCTCACGGCGATGGGCACGGCGCTGCGCGAGGCCGCGGCGCCGCTGCTGGAGTGGAGCGTCGCGCACCTGGCCCGGATCGACGCCGCCCGCGCCGACTACGACGCGCGCCCGTGAGTGCGCAAGAACGGTCGGGCGCCGGGGCCCGGCGGTCCGCCACGCTGGTCCCATGACCGGGACGACACCCAAGACCGTCTACTACACCGCGACCACCCTGGACGGCTACATCGCCGACGCCGAGGACTCGTTGGACTGGTTGTTCGTGCAGGACATCGACCAGGACGGCCCGATGAACTACAACGCGTTCATCGCCGACGTCGGAGCACTGGTCATGGGCGCGACGACCTACGAGTGGATCCGCGCGCGGATCGCCGAGGGCCGGGAGAAGTGGAGCTACAGCGTGCCGACCACCGTCGTCACCCACCGCGACCTGCCGGCGGTCGAGGGCGCCGACCTGCGCTTCGCCTCCGGCGACGTCGCCGCCGTGCACGCCGACCTGGTGGCCGCCGCGGGCGGGCGCGACGTGTGGGTCGTCGGCGGCGGCGACCTGGCCGGGCAGTTCGCCGACGCCGGGTTGCTCGACGAGATCGTCGCGGCGATCGCCCCGGTCACGCTGGGGGAGGGGCGGGCGATCTTCCCGCGGCGGTACGCGCTGCGCCTGCTCGACGTGGCCCGCAACGGCGACTTCGCGTGCGCCCGCTACGCGGTGGTCGGCCCCCGCACCACGGACTGGTCGGGGTGACCGGCCGCGACCGCCTCCGCGAGCTCCTCGACGCCGTCCTCGACGAGGAGCACCGGTCGCTGGCCGCGATGGCCGACGGCGCGTACTCCTCGCCGTTCCACTTCAGCCGCAGGCTGACCCGCGACACCGGCGAGCCGCCCGTGCAGATGCGCCGGCGCGTGGCGCTCGAACGCGCCGCGTGGCAGCTCGCCCACGGCGCCACCGTCACCGACGCCGCGTTCGCCGCCGGCTACGGCTCGGTCGAGGGCTTCGCGCGCGCGTTCGCCCGGGCGTACGGCTACCCGCCCAGCGCGACCCCCACCGGGCCGGCACCCGGCTCGGCGCACTGGCTGCCGGCCCCGAACGGCATCCACTTCCACGCCCCCGACGGGCTGTGGATCGAGGGACCCGTCCAGGCGTCGTCGGGTGAGGTCACCGTGCTGCTGGTGCACCACGACGTGCAGGACGTGCGCGCGCTCGTCGAACTGGCCAAGGGCCTGGACCCGGCCGAGTACCTGCGCGAGCGCATGCCGGGGCTGGTGCTGCTGGAGTGGGCGGGGCCGGAGGGGTCGATCGCGGCGCTGCTCAACCGGGCGGTGGGCACCTACGAGATCTGGTTGGCCTCGGTCGAGGGGGCCGACCACCCGGGGCGGCTGCGCGACGACGACGATCCGGTCGGGTTGAGCGCCCGGCTCGATGCCGTCGTGCCGCGCTGGTTGGCGTTCGTGAGCGACGTCGAGCGGCGGCGGGCGTGGGGGGACCGGGTGGTCGACGCGTTGTGCGATCCCCCGGAGAGCTTCGTGCTCGGGAGCGTGCTGGCGCACGTGCTCACGTACTCGGCGCAGCGGAGGGGGCTGGCGCGGACGTTGTTGCGGGAGGCCGGGGTCGGGGTCGATGACGGGGACCCCATCGAGTGGTTGCGGCGGCACGCGCCGTGAGCTGAGCCTGCCGAAGGTGTGCGACAGTGACTCTCGTTGCGCCTGGTTGGACGAGAGTCACCGTCGCTCGGCCCGGACCGGGCACCACCTACGTCAGGAGCTTGGGGCCGGCGCCCTGGCCCGTCGGCGTGCCGACCGGGATGGCGGCGAGCAGTTCCTTCGTGTACTCGTGCTGCGGGTCGCGGAACAGCGCGTCCGGTGACCCGCTCTCCACGATCCGACCCGCCTTCATGACGTGCACGTGGTGGCACAGGATGCGGACGACGGCGAGGTCGTGGCTGATGAAGACGTAGCTGAGGCCCAGCCGGCGCTGCAGCTCGACGAGCAGGTCGAGGATCTGGGCCTGGACGAGCACGTCGAGGGCCGAGACCGCCTCGTCGAGGATCACGACCTCGGGGTCGAGGGCCAGTGCCCGGGCGATCGCGACGCGCTGGCGCTGGCCGCCGGAGAGTTCGTGGGGGTAGCGGTCGGCGAGGTCGGGGTCCAGGGCGACCTGGGTCAGCAGCTCGGACACCCGGGCGTCCTGCTCCGCGCGGGTGCCGATCCGGTGCACCTCCAGCGGCTCGCGGACGGTGTCGCCGACCGTGTAGCGGGGGTCGAGCGCGGCGTAGGGGTTCTGGAAGACCGGCTGGACCCGGCGGCGGAACGCGAACAGGTCGCGCCCGGCCAGGCCGGTGACCTCGCGGTCGTCGAAGACGATGTCGCCGGAGGTGCTCGGTTCGAGCATCAGCAGCATCTTCGCGGTGGTGGACTTGCCCGAGCCGCTCTCGCCGACGATGCCGACGGTGCGCCCGCGCGGCACCGAGAACGAGACGTCGTCGACCGCGGCGAAGCGCGAGCGGCGGCCGAACGCGCCGTTGCGCACGGCGTACTCCTTGCGCAGGCCCGTCACCTCGATGACCGGCGCAGCGTCGGTGAGCGTCTCGGCGCCGACCAGCGACTCGGTGGCCATGCCGGGGGCGGCGTCGAGGAGCCTGCGCGTGTAGTCGTTGCGCGGGTCGTTGAGCACCTCCGCCGTCGGGCCGCTCTCGACGACGGCGCCGCGGTGCATCACCACGACGCGGTCGGCGCGCTCGGCGGCGAGCGCGAGGTCGTGGGTGACGAGCAGGACGGCCGTGCCCATCGAGGTGGTCAGCTCGTCGAGCAGGTCGAGGACGATCTTCTGCACGGTCACGTCGAGGGCCGAGGTGGGCTCGTCGGCGATGAGCAACTGGGGCCGGCAGGCCAGGCCCATCGCGATCAGCACCCGCTGGCGCATGCCGCCGGAGAACTCGTGCGGGTACTGCCGGTAGCGCTGGCGGGGGTCGGGGATGCCGACCGCGTCGAGCAGTTCGACGGCGCGGTCGCGGGCCGCGCGGCCGCCGGCCACGCCGTGGATCCGGAAGATCTCCGAGATCTGCTTGCCGACGGGCAGCAGCGGGTTGAGGTTGGACATCGGGTCCTGCGGGACCAGGCCGATCCGCCTGCCCCGCACGGCGTTCATCCGCCGCTCGGGCAGGGCGAGCAGGTCGGTGCCGTCGAAGTCGATCGAGCCGGCGGTCACGTGGCCGTTCGCGGCCAGCAGCCCGTTGATCGCCGAGGCCAGCGTCGACTTGCCGGACCCGCTCTCGCCGACGATGGCGACGGTCTCGCCGCGGCGGACCGCGAGGTCCGCGCCGCGCACCGCCTCGACGGGTCCGCGGTCGGTGGTGAACGCGACGGTCAGGCCGGCGATCGCCAGCA
This sequence comes from Pseudonocardia lacus, assembly GCF_018531445.1. GTDB lineage: Bacteria > Actinomycetota > Actinomycetes > Mycobacteriales > Pseudonocardiaceae > Pseudonocardia > Pseudonocardia lacus. The sequence continues at coordinate 43,750 of NZ_JAHDTH010000011.1, forward strand.
GGGGGCGGTCGTCGTCGGGCGTGGCGGTCATCGGGCCGGCTTTCTGGTCGGGGGCGCGCTCACCGGACGCGGGTCCGGACGTTGAGGACGTCGCGCAGGCTGTCGCCGAGGAAGTTCACCGCGAGGACGATGGTGACCATGGCCAGGCCGGGCCCGGCGGCGATCCACCACTGGTAGAAGTTCGCCGAGCCCTCGGTGATCATCGCGCCCCACTCGGGGGAGGGCGGCAGCGCGCCGAGGCCGAGGAAGCTCAGCGAGGCGACCAGGATGATGATCATGCCGAGGTCCATGGTCGCGGAGACCAGCACCGGGGTCATGGCGTGCGGGAGCACGTGCTTGCGCAGGGTGGTGAGGCGGCTCATCCCGATCGCGCGCGCGGACATGACGTACTCCCGCTCCTTGATCGAGAGGATCTGACCGCGGATGAGCCGGGCGTAGATGGGCCACCAGACCACGACGATCGCCAGGAACGAGTTGGTCAGGCCGGGCCCGAGCGCGGCGGCCACCGCCATCGCCAGCAGGATGCTGGGGAAGGCCATGGTGATGTCGGCCAGGCGCATCAGCACGGAGTCGACGATGCCGCCGTAGAAGCCGGCGACGGCCCCGATGACGCAGCCGACGAGCGCGGCGATGCTGATCGTGGCCAGGGCGATCGGCAGCGACAGCCGCGCCCCGTGCAGCACCCGGGACAGGACGTCGCGGCCCAGGGTGTCGGTGCCCAGCAGGAACTCGCCCGACGGTGGGCTGAGCCGGGGCCCGGCCACCGCGTACGGGTCGTAGGGCGCGATCACACCGGCGAACGCGATCACCAGGACCCACAGCGCGACCACCGCGGCGCCGAGGACGATCGAGGGCGTGCGGAACCGGCGCAGCCGCAGGCGCACCGGGACGCTCGCGCCCGGCGGTGTCCCGCCGGGCCCGTCCGGTCCCACGGCCGGGGTGCCCGTCGGGGCGGCGGCCAGCGTCATGAGAGCCTCACTCGGGGGTCGACGACGGCGTAGGCGATGTCGGTGACCAGGTTGGCGACCAGGAAGATGCAGCCGCCGACGAGGCAGACCCCGGTGATCGCGGGGAAGTCCAGCGCCCGGGACGACTCGACGGCGTAGGTCCCGATGCCGTTCCAGGAGAAGATCGTCTCGATCAGCACCGCGCCCATGATCAGCAGGCCGACCGAGACGCCGACGATCGTGATGACGGGTGTGATCGCGTTGCGCAGGACGTGCCGGTTCAGCACCTGGCCGCGGGTCATGCCCTTGGCCCGGGCGGTGCGGGCGTAGTCCGAGCCCTGCTCCTCCAGCATCTGCGAGCGCACGATGCGGATCACCGTGCCCAGCAGCGCCAGGCTCATGATCAGCGCGGGCATGAGCAGGTGCCCGAACGCGTCGACGAACAGCGGCCAGTCGCCGGCCAGCAGGGCGTCGACGGTGTAGAAGCCGGTGGCGTCCGGCGGCGGGATGACGCGCGCGGACAGCCGCCCCGGTCCGGCGGCGACCCCGAGGCTGGCGTAGAAGATGAACAGGAAGATCAGCCCGACCCAGAACACCGGCAGCGACGACCCGAGCAGCGCCAGCACCCGCACCACGCTGTCGACGATCCGGCCCCGCATGCGGGCGGCCAGCACCCCGAGCAGGGTCCCGATGACGATCGCGAACACCAGGGCCATGGCCGCGAGCTCGAGCGTGGCCGGGAGGCGGTCGGCGAGGTCCGAGCCGACCGGCGCCTTCGTGCGGAACGACGTGCCCATGTCGCCCTGCAGCAGGTTCGCGATGTAGAGGAAGTACTGCTCGGGCAGGCTCTTGTCGAGCCCCCACCGCTCGGTGGCCGCGCGGACGATGTCGGGGTTGCCGAGGTTGCGCTCGCCGACGATCGAGGCGAGCGGGTTGTCGGCGACGGCGTGCGAGAGCAGGAACGCGATGGTCACGATCCCCCACAGCAGCAGGGGCATCAGGGCCAGGCGCTTGGCGACGAATCGGATCATCAGCTCAGGTCCACGGGGTCGGGTGGTGGTGGGCCGGGGGGTGGTGCGGGGGTGGCCGGGCCACCCCCGCACCGCGGGTCACCCCGCGTTGAACTTGATGCGGGTCAGGTCCAGGTTGCGGGTGATGTCCAGGTTGTTGCCGGTCACGTCGGCCGAGCTGGCCAACAGGTACTGCGGGTTCACCACGGGCAGGATGATGGCGTCGTTGTACATCAGCTTCGCCAGCTCGGTGTAGGAGGCGGTGCGCTCCGCGCCGGTCTGCGACAGCGCCGCCACCGCCAGCTGCTGCTGCTGGGGGTTGACCGGCACGCCGGCCCGCTCGGCCCAGACCGAGCCCTCGATGAGCCCGAAGTACTGGAAGTACTGGATCGAGTCCGGGTGGTCCGGGGCGAAGTAGACGGCCGTCACCGGGATGCCCTCACCGAGGCGGTCGGCCCAGGCCTGGTACTCCAGGGGCTGCAGGTCGAGCTGGATCCCGACGCCGCCCAGCGACTGCTGGATCGACTGCATCATGGTGGCGAAGTTGACGCCGTAGATCGTGAAGGTCGGGAAGACGGCCTGCAGGGTGAGCCCGCCGCCGTGGCCGGCCTCGGCGAGCAGCGCCTTGGCGCCCTCCGGGTCGTACTCGGGCAGGGGCAGGCCCTCGGTGCCCTCGAAGCCGTTGGGCACGCCGGTGGCCTGCTTCTCGCCGTTGCCGGCCACGGTCGCGTCGATCACCGACGTGTAGTCGATCGCTTTGCGGACCGCCTCGCGCACCCGCGGGTCCTGCAGCGCCTCGCCGCCGGCCTTGCCGGGGGACAGCGCGATGTAGACGAAGTTCGGCGAGGGCACGACCTCGGTGGTGAGGTTCGGGGCGTTCTCGATCTGGCCCAGCGCGTCGAAGCTCAGCTGCATGGCCACGTCGATGTCGCCCTGCTGGAGCTGCTGGAGCTGGGCGGAGGAGTCCGTCACCTCCTTGATGGTGACGTCGGTGAAGTTCGGCTTCTCGCCCCAGTACTTGTCGTTGGCCTTCAGCACCAGCTGCGAGCCCTCGGCGTAGGAGTCGAGCACGTACTGCCCGCTGCCCGCCGAGTTGCTCAGGAACCACTGCTCGGCCTGGTCGGAGGAGGCCGCGTTCGCGTCCGCGGTGGCGCCGTTCTCGGCGGCGACGTCGGAGTTGATGATGCCGGTGTAGCCGGCGGAGACGATGTTGAAGAACGCCGAGTTCGGCAGTTCCGAGGTCGCCACCACGGTGCGGGCGTCGGGGGCCTCGACCTTGGTGATGCCGGCCATGAAGTAGCTGGGCGAGCCGGCCAGGTTCTTCAGCCGCTCCCACGACCACACGACGTCCTTGGCCTCCACGGGCGAGCCGTCGGAGAACACGGCGTCGGCGCGCAGCGTGAAGGTGAACTGGGTGTTGTCCGCGTTCGCCTCCCACTTCTCGGCCAGCAGCGGCTCGAGCTCCCCCTCGGGCGTGGCGTGCAGCAGCGACTCGTAGACCGCCGCGTTGTAGATCTGGCAGGTGTCGCACAGCGAGCGCGAGATGTCGAGCGTGGTGACGTCCATGGCCCGGCCGAGGATGATCCCGGTGCGTTCCTGGGTGGCCGGCGCGGCGCTCGAACAGGCGGCCAGCCCGATCGCGACCGCCATGGCGGCGGCGGCTCGTGCGACGACCCGGGACTTCCTGGCTCTGCGCAGGGGGATGGGGCTCATCGGGGTGTCTCCTCTGTCGTACCGGGGTCGGGGGGAGTGGGGGTCACGAGCCGGCCCGGAGGGCGGCCGCGGTCTCGGCGAGGGCGCTGTCGGTCAGCTCCAGCACCTCGTCGATCACCTCGACGGTGTGCGCGGTCGACAGGAACATGTTGTGCCAGGGGTGCAGCAGGACCCCGCGCCGCACGGCGGCGTCGGTGAACGCGAACGCCGTCTTCTTGTCGGGGTCGTCGGCGAAGACCAGCAGCGGCATCTGCACCGGGCCGGTCAGGCTCAGCGCCAGCCCGTGCCGGCGGCCCTGGGCCTCCAGCCCGGCCTTGAACCGCTCGCCCGGCACCCGCATCACGGCGGGCGCGTCGATCTCGACGGCCTGGCGCACCGTGGCGATCGCGGCGGCCATCGGCACCGCCGAGTACCAGAACGAGCCGGTCACGTAGACCTCGGAGGCGGCATCGGCCAGCGCGTCGGTCCCGACCAGCGCGGAGATCGCGTAGCCGTTGCCCAGCGCCTTGGAGAAGGCGGTCATGTCGGGCCGCACGCCGAGGCCCTCCCAGGCCCCGTGCACGTCGAGCCGGAAGCCGCTGCGGACCTCGTCGAGGATGAGCACGGCGCCGATGCGGGTGGCCAGCTCGCGGACCGCCCGGGCGAACGCCGGGTCGACGTCCTCCTGGGCGACGAACGAGTCGTGCCGGAACGGGGCGACGATGATCGCGGCGACGTCGCCGTCGTGGGCAGCGGCCGCGGCCTCCAGCGAGGCGACGTCGTTGTACTCGAACTCGACGATGTTGGCCCGGTCCTGCGGGGTCACCCCGGCCGACCGGGGGGTGAACCAGTCGTTCGCGCCGTGGTAGGCGACGGCGGCCTTGAGCAGCTTCGTGCGGCCGGTGGCCACGCGCGCGACGCGCACCGCCGTCGACGTGGCGTCGGTGCCGTTCTTGGCGAACATCGCCCAGTCGGCGTGGTGGATCGTCGAGGTCAGCAGCTCGGCCAGCTCGACCATCCGCGGGCTCGGGCCCGACAGCGTGTCGCCCAGCGCGAGCTGGCGGGCGGCGGCCTCGTCGACGACCGGGTTGCGGTGGCCCAGCAGCATCGGGCCGAAGGCGCAGAGGAAGTCGACGTAGCGGTTGTCGTCCGCGTCCCAGGCGTGTGCGCCCTCGCCGCGGGCCCAGAACTGCGGGAACGACGGCGGCATCGTCCGGTCGTTGACGAGCATGTGGCCGTACATGCCGCCGGGGATGACCTTCGCCGCCCTGTCGCGCAGCTCCCGGTCGAGGCGGGTCAGCCGCACAGGGGGGTCGGCAGCCAGAGTCACGGGGTCTCCTCGGGACGGGGGATGGTGCAGGAGCATAGGATTTAGTTCGAATGTTCGATATACCTTAAGGTCAGATTATCTCCGTGTGAAGTGCCACCGGGGCGGCTTGCGCGACCGCGCCGCCGTCGCGACAGACTCACTCCGAGTGGTCACTGCGTGTGCTCACTCCGACCGCACACACCCCACCCGGGGCCAAGCCGAGGAGACCCATGCCGAAGATCGTCGACCACGACCAGCGCAGGCAAGAGGTGCTCGCGGCGACGTGGCGGGTGATCGCCCGGGTCGGGCTGGACGCGACGACGATCCGCCGCATCGCCGACGAGGCCGGCCACTCGGTCGGGGTGCTCACGCACTACTTCAGGGACAAGGCCGACATCCTCAGCTCGGCCCACCTGCTGGCCTTCGCCAGGGCCCGCGCCCGCATCGCCGAGGCGACCGAGGGGCGCTCCAGCATGGAGGCGCTGCGGCTGGCCCTGCTGGAGGCGCTCCCGCTCGACGACGAGCGGCTGCTGGAGGCCCACGTCGACGTCAGCTTCCTCGGTCACACGGTCGGCAACGCCCACCTGCGCCAGATCCGCAGCGCGTCCAACGCCAGCTCGCGCGCGATGTGGGGCTCGTTCGTGGCCCGGGCCCAGGACTGCGGCGAGATGCGCCGCGACGAGGACGCCGGCTTCATCGTCGACGAGATCCAGGCGCTGATCGAGTCGCTGTCGATCCAGGCGATCATCGACCCGGAGCGGATGACCCCGGAGCACCAGTCCGCGCTGGTGTCGAGGTTCCTGTCGCGGCTGTCGGCCACGTAGGGGCGCCGCGTCGCAGGTCGAGCGCGTCGGCCACCGCGATCGCCAGTACCAGCTCGGGCAGGCGGGCCCGGAAGCCGGCGCCGAGCAGCTCGTCGAGCCGGTCGAGCCGGTAGCGCACGGTGCGTTCGGAGACGCCGAGCGCCTTCGCCGTCAACCGCGTGTTGAGACCCGACCGGGAGTACGCCACCAGCGTCCGGCCCAGCTCGCCCGAGCGCGCTCCCGCGGCGAGCAGCGGGCGCAGCTCGTGCTCGGCGAACAGCCGGGCCGTCGTCTCGTCATCGAGCGCGACGGCCAGGAAGGCGACCTCGGCGTAGCCGAGCGCCGAGCCGGCCGGGACCGTCAGCCGGCGCGCCCACACCGACGCCGCCTGCCGGGCCTGCCGGTGGCTGGTCGCGAAACCCGGGGCGCCCACCGCGGGCGAGCCCAGCGCGAACCGCCCCGCCGGGGCGGCGTCCAGCGCCGAGCGGAGCGCGTCGCCGCCCGCCCGGTCGCCGACCGCGAACCACGCCCACGTCTGGTCCTCCCCGGCCGGGACGACCAGCACCTCGGCGTCCAGGGCGCGCGCGGTGGCGCCCAGCGTGGGCCGGACGTCGTCGGACCCCCAGGCGACCACGGCGACGTGCGTGCGCCCGAGCCGGTAGCCGAGCTCCACCTCCGGCACCGACCCGCCGTCGAGGACCTGCCCCACCAGCCCGCGCAGCCGGTCGTCGCGCCGGCCGCGCTGCTCGCGCTCGGCCCGCGCGTACACCCGCCCGGCGGTGGAGGACAGGTGGTCGAAGTAGGAGAACAGCCGCTCGGACACGGCGCGCAGCAGCGCGGCCTGTTCGGCGCGCGGGCGGCGCAGCCCGGTCAGCACGCCGATCACCGACTCCCACACGGCCTGGTGGGTGAGGTGGTAGCTGCGGTCGAGCACCTCCCACGGCAGGCCGTTGCGCCCCGCGGCCACCGACTCCGCGACCAGTTCCACCGGGAACCCGGCGTGACTGCCCTCGTCGACGGCGAGCAGCGCCCCGTCGACCACCACCGACAGCGCCGCCCACCCGGCGTCCTGGAAGTCGCTGGCGTCGATCGCGTAGTACTCCGGGGCGGCGGTGCGCAGCAGCTGGGCGAAGCGGCGGGCGATCGACTCGCGCTCGGCGTGCAGGACGGCGACGAGCGCGGTCAGCGAGGGGTGCGCGTCCGTTCGGCGGTCCCTCTGCATCTGGGCAGCCTAAGGCGGCGAGATGCCGATCTCCTCGGTCCGGTCGGCCCAGTAGGCGATCGTGGTGGGCAGGTCGACGATGCCGGCGTCCGAGCCGAGGCCGGTGGCGACCAGGCCCGCGGCGGCCGTGCCGAGCGCGGCGGCGACGCGGACCTCCCAGCCCTGGTGCAGGCCGACCAGCAGGCCGGCGACGAACGCGTCGCCGCAACCGGTGGTGTCGACGACGTCGCAGGCGAACGCGGGCAGCTGTTCGGCCCCGCCCTCGCCGACGATGAGCGAGCCCTCGCCGCCCATGGTCGCGATGACGGTGTCGACGCCGCGCTCGCGCACGGCCCTGGCGGCCTTCTCCAGGTCGTCGGTCCCGGCCAGGCCGCGGAGCTGGTCGTCGTTGGGCAGGAAGTAGTCGACCCAGGGCAGCAGGTCGGAGAGCCGGTCGAGCACGGCCGGGTCGGTGGCCGACCCGAGCACGTCGACCGACGTGGTCGTGCCGTGCTCGCGGGCGTGGCGCAGCAGCGCGACCCCCGCCTCCGCTGCGAACGGGCCGAGCGCCTCGGGGGCGCCGAGGTGCACGAAGTCGGCGTCCGCGACCAGGTCGAGGTCGACGTCGGCGGCGGTCAGCGTCGCGGTGGCGCCGGGCAGGTGCAGGGCGGGGCGCTCGCCGTTGGGGCGGATCGGCAGCACGGTCGCCGAGGTCGCCAGGCCCGGGCGCACGACCAGCCGCGACGCGTCGACGCCGTGCTGGTCGAGCAGCATGCGCAGCAGTTGCCCGTTCGTGTCGTCGCCGACCGCCCCGATCGAGGTGACCCGGGCGCCGAGCTTGGCCAGGTCGACGGCCGTGCCCGCGGCGGTCCCGGCGGCGGTGATCCGCAGCTGCTCGACGAGGGCGCCGCCCTGGCCGGGCGGGATGGTGGTGACCGGGCGCACCAGCACGTCGACGATGTGCGGGCCGACGCAGACGACCCGGGGACCCAGCGGTGCGATCACGACGACGTCCTCTCGTAGGCGGCCGAGGCGACCTCGGCCAGGTCCGAATCGGACAGCGCCCGCGGCCTGCCCATCGATGCGGCGGTGACCTGCAGGCGGCACAACCACTCCAGCAGCAGCGCCCGGTCGAAGGCCTGCTCCAGCGAGGCGCCGTAGGTGATCGCGCCGTGGTTCTGCATCAGCGCGGCGTTGCGGCCCTCCAGGGCGGCCAGCACGTTGCGGGCGAGCTGGTCGGTGCCGTAGCGGGCGTAGGCGGCCACCCGGACGGGGCCGCCGAGCCGGACGATGTAGTAGTGCAGCGCGGGCAGCACGTCGACGACCGTCGACACCGCCACGCTGGCCAGGCCGTGGTGGTGCACCACGGCCCGCGCCCCGGTCTCGCGGTAGATCCGCAGGTGCATGCCGGTCTCGGTGGACGGTCGGGGCCCGTCGGGCCGGCTGACGATCGTCCCGTCGAGGTCCAGGACGCACACGTCCTCGGGGCGGATGCGGTCGTAGTCGATCGAGGAGGGCGAGACCGCGACCAGGTCGCCGTGCCGGACGCTGATGTTGCCGGCGGTGCCCTCCACCAGCCCGTCGCTGATGAGCCGCAGCCCCCCGTCGATCACCGCCCGGACCGCGCTGTCCATGGATGGATCCATAGTGCTCACCCCTGCGACTCGGGAACGTGGACGGTGATGCCGTCGAGATCGTCTGCCATCGTGATCTGGCAGGCGAGCCTGCTGCCAGCGGTCACCGGCGTGAGAAGTCCCTCCAACATGATCTCCTCGTCTTCCGACGGGGTAGGCAGGCGCGCCCGGAAGGGCTCGTCTACGACGACGTGGCAGGTGCCGCAGGTGGCGTAGCCGCCGCAGTCGCCGATGATCCCCGGCACGAGGTTGTCGACCGCGGCCTGCTTGAGCGTCTGCCCGTTGGGCACGTCGAGGACCGTCTCGGCGCTCCCGGCGCCGACGAACCGTGCCTCGGGCACTCAGACCACCACCACGATGGTCACGGTCGCGCTCATGCGGCCGCCACCTGCCGCACCACCACGGGGATCGCCGCGCGCCGGCGGATGCCGGAGCCCGGCACCCAGCCGGTGTCCGTGGTGGCCACGTGCACCTCCACGGTCGCCGCGGTCAGCGCCCGCAGGGCGACCTCGCCCAGCATCCGGGCCGCGTTGCGCCCCGGGCAGATGCGCGCGCCGCCGCCGAACGCGGTCCCGAGCCGCGGCGCGCGGTCGAGCCGGTAGCGGCCGGGGTCGTCGTGGACCTCGGGGTCGCGGTTGCCGGCGATCCAGACCATCGTGATCGGCGTGCCCGCCGGGATGCGCAGGCCCGCGTGCTCCACGTCGGCGTGCGCCATGCGGGTGGTCAGCATGAGCGGCGCGGACAGGCGCACGCCCTCGGTGAACGCCGCCGGCACCAGCGACGGGTCCCGTCGCACGCGCTCGACGTCGGCGGGGTCGGCGTACAGGTGGTGGACCGCGTTGGCCAGCGCCACCCCGACGGTGTGGAAGCCGTCGAAGAAGTTGGCCGCGACGAACGCGCCCAGCTCCGCGGGGCCGCCGGGGAGGTCGACGCCGTCGAGGCCGCGGGCGAGGTCGGCGAGCAGGGCGTTGTCGCCGTGCTCCCAGGCCCGCGCCACGGTCCGCCCGACGAGGTCCATGTACTCCGCGGTCGCCGCGAGCATCCGCGCCCGGTCGTCGACGGTGGGCGCGAACAGGAACATCCGGTTCATCTCGTGCATCAGGTGCTGCACGCGCGCGGCCGTCCCGACGGGGATGCCCAGCTGCCCGGTCCAGAACCGCGTGACGTACGGCCCGGCGACGTCCCGGGCCAGGTCGACCGGCCCACCGGCCGCCACCACCTCGGCGAGCACCTCGGCGATCACCCGCTCGGCGCGTCCCGCCGCCCCCATCACCGCCCGCGGCACCAGGTGCCGGCCCACGACCCGGCGGACGCCGGCGTGCAGCGGCGGGTTCATGGTGAAGACCTGGTTGCGCAGGAAGGCGTCGAACGCCCCCGCCCCGCCCGGTTCCGCCCCGGTCGCGCGCCGCACGCGCTCGCCCGACCGCCCGGTCAGGAACTCGACCGGCGTCGCGCCGACCTCGGCGTGCTGGGCCAGCGCCCGCATCGCCGCGTGCCCGACGACGACGAGCCCGCCGCCGTCGCTGTCGCGGAGCACGCGGACATCGCGCTCGAACAATCCCTCCGAAGCGGCGACCAGGTCGGCCGCCCACACGTCGGGGGGTACGAGGTCGGACAGGGCCGGGAGGTCGCTGATCGAGGGGGGCAGGTCAGTTGCCCCGGGGGACCTGCGCATGCGTCACCGCTTTCGTGATGTTGACGTGGGATGAGCCTCGTTGGCCGCGGGGGGTGCGTGGGTGCCGTGATCCGGCAGGGGGGTGCGGGTGCGTTGCCGGATGCGGCAGTGGGGGCGCGCCGCAATGCGCGATCAGGGCGTCCTCCGCAGCGCGGGGTGGGTGCGGGTGGGTGTCCTCGCAGCGCTGAGTGGGCGCTGCAGCCCTGGCGGGGTGCTCGCAGCGCGCCGGCGCGCTGCGACGCCCCACCCCACGCTGCGACGCCCCACCCACCGCCGCGCCGCGGGGGTATGGGATCTCCGGCGCCCTGCTCGTACGGTCGGGGGCGTGGACCCCGCCGAAGCCGTGCCCGCCCCGCCGAGCGCCGTGATCCCCCGGGACGGGCTGCGCGGTGTCCTGCCGGTGGCGCCCACCGTGTTCGCCGACGACGAGTCGCTCGACCTGGACGGGCAGCGCCGGGTCGCGGAGTTCCTGGTCGACGCGGGCGCGGCGGCGATCTGCGTGCTGGCCAACTTCTCCGAGCAGTTCTCGCTGACCGACGCCGAGCGCGTGCAGGTGCTCGACGCCACGCTGGAGCAGGTCGCCGGCCGCGTCCCGGTGATCGTGACGACCAGCTCCTACAGCGCGCGCGTCGCCCGCGACCGCACCCGGGACGCGCTGGAGCGCGGGGCGGGGATGGTCATGCTGATGCCGCCGTTCTTCGGCGCGACGATGGCCGTGGGCGAGGACGGCGTGCTCGACTTCTTCCGCCGCGTCGCCGACGGGCTCGAGATCGAGGTCATGGTCCAGGACGCGCCGATGAGCCCCACCGCGCTCCCGGTGCCGCTGCTCGCCCGGCTGGCCAGGGAGGTGCCGCAGGTCCGGCACGCCAAGATCGAGGTGGCGCGCGCGGCCGGCAAGGTCAGGGCCCTGCGCGAGGCCGCGGGCGCCGACCTGCCCGGGCTCTACGACGGCGAGGAGGCCGTCACGTTGGTCCCCGACCTCGACGCCGGCGTCCTGGCCACCATGTCCTCGGCGACCATCCCGGAGGTGCTGGCCGGCGTCGTCGCCGACTACCACGCCGGCGACCGCGACAGTGCGGTCGCCGGGTGGGAGCGGGTCCTGCCGTTGATCCACTACGAGAACCGGCAGTGCGGCCTGGCCGCGGCCAAGATCGTGCTCGCGGAGGGCGGTGTCATCGCCTCGGCGCGCACGCGGGCCCCGTTCCCGCAGGTCGGGCCGGCGACGCGCGCCGAGCTGCTGGAGCTGGCCCGCAGCCGCGACGCGCTCGCCCTGCGCTGGGCCTGACCGGGGGGAGTGGCATGGACCTGCGGGGACGGCTCGCCGAGCACCCGGTGCTGGCGATCGTGCGCGGCGACGACGCCGACGCGGCGCTGCGCACGGTGCTGGCGCTGGCCGAGGAGGGCATCGGGCTGGTCGAGGTGTCGCTGACCACGGCCGGGGCGTTCGGGGTGATCGAGCGCGCGGTGGCCGAGCTGGGCGAGCGGGTGGGCGCCGGCACCGTGCTCACCCGCGACGACGCCGTCCGCGCCCGCGACGCCGGGGCCGCGTTCGCGCTCACCCCGGCGCTCGGGCCCGGCGTGGACGCGGCGCTGGAGCTGGGGCTGCCGGTGGTGGCCGGGGCGTTCACCCCGACCGAGGTGCTGGCCGCGGTGCGCGCGGGTGCCGCGGCCGTGAAGGTCTTCCCGGCCAGCGTGCACGGCCCGGCGTACCTGCGCGCGCTGCGCGACCCGTTCCCGGGCGTCGACCTGGTCCCGGTCGGCGGGGTCGGCGTCGGGGACGTGCGCCCCTACCTCGACGCCGGGGCGCTGGCCGTCGGGGCGGGCGGTCCGCTGGTGGGCGACGCCGCCCGCGGCGGCGACCTGGCCGCGCTGCGCGAGCGGGCGCGCGCCTTCCTGGCGGCCGCCGGATGACCCCGGTCGACGTCCTGACGTTCGGCGAGGCGATGGTGGCGGTGCGCGCCGACGGGCCGGTGCGCCTGGGCGGCGCGGCCCGGCTCTCGATCGCCGGCGCCGAGTCGAACGTCGCGATCGGGTTGGCCCGGCTCGGGCACGCGGTGCGCTTCGCCGGGCGGGTCGGGTCGGACGAGAGCGGGGCGCTGGTCGAGCGCACCCTGCGGGCCGAGGGCGTCGCGCTGGCGCTGCGCCCCGATCCGGACGCGGCCACCGGGCTGGTGCTGTTCGAGCAGCGCCTGCCCGACCTGACCCGGGTGGAGTACCACCGCGCCGGCTCGGCCGGTTCCCGGCTGGAACCCGACGACCTGACCGCCGCGCTGGCCGCGGGGGCCCGGCTGCTGCACGTCACGGGGGTGACCGCGGCGCTCGGTCCGGGGCCGCTCGACGCCGTGCGCCGCGCCGTGGCCCACTCCGGCTGGCGGGTCTGCCTGGACGTCAACCACCGGGCCCGGCTGTGGTCGGCGGCCGCGGCCGCGGCGGCGCTGGGCCCGCTGGCCCGGCGGGTCGACGTCGTGGTCGGCTCGCCGGAGGAGTTGGAGCTGGTGGGCGGGGTGGGCGCGCTGCGCGACGCCGGGTGCGAGGTCGTGGTCAAGCTGGGGGCCGAGGGCGCCCGCGCGCTCACCGCCGACGGCGAGCACGCCGCCCCCGGGCACCGGGTGGGCGTCGTCGACTCGGTGGGCGCGGGCGACGCCTTCACCGCCGGCTACCTCTCCGCCCTGCTCGACGGCCTCGCCGTGCCCGGCCGGCTGGCCCGGGGCAACGCGGTGGGCGCCTTCGCCGTCGCCACCCGCGGCGACTGGGAGGGCCTCCCCACCCGCGCCGAGCTCGACCTGCTGGGACTGCCCGGCGGAGCGGCCCTGCGCTGACCGCTCCCTCCGCCTACCCGAACCGCCGGCCGGTCACGCCGCCGCGGCGGTCGGCTCGGTCGCGCCCCCGACGACGGCCAGCGCCAGCCGCAGCAGGTCGGGGTCGGCGTCGAGGACGCGGGCGATCTCGTCGCCCAGGACCAGGCCCGCCGCCCGGTTGCGCGGGTTGGCGCGCAGCTCGCGGACCGCCCCGACCGCGTCGGGCGAGGCGGCGAGGCGGGGGAGGAGCCGGCGCCACAGCCGGACCGCCGCCGGGTCGCGCCTGCGCCGGCCCGTGGCCAGCGCGGTCCCCACCGTGAACGTGTCCATCGTCGATCCCCCTGTGCTCGGCTCCCCCACGGAGAAGGGCCGCCGGCGGGAGCGCCTGATACGTCAGCGCGCCGCGGATCGGGCCAGCAGGGTGGTGCGGGCCGCCTGGTAGGGGCAGCCCGCGTCGGCGAAACGGCCGACCAGCGCCGGCAACCGCGACGGGTCGCCGGCCGCGATCGCGGCGGCCCGCTCGATGATCGCCAGCGCGACCGGGTTGGCCCGGGCGGCGTGCGCGGCCGGCTCGACGCGGTCGAGGGCGTCGGGACGGCCGGCGAGGACGGCGGACTCCACCCACAGCGCCGCGTACCAGGGCAGCCACAGGATCGAGTTCGCGTTGTCCCAGTGGTCGCCGACCAGGTCGGCGGACAGCCGCTGCGTCGCCGCCTCGGGGCGGCCGGCGTGCAGGTCGGCCAGCGCGTCGAGGGTCGGGCGCCACCCGCCGTCGCGGCCCGCTCCGGTGTTCGACGTCCCCAGCAGGCCGTCGGTGATGGCGACCCAGTGCCGGTGCTGGTCGGCGTCGCCCAGCACCGCGTGCGCCGTGGCGACGCAGTAGGCCCCGACGGCGAGGTTGCTGGCCACCGGCCGGCCCGCCCTGGCCCAGTCGCGCTCCATCGACCGGCCGCGGGCGAGCGCCCCGGCGAAGTCGCCGGCCATCGTGTCGACCTCCGCCCGGCGCCCGAGGCCGATGTGGCGCTCCTCGCGGTAGAACGGCAGCGCGGCCACGGCGTCGGCGTAGCGGCGGGCCGCGGGCAGGTCGCCGACGGCCAGGTTCAGGTGGCAGGCCATGTGCGTGGCGTCGTAGAACTCGAAGCCGGTCAGCGCGTCGACGGGCAGCGGGGCCAGCAGTTCCAGCCGGGCGCGCAGCGCGGCCAGCGCCGCGGCCAGGTCGCGGTCGGCGAGCTCGACCACGATGAGCTGGTCGAGGACCATGTTGCGCAGCAGGGGGTCGCCGGCGGCCTCGGCCAGCGCGAGCGCCGCGTCGGTGTGCGCCCGCGAGTGCGCGGTGGCCCCGGGCGCCCACCCCTCGGCCATCGCGATGGTCGCCGACGCCGCCGGGCCGCCGCGGCTGGTCCGGCGCGCCCGCTCCAGCAGGCCCGGCGCCAGGTCGGCCGGCACGGCCCCGCCCATGATGCCGCTGCAGCGCAGCGGGTACATGGCCGCCGTCGCCAGGTCGCAGGCGGCGAGGTCCGGGTCGTCGGTGACGCCGGCCGCCCGTTCGAGCAGCGCGACGGCCTCCTCGCCGACGTTGCGCGTGGCCGCGGCGCCCGCGGCCAGCCGCAGCCGGTGGTGCCGCTCGGCCGCGGTGCCCGCCAGTGCCGCGGCCCACTCGTGGGAGCGCTGCGCCTCCCCGGGGTGTCCGCGCTGGTAGGACACCGCGCCGAGCAGGTCGGCGAGCTCGACGGCGGCGGGGTGGCGCGACGGGTCCGCCCCCGCCCAGCTCATTGCGGCCCGGGCGTCGTCGAGCACGGCGTCGACGGCGGCGCACCAGGCGTCCTCGTCGCGCGCGTCGCCCTCCCGGACCGCGCGCATCAGCGCCGACAGGCGCTCGCGCACCCAGCCCAGGTGGGCGGCGCGCAGCCGCACGCCCTCGTCGCCGTCGCTGTCGTTGTCGTTGTCGTTGTCGCGGTGCAGCTCGGCGGCGTACTGGCGGATGGTCTCCAGCACCCGGTAGCGGGTGGGGGAGCCGGCGCGCACCGAGACCAGGTTCCAGTCCGCGAGCCGGCCCAGCGCGTCCAGCACGTCCGCCCGCGGCCGGCCGGTCACGGCGGCGAGCGCGTCGGCGTCGAACCTCGCCGCGAACACCGCCGCGGCCCGCAGTGCCTCCCGCTCGTCGTCGGTGAGCAGGGCGTAGCTCCAGTCGATCGCGGCGCGCAGCGAGCGGTGCCGGCCGTCGCCGCGGCCGCGGACCGACAGCAGCGGCAGGTGCGCGTCCAGGGCGCCGGACAACCCGTCCAGCCCGAGCCCGGGGACCCGGGCCGCGGCCAGCTCGATGGCCAGGGCCATGCCGTCCAGCGCCCGGCAGATGCCGCGCACGGTGGCCCGTTCCCGCGCGGTCGCCGGCTCGGCGGCGCCCGCCGCGCTCATCCGGGCGGTGAACAACGCGACCGCGTCGCCGCCGTCGGCCCCGTCGTCGCTGCCGCCGGTGGACAGGCCGGGCACGGCGAACACCCGCTCGAACGCCAGCATCAGCCGGATCCGGCTGGTGGCCAGCACCCGCACCGACGGGCACGCGGTGAGGATCCGCTCCACGCACGCGCGCACGCCGTCGAGCAGGTGCTCGCAGTTGTCCACGACGAGCAGCAGCTCGCGCCCGCCCAGCGCGGCGAGCAGCGCCTGCTCGCGGCTGGCGCCGGCCCGCTCCGGCACCCCGACGGCGTCGGCGACCGCGGCGGTGACCAGGGTCGGGTCGACGACCGCCACCAGATCGACGAACACCGCGCCGTCGCGGTGCTCGGCGGCCAGCCGGTGCGCCACGGCCAGCGCGAGGCGGGTCTTGCCCACCCCGCCCGGGCCGGTGGCGGTGACCAGCCGGTCGCGGCCGACGGCGGCGGCGAGCGCGTCGAGCTCGTGGACCCGCCCGACGAACGGGGTCAGTGGTGTCGGCAGCGGCGACGGCTGCGGCGGGTGCGTCCCGACGGGCGGAGCCGGACCGGCGAGACGGGCGAGGGCGCGCCGGTCCTCGGCGCCGAGCTTGCGCAGCAGCGCCGAGACGTGGCTCTCCACGGTGCGCACGGAGACGACGAGCTGCTCGGCGATCTCGCCGTTGGACAGCCGCTGCCGCAGCAGCGCGAGCACCTCGGCCTCGCGCGCGGTCAGCTCCGCGCCCACCACCCCCACCGGCCGGTCCACCGACCCATCTTGGCAGCCGGCAGCGCCTGCGTGGTTTCCACGCAGGCGCCCGCTCCCGTGCTCCGCACGGATGCCGGCAGCGTCGGCGCGATCGACAGTGGGCGGGTCAGCGACACCGACACCCGACACCGACACCAACGGGAGACCCCGATGACGATCACCGACGACACCCGGCGCAACGGCGTGGACACCGCGGCGCTGTTCGCCACGCTCGACGCGGTCAAGGCGAACCCCGAGATCGCGAAGTTCCGCTTCCGCGCCACCAACACCTGGGTCAGCGGCACGCACAGCCGCTCGACCATCGACGGCTTCCACGGCGCCCTGCAGGAGATGGCCCACGTCGAGCCGCGCACCTACGACGCCGACCACCCCGCGGTGCTCGTCGGCGGCGACAACGGCCCGACCCCGGTGGAGTACCTGCTGCACGCGCTGGCGGCCTGCCTGACCGCCGGCATCGCGAACGTCGCCGCCGCGCGCGGGATCACCCTCACCGAGGTCTCGTCCACCGTGGAGGGCGACATCGACCTGATGGGGCTGCTCGGCCTGGACCCGCAGACCCGCAACGGCTTCCAGGGCATCACCGTCGCGCTGCGACTGCGCGGTGCCGACCCGGCGCGCCTGCGCGACGTCGTGGAGCGGTCGAGGGCGCGCTCGGCGGTGTTCGACGTCGTCACCAACGGGGTGCCGGTCGCCATCGACGTGGACGCCGGCTGATGCGCGAGCACCCCCTGCCGGGCACCCGCCCCGACCGCGACCGCTACGACGTGGTCGTCGTCGGGGCCCGGGCCGCGGGCGCGGCGGTGGCGATGCTGCTGGCCGGGGCCGGGCTCTCGGTACTGGCCGTGGACCGCGGCCGCTACGGCAGCGACACCCCCTCGACGCACGCGCTGATGCGCGGCGGCGTCGCCCAGCTGACCCGCTGGGGGCTCCTCGACCGGCTCGTCGACCTCGGCACGCCCGCGGTCCACCGGACCGTCTTCCACTACGCGCACGGCGAGATCATCGTGCCGATCACGCCCGGCGCCGGGGTCGAGGCCCTCTACGCGCCCCGGCGCACGGTGCTCGACCCGGTCCTGGTCGACGCCGCGGTCGCGGCGGGCGCCGAGGTGCGCCACGGCGTCGCCGTCACCGGGCTGCTCGTGGACGACCACGGCCGGGTCGGCGGTGTCCGGGCCCGCACGCGGGCCGGCACCGTCCCGATCGCGGCGCGCCTGGTGATCGGCGCCGACGGCGTGCGTTCCACGGTGGCCGCGGCCGTGCGCGCGCAGGACCTGCACCGGGGCGCGCACGGCTCCGCGGTCGTCTACGGCTACTGGGCCGGCGTCGAGGCCGCCGGATACGAGTGGGCCTACCGCGGCGGCGTCGGCGCCGGCTTCATCCCGACCAACGGCGGCGAGGTGTGCGTGTTCGCCGGCGGCCCGCCGGAGCGCATCCGCCGCGGCGGACCGGCGGTGCTCGCCGACGTGCTGGCCCGGGCCAGCCCGGGCATGGCCGCCCGGCTGGGCGCGGGCGCGCGACGGGGGGTCGTCCGCACCCAGCCGGGCCGTCCCGGTCACCTGCGCCGGGCGCACGGGCCGGGGTGGGCGCTGGTCGGCGACGCCGGCTCGTGGAAGGACCCGCTCACTGCCCACGGCCTGACCGACGCCCTGCGCGACGCGGAGCTGCTGGCCCGGGCCGTCGCCGTCGGGTTCGGCGACGACCGGGCCGAGGACAGCGCCCTCGCCGGCTACCAGGAGGTGCGCGACCGGCTGGCGCTGCCGCTGCTGGCGGTGTCCGACGAGATCGCCGGGTGCGGCTGGGCGGACGACGAGGTCCCCGCCCTGCTGCTGCGGCTCTCGCGGGTGATGTCGGCCGGGGTCGAGGTCGTCACGGGGCTGCCGGACGACCGGCTGGTCGCCTCGGGCGTGCCGACCTGACCAGCCGTGCCGACCTGACCCGGCGGGCTACCGGCGCCCGCGGCTCTGCCAGTAGCCGGGGCCGGGGGTGTCGACGGTGTGCCGCCTGCTCCTGGCGTTCCAGGACCAGCGGCCGGCGCCGAGCCCCCAGCTGATGCCGCCGGCGCCGACGTGCAGCCGCAACGGGCCCAGCCGGTAGGTCTTGCGCAGGTGGTGGCGCGGGTGGAAGCGGGGCAGCAGGCGGAAGCCCATCGATCACTCCTTCGTCGTCGGAGGAGGAATGCCCCGATCGTGGACCGGTCAACCACCGCTCACATGCGGGCGGTGGTGTAGCCGAGCACCGCGGCGAGGCCGAGGGAGCTGCGCGGGGCGTACGGGGTGCGCCACAGACCGCCGTGCACCGCCCCCTCGGCCTCGTGCTGCCACGGGTGGGCGTGGACGGCCGGTTCCGCGGTGAGGTCGTGCACGAGCAGCGCGGCCATGAGCGCGTTCGCCGTCGTCGGCTCGAAGACCTCGACGGCGAAGCGGTGGGCGCCGGCGAACGCGGCGGCCAGCGCCTTGTTCTTGAGCACCGAGCTGGTGCGGCTGGACGGGGCCACGTGGAAGGAGACCGTCGCCCCGGCGGCGCGCTCGACCGCGGCCCGCCAGCGCTGGATGCGCTTCGCGAGGGCGTAGTTCGGGCCCTGGGCCGGCACCAGCGCGTCGCAGATCCCGGGGCTCGCCCCCGGCTGGTAGGTCCGGTGCAGCAGCCGCCCCCGGGTCGCCCAGCGCAGCGGCCGGCCCAGGAGCTTGGCGGTGCGGGAGCGCTCGGCGTAGGCCCGCACCGAGTGCTCGACGGCCCCGGCCGGGACCGCGAACACGTCGGTCGGGGTGGCCAGGAACGCCAGCGCCAGGTCGGGGCGCGCCGAGCGCAGCCGTTGGGCGAGCACGTCCGCCGCGACCGAGGTGCGCACGTGCGTGCCGCCGTCGGCGTAGAGGTAGTTGCCCAGGACCAGCCGCCCCGGCCGGGCCAGCAGCCACTCGGCCACCGCCGGGACGTCGACCAGCAGGTCGACGCCCGCGGCGCGGGCCGGTCCGGGCTCGCGGACCGGCGCGAGCAGCAGGCCGGCGCTCTCCCGGGCCAGGCGGGCGGTCCGCTCCCAGAGGGCCGGGCGCGGCAGGTCGACGGCGGCGACCGTCGCGCCCCACCGCAGCAGCGTCGGCAGCGGGCCCATCTCGGCGCCGGCGCCGAGCACGGCGACGGTCCGCCCGGGCAGCGCCAGCCACCCCGGGTTGTCGATCACCGTCCGGACCGCCTCGGCGGCCGAGGGCTCCATGACCCCGGCGCCGACCCACCGCTCCAGCTGGGCGCGCAGCGCGTCCCCGGTCAGCTGCCGGCCCTGGTAGGGGATCGCCAGGCGCTCGACGGGCCGGCCCGTGCCGCGCACCTCGACGGTGCCCAGCGGCCGGTCGGGGCCGCCGGTCAGCAGGGTGCGCAGCCCGACGTCGGCGCCGTCGCGCACGACCACCATCCGGTCGGTGACCGACGCCAACCCGGCCTCGGCCATCGTGAGCCAGTCGCCAGGCGCGCCGAGGCCGGCCTCGACCTGGCGGCGGAAGTGCCCGATGTACTGGCTGCGCCAGGCCGTCTCGCGCTCGGCGGCCCGCGCGCCGGCCGGGTCGACCGGGCGCAGCGCGTCGGCCAGGACGGCCCGCCCGAAGGCGGTGGTGCTGCGCCGCCCCGACGCGTCGGCGGGGAAGGCGATCCCGTGCGGCTCGCTGCTCACCGGACCCATCGTCGTCTGTCCGCCGGGAAGGCGCAGCACCGCCGGCTCACCCGGTGCACGAGGTCGCGGTCACTCGTGGAGATCCACGGGCCGCCGCGCGTCGTAGCATCGCCGCAGGCGCGAGGGGGGAGGCACGTCATGGTGGAGCGGACGACGGTCCGGGCCGGGCTGCGCACGCTGCGCGAGATCGAGCGGACCGGCCTGGCCGGGATGGACCCCGTCATCGTCGAGTTCCTGCAGGGCGGGTCGGGCGCGGAGATCACCCTGCGGCGCAACCGCTCGGCCTTCGACCGCATCCGCTTCGTGCCCCGCGTCATGTCCGGGCGGCCCTACCCGTCGACGTCCAGCACGCTGCTGGGGATCGACCTGCGGATGCCGGTGCTGACCGCGCCGTTCGGCGCCGAGGGCTACTTCCACGAGGAGGGCCACCTCGCCGTGGCCCGGGCCAACGAGCGCTTCGGCACCTGCAGCGTCGTGCCCGAGGCCGGCACCTTCTCCATCGAGGAGGTGGCCGGGGCGGCCCCGGCGGCGGCGGTGTTCGGGCAGCTGCACCCGATGGGCAGCGAGGCCAACTTCCGGGCCATGGTCCAGCGCTACGTCGACGCCGGCTACCGGGCGCTCGTGCTCACCCTGGACTGCCCCCAGCCCGGCTGGCGCGAGCACAACCTGCTCAACGACTTCAACATCGACAACCGGGTCGTCGGCGGCAACTACCCGCCCGGCGCCGAGGTCGACATGGAGCGGGCGCTCGGCCAGCTCTACCCGCAGTCCGACCCGGTGTGGAGCTGGGCGAAGCTCACCGCGCTGCTGGCGGAGTTCCCGCTGCCCTGGCTGGCCAAGGGCATCCTGACCGCCGAGGACGCGCGCGCCGCGCTGGACGCCGGCGCGGCCGGGGTGGTCGTGTCCAACCACGGCGGCCGCCAGCTCGACGGCGTCAGGTCCGCGATCGAGGCGCTGGAGCCCGTCGTCGCGGCCGTCGACGGCCGCGGCGCCGTGCTGCTCGACAGCGGCATCCGGCGGGGCTCGGACGTGGTCAAGGCGATCGCCATGGGCGCGGACGCGGTGCTGATCGGGCGGCTCAGCGCCTACGGCATCGCCGCCGCCGGGGAGGACGGCGCCCACCAGGTCCTGGAGCTGCTGCGCCAGGAGATCGAGACCGTGCTCGTGCTGCTCGGCCGGGGCGGCATCGCCGACCTCGACCGGTCGGCCGTCGAATGGGAGGACTGACGCATGTCGACCCTGCTCCGCACGCCCGGCCAGTCACCGATGCTGCCCGGCACGGTCACCGCGGGCGGCCTGGTGTTCACCTCGGGCCTGATCGCCCCGACGGCCTTCGCGGCGATGCCCACCGGGGCGGAGGTGCCGGCCGGCCAGCAGATCACCGAGGTCGTGGAGCTGCTCCGCGGCACCCTCGCCGACGCCGGGGTCGACACCTCGCGCGTGGTGAAGCTCAACGCCTACCTGTCCTCCGCCGAGCTGTTCGGCGCCTGGAACGAGGCCTTCCGGTCGGTGTGGCCCGAGCCCGGTCCGGCCCGCACCACCCTGGTCGCGGTGTTCGCCAGCCCGGTCGTGCACATCGAGCTGGAGGCGATCGCGGCGCTCTGAGGACCCGCCCGGCCGCGCTCGACCACGGACACGCCGGCGGCGCCGGGCACGTCCGCGTCAGGGAACTCAGCCCTCGTCGAGGGCCGCCAGCTCCTCGGGGGTCAGCTCCAGGTCGGCGGCCGCCGCCGAGTCGGTGATCGACGTCGGCCGCTTGGCGCCCGGGATCGGGACCACCACCGGCGCCTGGGCCAGCTCCCAGGCCAGCGCCACCTGCTGCGGGCTGACGCCGCGCTCCCGCGCGACCCCGGCGAACGCCGGGTGCTTCGCGGCGAGCTCCTTGGCGTCGCCCAGGCCGCCCAGCGGGCTCCAGGCCAGGAACGCCAGCCCGAGCTCGGCGCACACGTCGATCTCGGGGCGGCTGGAGCGGTAGCCGGGGGAGAACTGGTTCTGCACGCTGACCAGGGCGTCGCCCAGGACGGCGTGGGCGGAGCGGATCTGGTCGGGGTCGGCGTTGGACAGGCCCAGCATCCGGACCCTGCCGGAGTCCGCGATCTCCTTGAGCGTGCCGATGACGTCGTCGTAGGGGATCCGCGGGTCGGGCCGGTGGTGCTGCCAGAGCGCGATCCGGTCGACGCCAAGGCGCCGCAGGCTGGCGTCCACGGCCGCGCGCAGGTGCTCCGGCGAGCTGTCGGTGGCCCAGCCGCCGCCGTCGGTGCGGGTGTGGCCGCCCTTGGTGGCCAGGAACACCCGGTCGCGCACGCCGAGCTCGTCGAGCAGCGAGGCGATGAGCCGTTCGTTCGCACCCTGCGCCGCGGCGCCCTTCTCCTCGCCGGGCCCGTAGGCGTCGGCGGTGTCGAACAGGGTCACGCCGGCGTCGAGGGCGGCGCGGACGGTGTCGGCGAGCTGCTCGCGCGGCTGGGCGCCGGTCTGGTCGAACGTCATGAGCCCGAGGCCGATCGCGCCGACCTCCACGCGCCCGACGGTGTCGTTGCCGATGGTCCGTGTCCGCATGCCGCCGTTGTACCCGATCTCCGCACCCTCACCCCGCCTCCTCGCCCGAGGCGGTTCCCGGGATCGGCTACCCGGCGGTCGCCGTCATGCCGGCTCCCCGCGGCGCGAGGGGGCAGTGGTGGTGCTCGGGGTGTTCGGGGCCCGCGCCGCCTCGGCGAAGCAGTCGACGGTGTCGGTCAGCTCCAGCACGTGGACCACCGCGGGCGAGAGCCGCACCGGCCGCAGCGCGACGCCGCGCCGCTCGGCGGTGTCCAGCGCGCCCAGCAGGGGGTGCAGGCCGGCGGCGGCGAAGAACATCACCCGGGACAGGTCAAGGGCTAGGCACGTCCGGCTGCCGTCGAGGTGCGACTGCAGGAAGGCGCCCAGCGCGGGGGCGGTCAGCAGGTCGATCTCGCCGCTGACCACCAGGGTGTCGGCCACGAGCGCGAACGACACCGGGCCGGTGTCGTCGCCCTGCTGGTGGCCGTTCACGCGCGGCTCCTCGACTGGTGGGAATCGGCGGACAGAGTAGTCCGGACAGTAGGCCCCTGCCGTCCCGAAGACGGCGATCGCCACCGGATGCGGGGACCGCCATCCGCCGGTCGGGGGGATCCGGGGCCGGGCCGGTACTGGCTGTGGCCGCCGCGGGGCGGAGACGTCGACCATCACCCGCCCGCGGTCGAGCACGACCTCGTGCAGGACCGGGTGCGGCACCACGTGCCGCACCACCGCCGGGGCGGCCCGAGCGCCCCGTGCTCAGTCCGGCTCGCCGCGCAGGCGGTGGAACTGCAGCGCCACCTGCAGCTCCAGGGCCCCGCGGGGCTCGCGCCACGCGCGGCTGCCCAGGACCTGGTCGATGCGGTCCAGGCGCTGGTAGACGGTGTTGACGTGGACGTCGAGGCGCTGGGCGACCGCGGGCGGGTTCTGGCCGGCGGCGTAGTAGCCGTCGAGGGTGTCGACGAGGCGGGAGCCGTGGTCGCGGTCGTAGCGCAGCAGCGGTCCGAGCGCGCGGTCGATCTGGTGGCGCACCTGCGCGGCGGAGGCCTCCTCCAGCAGGGAGCCGAGCACCCCGAGGTCGGGCAGGGCGGCGCCGTGCCCGGCCCGGCCCAGTGCCAGCAGCAGCCGGTGGCAGCGGGCGGCGGCGCGGTGCAGGTCGCGGACGGCCTCGGCGGAGGACGCGGGGCCGGCCGCGCCCGCGGTGACGGGGTGGCCGGTGGCCGCGCCCAGGTCGGTCGCCGCGGCCCGGGCCAGCGCGGTCGCGTCCGTGCCGGGGATGACGGCGACGACGTGCCCGGCGTGCTCGCCGACGATGCCGCCGCGCCGCCCGACGAACCGGACGGCGGCGTCGAGCAGCCGGCGCCGCGGCACGTCCCGGGCGCTGAGCACCAGGACGCTGTGCGGCAGGTCGAGGTCGACCGCCCCCAGGCGGCGCACCCGCCGGTGGAACACCGGCCAGCTCGGCGGCTGCTCGGCCACCAGGTCCTGGACGAGCTCGGCGCGCAGGTCCTGCTCGACGAGCGAGGTCTGGCGCTGCATGACCAGCAGCAGCGCCGCCGTCTGCGCGGCCCGCTCCAGCGTGCGCTCGTCGGTCTCGGAGAGCGCGCCGCAGCGGGCGAACAGCAGCCGGCCGAACGTCTCGCGGCCGGCGCTGATCGGCACGGTCCGCACGACCGCGCCCGGCGGGGGACCGGTCAGCACGGCGAGCGGTGCCGGAGCACCGGGAGCGGCGGCCTGGCCCAGCACCCGTCCGTCGCCGGACAGCACCACGACCGTGCCGTCGAGGATGCGGGAGACGGTGTCGGCGAACTCCGGCAGCCCGACGCGGTGCAGCGCCATCGGCAGCAGCTGCTCGTGGGCCCGCGCGGCCCGCTGCAGGGCCTCGCCCTGGGCGCGCAGTCGGGCGTTGGTGGCGCGCAGCTCGTGCGAGGTCTCCTGGACGCGCTCGTAGAGGCGGGCGTTCTCCAGCACCACCGCGGCGTGCCCGGCCAGCGAGGACAGCAGCGCGATCTCGTCCTGGCCGAACCTGTGCCGGCGGCGGGTGGCGGCGAACAGCGCGCCCAGTACCGCCGTGCCCAGCTTGATGGGCACGCCGACGATGCTGACGAAGCCCTCGTCGGCGACGGCCGCGGCGACGTCGGGGTCGCGGCGCAGCCGGGCGTCGCGGCGGTAGTCGGTGGTGGCCAGCGGCTGGCCGGTCTGGATCACGTACCCGCCGACGCCGAGGCCGGGTCGTTGGCGCACGGTCTCGATCGCCGCGGTGCGGGTGCCGGAGGTGACCCGCATGACCGCGTCACCGGTGTCCGGCTCCACCAGGGCGAGGTAGGTGGAGTCGCTGGCCAGCAGCTGGCGGGCCCGGTCGGCGATGGCCCGCAGCAGCTCGTCGGTGCCGCGCAGGGACGTGAGGTCGCGCGCGGCCTCCACGAGCACCCGCATCTCGCGTTCGCGGCGGTCGCGCTGGTCGAGCAGGGTGCGCACGCGGCGGGCGTCGACCAGCGCGCGGCCCAGCAGCGCGGCGCCGCGCTCCTGCGACCCGGGGGAGCGCCCGCGCAGGTCGGCGGCGACGCTGCCGCCGAGCCCGTCGAGCTGCTCGGCGGGAGCCTCCTCGGCGAGCAGCTGCAGCGCGCGGGCCAGCACGCCCGCCGGAGTGCGTGCGGGGCTGGAGGTGTCGGCGATCAGGGACATCGATGGCCCTCCGGGTGTCGCTGCTGCCGGCGCCGTCCGCCGGCCGGTCCGGCGCTCAGGTGATGGTCATGCCCCCGTCGACGGCGAGGGTCTGCCCGGTGATGTAGCCACCGGCCTCGGAGGCGAGGAAGACGACAGCGGCGGCGAGCTCGCGCGGGTCGCCCGCGCGGCCCATCGGCACCCGCAGCATCTGCTGGTCGAGGTAGCCGGGCACGTACTGGTCGGTCATCTCCGAGGCGAAGAACCCGGGCGCCAGCGCGTTGACCCGGATGCCCTTGCGCCCGGTCCACTGCTGGGCCAGGTCGCGGGTCAGGCCGATGAGCCCGGCCTTGCTGGCGGCGTAGGCGGCCTGGGGGAGCCCGGCCGTGGTCAGCCCGAGGATGCTGGAGATGTTGATGATGCTGCTGCCCGGCTGCATGACCCGCCCGCAGGCCTGGGCCATCCAGTAGCAGCCGTTCAGGTTCACGTCGATGACCTGGGTGAACTGCTCGACGGTCTCCCGGGTGGCCGGGACCGCGGTGCCGATGCCGGCGTTGTTGACCAGGATGTCGACCCGGCCGAACTCGGCCATCGCCGCGTCCACCAGCGCCTGGCAGTCGGGCTGGCGCGCCACGTCGGTGGCGACGGTGAGCGCGCGGCGGCCGGCGTCGGCGACCAGCTTCGCGGTGTCGGTGAGCCGGTCGGCGCGGCGGGCGCCCAGCACGACGTCGGCGCCCGCCTCGGCCAGCGCCCGCGCGAACGCGACGCCCAGGCCCGAGGACGCGCCGGTGACGACGGCCACCCGGTCCGTCACCGCGAACCGGTCCAGGATCGAGCTCATGACACCTCCGCGGCCGCCTTCGGCAAATGGTCGTTAGCCGACTCTAGGCAGCTCAGTCGAGCAGGGTCAAGGTGGCCGGATGTGAGCGTTAACGGCTGCTAGCCGGGTCGGCCGGGCACCAGGTCGTCGAGCGGGACCTGCTCCAGCACCCGGCGCAGCTGCAGGGCGACCTGCATGACCAGCGCGCCCTCCGGCTCCCGCCAGCGGCGGTGCCCGAGCACCCGGTCGATCCGCTCGAGGCGCTGGTAGACCGTGTTCGGGTGCACCCGCAGGGCGCGCGCCACCGCGCGCGGGTTCTGCCCCGCCGCGAAGTAGGCGTCCAGGGTGGGCAGCAGCAGCGCGTTGTGCTCGGCGTCGTAGCGCTCGACCGGGTCGACCGCCTCGGCGAGCAGGTCCTGCAGCCGGCGGCGCGACGTGCCCGACAGCACCATGCCGAGCACCCCGAGCTCCTCCGCGCCGGCGCCCTCGCCCTCCCGGCCCAGCGCCAGCAGCAGCCGCAGGGCGCGCTCGGCCTCGCGGTGCATCGTGCGGACCTGCGCGGCCGAGGTCGCCGGCCCGGCGACCCCCGCGGTCACCACGCCGCCGACCGCCCGA
>NZ_JAHDTH010000119.1 GCF_018531445.1 Pseudonocardia lacus
GACGACGTCGGCGAGGTCGGCGGCGACGTCGTCCAGGTCGGCGGAGACCCGGCGCAGCGCGGCCCGGTGCGCGGCGACCGCGCCGGTGAGCACCGCCCGGAGTTCGTCGCGGCCGCCGGGGGCGACGGCGGACGCGGCGAGCACCGGCACGTCGGGGAGCCCGTCGTCGGCGAGCAGGCGCCGCACGTCGGCGAGGGCCGCCGGCGCGTGCTCGGGCGGCAGCCGGTCGACCTGGTTGAGCACCACCACCATCACCTCGCCGTGGCGGGCGAGCGGGCGGAGGTAGCGGTCGTGCACGGCCGCGTCGGCGTACTTCTGCGGGTCGAGCACCCAGACCAGCACGTCGACCAGCGCGACGAGCCGGTCGACCTCCAGCCGGTGGGCCACCTCGGTGGAGTCGTGGTCGGGCAGGTCGAGCAGCACCAGCCCGTCGAGGTTCGTCGCGCGCGGAGCCGTCCCGTCGGCCGGCTCGACGTGGTGGCGGCGCGGGATCTCCAGCCAGTCGAGCAGCGGACCGGCGCCCTCCCCGCCCCAGACCGCGGCGTGCGCGACCCCGGTGGTCGGGCGGCGCACGCCGACGGTCGAGACGTCCGCGCCGGCCAGCGCGTTGAACAGGGACGACTTGCCGCTGCCGGTGGCGCCGGCCAGCGCGACGACGGTGTGCGCGCCGGACAGCCGCAGCCGCTCCCCCGCGCGCCGGGCCAACGCGCGCGCCGGCGCCAGCCGGGCCTCGTCGAGGTGGCCCGCGCCCGCGTCCAGCACCTGGTCGAGCGCGCGGAGCCGGGCCGCCACGTCGTCGTCGGCGCCGGTGCGTCCGCGATCGCGCAGCTTCATCGGGCCCGCTCCACGGCGGCGGCCGCCCGGTCCAGCGCGGCCGCGTCGTCCGGGCGGGTCGCGTGCCGCTCCAGCAGGGCGACGAACCGGGCCTCCTCGCGGCCGAGCAGCGCCTCGGTCCGGTCGAGCAGGTCCGCCCGGGCCCGGTCGGCCAGCGCCCGCACGGCCTGGTCGCCGAACAGCGCCTCCAGCACCTTCTGCGACAGCACCGTGGTGCCGCCGGCCACCGCGACCTCGATCGGCGGCGCGATCACCGACGTGGTGGCGAACACCAGGATCATCACCAGCAGCCCGGTGGCGTTGACGCTGTACGCGGCGACGCGGGCCGTCGTGCGGCGCTCGCCGCCCTCGCGCCGGACCAGGTCGAGCACCGCGGCCTGCCAGTCGCGCACCGTGCGCTCGGCGTCGGCCCGGAATCCCGGGGACACCCGGTCGAGCCGGTCGTCGGCGGTCTTGAGCAGGGTCGCGCCGGCGGCGCTCGACCGCCAACTCGTCGCGGCGCGCTCGGCGGCCTGCTCGGCGGCGCTGTCCACCAGCAGCGCCACCCCCGATTCCAGCGCCTCGGTCAGGTCGGTGCCCGGGCGGGGCCGGCCCATCAGCGCGGCGGTGAACCGGTCGCGCCAGCGGCCCACCTTGTCCTGCAGCGTGCGCAGCAGCTCCCCGGTGCCGACGAACTCCTGCCAGCGGGCGAGCACCTCGCCGCGCAGCAGGACGCCGTCGCGCATCCCGGCGTCGACATCGGCCAGCGCCGAGGCGTAGGCCGCCCGGACCTCGGTCCGCAGCCGGGCCGCCGCGTCGACCTGCGCCTTCGCCTGGGCGGAGAGGGCGGCGGCGCGCGGGCGGAGGCTGTCGAGCGCGCCGTCGAGGGTCCGCCGGACGACGGCGGCCCGCTGCGCGGCGTCCTTCGCGAGCCCGTCGAACCAGTCGCGGATCGGCCCGACCACCGGTTCGGGCAGCAGCCCGTCGTGCAGGACGGTCTCCGGCACGACGAACAGCGGCGCGTCCCCGAGGCCGTGCGCGGCCAGCATCTCCGCGAGGTGCGCGGCGATGTCGCGCTCGGCCCCGGGCGGGACGCGGTCGAGCAGCACGGCCAGCGCGGTCCCGCGCGACGCGGCCGTCTCCAGCACGTCCCACGGGACGGCGTCGGCGTAGCGGGCCGCGGTGGTGACGAACAGCCACAGGTCGGCCGCCGCGAGGAGCTGCCCGGCCAGCCGGCGGTTCGCGGCGACGACCGAGTCGATGTCGGGGGCGTCGAGGAACGCCAGCCCGGGCTCCAGCGCGTCGGACGGGACCAGCTGCAGCGTCTCGTGGTCGGTCCCCGCGCCGGTGGTGCGGGTGAGGTCGGGCAGCACCCGGGTGTCGGCGAACCAGCCCAGGTCGTCGGGGTGGCAGACCAGCACCGGTGAGCGGGTGGTCGGCCGCAGCACTCCCGCGGCCGTGACGGCCGCCCCGACCAGGCTGTTGACCACCGTGGACTTGCCGGCCCCGGTCGAGCCGCCGACGACGGTCAGCAGCGGGGCGTCCAGGCGGCGCAGCCGGGGCAGCACGTAGTCGTCGAGCTGGTGCACGAGCTCGCTGCGGGCGTCGCGGGCCTGCTCGGCCCCGGGGATCTCCAGGGCGAACGGGGACGCGCTGGCCGCCTCCCGCAGCGCGACCAGCGCCTGCGCGAGCGGGACGTCGGACGGCATGCCCTCACCTCGTCGATCGGGGGTTCTCCCGGCGTATGCCCGATCGGCAGTTGGTCCAACCGCGTCCGGACCACCGGTCACCCCGTTCCACCGCCGCCACGGGTGGCGGCGACCCCGATCCTTCTGGATCCGGCGCTTGACAGGGTCTGCAGTCGCGGCTTTAAACTGGCTGCAGCAGGCACGACGACGAACGCCACAGGGACGGCGACGGGTCGAGAGACGCGGAGGGTGCTCATCAGGACGTCCCCCGAATTTCTGGATCATCCATAGGTTCTCCGTCGACGCGGGGACCCGGCCGGACGGCTGGGTCCCCGCCTTCGCGTTCGACCCTCGATCGTGCGACCGACGACGGAGGAAGGAACCGCAGCGCCAGTGGGTGTGAGCCGGCTCGACGACCAGGACTACCCCGCCTTCACCATGGGCCAAGCCGCCCAGATCCTCGACGTCCAGCAGGCGTTCCTGCGCAGCCTCGACGCCACCGGGGTCCTCAGCCCCCAGCGCTCCGGCGGCGGGCACCGCCGCTACTCGCGTCGCCAGCTCGTCCTGGCCGCCCGGATGCGCGAGCTGCTCGACCAGGGCCTGTCGCTCGACGCCGCCACCCGGATCATCGGGCTGCAGGACGAACTCGACGTCGCCCGCAGCCGCATCGAGGAGCTCGAAGCCGACCGGGACCGCGCCGCCGGCCACACGACCGGCTCACCGTCCGACCCCGATGTAGAACATATGTTCGAAACCGGCTAGGGTCAGCACCGCGCCCCGGGCCGGAGAGGGGAAGCTCCGGCCCGGGCGCACCGTCCCGTGTCGCGGTCGAGTGGCGACCTCGCAGCCCTGGATGTGTTCGCGCAGCGCGCCGGCGCGCTGCGACCACCCACCTCGGGCTGCGCAACGCACCCAGGTTTGCGAGGGCGCGTGCCGGACGCACCGGGTGGCGGCTCGCAGCACGGAGTGCGTCGCGCAACGCGAGCTGTGTGATCGCAGCCGGCCGGCGCGCTGCGAGCACACCCCGGACGCTGCGCGGACGCCACCGGCTCTGCGAGCTCACGGCGCTGGTCCGCGGTCACGTCGCGGTAGCGGTACGGCAGACGTGCAGCAGGGGTGCGGTAGGGGTGGGCGGAATCGGGTGGCCTCACCGCCCGGGTCGTGCCTAGGTTCGGATCCGTGATCGATCCGGTTGCCCTGGTGGCGTTCGTGGCGACGGTGGCACTGCTGGTGCTCACCCCCGGCCCGGACATGCTGTTCATCGTCGCGGTGGGAGCCAGGGGCGGGGCGCGCGCCGGGCTCGCGGGAGCGGTCGGCGTCGCGGCGGGGCTGGCGGTGCACGCGCTGGCCACGGCGTTCGGGATGGCCGCGGTGTTCCAGGCCGTGCCCGTGGCCTACGACGTCGTGCGGATCATGGGCGCGGCGTACCTGCTGTACCTGGGCATCACGACGCTGCGCCGCAAGCCGGACCCGACCGGGCCGGACGGCGCGGACCCCCTCCCGCCGCAGCCCGGCTGGAGCACCGGGAAGGCCTTCTCCCGCGGGCTGCTGACGAACCTGCTCAACCCCAAGGTCGTGCTGTTCAACGCCGCCTTCATGCCCCAGTTCGTCGACCCCTCCCGCGGCTCCACCACCACCCAGCTGCTCGTGCTCGGCGCCTGCTTCGTCCTGGTCGACCTGCTCATCGACGGGCCGATCGGCCTGTTCGCCGGGCGCCTGGGAACCTGGCTGGCCCGCCACCACCGCGCCCGGCGCCGCCTCGACGTCACCACCGGCTCGATCTTCATCGGCCTGTCGGCGCGCCTCGCGCTCGAACGGCGCTGACGAACGGCGCTGACGCTCGCGGGCCGGGGAATGAACTCCGGGGCACCGCGGTTGTAGGGACTGTCCGAGCCGGGCGATCCGAGTCCCCGGGTCTCACCTCCTGCCACCCACGGGTGCGCCACGCGCCGAGAGGCGACCGGCGTCCGGCCCGGACACCAGCTTCTGCCGCTCCCTCGAGCCCGCCGCGTCCGGCGTTCCCGCCGCCGTCGACGCGGCTGCCCGGGCGACGCCGCCCCCGCGGCGTCGCCCCTCCAGCACCGGCGTTCGCGCCGCGATTAGCAGTTCCGGTCGGGTCGACAACCGCGCGACATCGTCGCGCGCGGCCACTTCGCGGACAGATCGTCGAGCCGATCGATGCGAATTCGCAACCGATAGCCCGTCGCTCCCCCGACCTCTTCCGGATACCGCTCATCGGTGTTATCCGTACTGCTCCGGTCGGCCTAGTCGCCGCTGAGCGGCCCAGATCGGTCGCACTACCAGCGACCCCCGGTCGTTGCCACGAATTCTCTCAGCGATCTCTCAATATCGACTTGCGTCGACCCGACTGCCGGGCTCCGCTTTCGCAAAGCTATCGTCGCATTCGGTGAATGCGGGCCACGGCACCGCATTCCCGGCGGGAGTTCCCCGGGAATGGGTCCTGGACGAGAGGACGGCATGCCGATCTGCGCCTGGTCGACGACGGGTGTCGCCGCATGAGCACGGTGTTCGTCCCCCGCACGTCCAGCAGCCGGGCACGGCCCTCCTGGGCGGCGCGGCTGCGGGCCAGGTACCGGGGCATGCGCCCGCGCACCCGCTGGCTCAACCTCGCCCTGCTGGTCGCCCTGGCCGCGGCGGTCTGGCTCGCCGTGCAGGCCGTGGGCGGACCGCAGGCCCCGCCGCCGGAGGTGCGCACGGTCGCGGTGGCGCGCGGGTCGGTCACGGCGACCGTCACCGGCAGCGGCAACGCCGAGTCCGCGCTGAGCACGCCGGTGAACTTCGCGACCTCGGGCACCGTCACCGCGATCGACGTGCAGCCGGGCGACACCGTCGAGATCGGCCAGGTGCTGGCCAGGATCGACGACGGCAGCGCCCGGGCCGCCCTGCGCACCGCGCAGGCCCAGTACGACAACGCGGCCGCCGCACTCGCCCAGGCCGAGGCCGGGCCCACCGAGGTGCGCAGGCAGCAGGACGAGCTGGCGATCACCCAGGCCCAGCAGGCGCTGGACAACGCCAGGGTCTCCGTCGGGGCGGCCGAGGCGCAACTGGGCCTCGACGACGAGTCGACGCGGACGGCGATCGAGAACGCCGAGTCGACGCTCGACAACGACCGGGAGTCGACCGGGCAGGCCGTCGCCGACGCGAAGGCGAAGCTGTCCACGGACACGACCGCCCAGAACGCCCTGGTGAGCGCCGCGGAGGCGGACGAGCGGTCGGCGTGCTCCGGTTCGGCGGACGACGACGGCACCTCGACCGGAACCAGCTGCACCTCCGCCAAGCAGGCGACCACGAACGCGAAGAACACCCGCACGTCGACGCTGCAGGCCGGCCGGCAGGCCGTCACGACCGCGGAGCAGACCCGGGAGTCGACCCTCGACGCCTCCGAGCAGGCGGTCACCACCGCGGAGCAGACCCGCGAGACGACCCTGCTCGCCGACGAGAACGCGATCACCACCGCGAAGCAGTCGGTGACCACCGCCGAGGGCAACCTGACCAGCGCGCAGCTCACCGCCCAGGCGAACCTGAACCCGCAGACCCCCGAGCAGATCGCCCAGGCCCGGGCCAACGTGGACAGCGCGCAGGTCAGCGTGGACACCGCGCAGGCCGACCTCGCGGGCACCGTGCTGGTCGCGCCGCAGGACGGCGTCGTGCTGGCGGTCAGCGGCAAGGTGGGCCTGTCCAGCAGCTCCTCCGGGTCGGGAGCCGGCGCCGCGTCGGCGGCCGGTTCCGGCGGCGGCGCGACCGGCGGCGGGAGCGGCGGTTCCGGCACCGCGGCCTCCACCGCCTCCGCGGCGGCGAGCTCGGCGGGCGAGGGCTTCGTCGTCATCGCCAACCTCAGCGCGCTCGCGGTGACCGCGAACATCCCGGAAGCGGACGCGGCCACGATCCAGCTCGGCCAGTCGGCCACCGTCTCCTTCCCCGGCACCGGGACCACCGCCACCGGGCGGGTCACCCGCGTCCACCCGCAGAGCACCGTGCTCAACAACGTCGTGCTCTACCCGGTCACCGTCTCGCTGGACACCGCGCCGCCCGCGGTCGGGGTCGGGTCGACCGCGGAGCTGGCGATCACCACCGGCACCGCGCGGGGCGTGCTGAAGGTGCCCACGCAGGCGGTCACCACCACGGGCAGCCGGCACACCGTCACGGTCCTGCGCGACGGCGTCGAGACCGTCGTCCCGGTGCGGATCGGGGTCTCCGGCACCACCGACACCGAGATCACCAGCGGGGTGGCCGAGGGCGACCAGCTGGTGCTGCCCGGGGTCAGCACGACCGCGGGCCCCGGATGAGGCGCCCGGTCATCGAGCTCCGGTCGGTGTCGAAGACCTACGGCCGCGGCGACGTCGTCGTGCGCGCGGTCGATCGGGTCGACCTGGTCGTCGAGCGCGGCGACTACGTCGCGGTGATGGGCGCGTCGGGCTCCGGGAAGTCGACCCTGATGAACATCCTCGGCTGCCTCGACGTCCCGACCAGCGGCCGGTACGCGCTCGACGGGGTCGACACCCGCCGCCTCGACGAGCGCCGCCAGTCGATGATCCGCAACCGGAAGATCGGCTTCGTCTTCCAGTCGTTCAACCTCATCCCCCGCACGTCCGCGGTGAGCAACGTCGAGCTGCCGCTGGCCTACGCCGGGGTCCGCGGCGGCGAACGGCGGCGCCGCGCGGTGCGCGCGCTGGAACGGGTCGGGCTGGCCGAGCGCGTGCACCACAAGCCCTCGGAGCTGTCCGGCGGCCAGCAGCAGCGGGTGGCGATCGCCCGCGCGATCGCCACCGACCCGGTCCTGCTGCTGGCCGACGAACCGACCGGGGCGCTGGACAGCCACAGCACCACCGACGTGCTGGCGCTGTTCGACGAGCTGAACGCCGCCGGCCGGACCATCGTGGTGATCACCCACGAGGACGAGGTGGCCGGGCACGCCAAGCGCGTGCTGCGGATGCTGGACGGGCGGATCGTGTCCGACCAGCGGGCGGCACCCGTCGTCGGTCCGCCGCCACGACACGCCGCCCGGGTGGCGCAGCCGTGAACCTGGTGCAGATCCTGCAGTTCGCCGTGCGCGGGGTGGCGGCGAACAAGCTGCGCTCGGCCCTGACGATGTCCGGCATCATCATCGGCGTCGCCAGCGTCATCATCCTGGTCGCCGTGGGCACCGGCGCCAGCGCGGCGGCCACCGAGTCGCTGAGCTCGCTGGGCAGCAACACGCTGACCATCACCCCCGGCGCCGACGACGGGGCGATCCAGTTCGGGCCACCCGCCGAGTCCGCGGAGACCGACCCGGAGACCGACAGCGGCACCGACGTCCGGGCCGCGCAGCTGACGCTGCAGGACGCCGAGGCGCTGCTCGACCCCGAACTCGCCCCCGACGTGGCCTCGGTCGCGCCGGTGGTCACGGCGAACGGGGTCACCGCGACCTACCGCGGCGAGTCGCACCAGGTCGCCAGCATGGTCGGATCCACCCCGAGCTACCTCGTCATCTCCGACGACACCGTGCAGGCCGGCGCCGCGCTCACCGAGACCGACCACACCGCGCGCACCCGGGCCGCACTGGTGGGCGTCACCGTGGCCCGCAACCTCGTCGGCGGCGACGGCTCGGCGCTGGTCGGCGAGGTCGTGCAGCTGAGCGGGGTGTCCTACCAGGTCGTCGGGGTCCTGACCGAGAAGGGGTCCGACGGGCCGGGCGGCGACCAGGACGACCGGGTGGTCGCCCCGTTGACCGCGGTGCAGGACACCCTCACCGGCTACGGGCCGCTGAGCAGCATCTCGGTCAAGGTCAGCGCGCCCGAGGCGGTCGACGCGGCCACCGCCCAGGTCACCGCCATCCTCGGCACCCGCCACCGCATCGGCACCGGCACCCCCGACTTCACGATCTTCAGCGCGACCCAGATCCTGGAGGCGGTCGGCGAGATCACCGGACTGCTCACCGTCATGCTCGGCGCGATCGCCGGGATCTCCCTGGTCGTCGGCGGCATCGGGGTCATGAACATCATGCTGGTCACCGTCACCGAACGGACCCGCGAGATCGGCATCCGCAAGGCCGTCGGCGCCCAGCGCTCCGACGTGGTCGGGCAGTTCCTGCTGGAAGCGGTGATCCTGTCCATCTCCGGCGGCCTGATCGGCATCGCCATCGGCGTCGCCGTGGGCTCGCTGGAGGTGGCCGGCTTCCAGCTGATCGTCGCGCCGGCCTCGGTCGTGCTCGCCTTCGTCGTCTCGGTGGCGATCGGCCTGTTCTTCGGCATCTACCCGGCCAACAAGGCGGCGAAGCTGCGCCCCATCGACGCCCTCCGCCACGAGTGACCCAGGAGCGCCCCGTGTCCCACCCGCCCGGCCCCTTCGAGGACCAGCCCACCGAGCACCTCTTCGTCGGGGCGCCCGCCGCCGGGACCACGACCGACGACCCCGACGACGACCTGCTCGAACCCGACTGGGACCAGCCCCGCCGGTTCAGTCGGCTCACCGTCGCCCTGGCCATCGGCATCCTCGTCGTGCTCGCGTTCGCCGGAGGGGCGTTCGTCGCGGGCGCGGCCAGCGGCCCGGCCGGCGCCGCCTGCTACCCGCCCGCCACCACGACCGGCGGGTGATCGATCGTTCGGGCCGGCGAATTGCCCCTCGGCATCACGCCGGAACCGAGCGCTACGCTCCGCGATGTGCCCGAACTCGACACGTCGGTCCCGCACGAGGCTCGCGTCTACGACTACCTTCTCGGCGGCAAGAGCAACTACGGCGTCGACCGGGAGGCCGGGGACGCGATACTCCAGGTGACCCCGCAGATGCCGGTGTGGGCCAAGCAGAACCGGCAGTTCCTGAAACGGGCCGTGCGATTCGTCGCAGGCGAGGGCATCGACCAGTTCCTCGACATCGGAACCGGCCTGCCCACCGTCGAGAACACGCACGAGGTCGCGCTGGCCGCGAACCCCGCCGCCCGCGTGGTGTACACCGACTACGACCCGATGGTCCTCGCCCACGCCCGGGTCCTGCTCGACGCCGCCGACAGCACCGCGTACCTCCAGCACGACCTGCGCCAACCCGACGAGCTGATCGCGGACGCCCGTGAGCTGCTGGACTTCGACCGGCCGATCGCGGTGATGCTGGTGGCGGTCCTGCACCACCTCCGCGACGAGGAGTCGCCGGAGGTCCACGTGCGTCGGATCCTCGACGCCGTGCCCGCCGGGTCCTACCTCGTGCTCAGCCACGCGACGTACGACTTCCTCACCCCGAGCTACGCCGCCGAGTTGCACGAGGTGCTCTCCCACTCACCGATGACGTTCCGCGCGCGCAGCCGTGACGAGGTGCAGGACGCGTTCCTCACCGGCGGCCTCGACGTCGTCCCCCCGGGCCTGGTCGCGACGACGGAGTGGCGGATGGACAACGGCGACATCGGCACCACACCCGACACCAGCCAGGCGGGGCACTGGGCGGCGGTGGCCCGGAAGACGGGCTGAGCTCACCGATGGTCCCGGCGGGCGTCCCCTCCCCCGCGCTCTGCCCGAGTGCTCGCATCGCGGCGACGTGCACCCCAGCAGATCGTTCGCTGAGCCGGCCGGGTCACGTCGCCTGCCGGTTCGAGGAGCGGCGCGTGCCCCTCCGCCAGCAGTGGCACGCGTGTTCCTCGACCAGCTACCGGCGGCAGTCCATCTACCGGCCTGAACGCCGCTACTCGAACTCGCCAGTCCTGATGGCGTGGACGAAAGCCCGCCACGCCGGGGCCGGGCAGTGCAACGGCGGCCGGGTGCGGTCCTTGGTGTCGCGCACGAGCGCGCCACCGTCCCGCAGATCCATGACCTCCACGCAGGCACCGCCGTTGCCGTTGGTGAAGCTGCTGGTCCTCCAGACACCCACCTTGGCGCTCATGACATCTCTCCCCTGACTTGCTCGATCAGGCGTGCGCTACCCGTGGCGTCGAGCGCCGCCACGGCGACGCGGTCGAAGACGTTGTTGTAGGCCGTCACCTGCGCTGGCCGGTCGACGTAGTCGGCGGACCAGAGATCCTCCAGGTAGACCACCTGGGCGTCGTCCGGTTCAGCCAGGCGCAGGATGATGAAACTGGAACCCATCGCCGCGTGCGCGCCTACAGCGTACGGAAGAATCTGGATCGAGACGGTGGGCAACGCGCCCAACTCCAGCAAGCGTTCCAGCTGCTCACCCATGGCGCCGGCGCCTCCGACCCGTCGCCTGATGACGCCCTCGTTCATCACGACCCACAGTTGCGGCGCATCCGGACCCTGTAAACGGCCCTGGCGTTCGCCCCGGGTGGCGACGAGGCGTTCGACCTCGGTCGGGCTCCTGGTCGGGTCGGCCGCCCTGGTCACGGCGCGGGTGTAGGCCTCGGTTTGAAGCAGCCCGGGCACCGCCTCGGCCTCGTAGTCCTTGATCTCGGCGGCGACGGCTTCCAGGCCGACGTAGGTCCTGGCCCAGTCCGGCACCCGGATCGATGACCGCCGCCGAGCCTCCCGGGCGAGGCCCATGATGCGTTCGCGCTGCTCCTCGTCGATGCCGTACAGATCGAGAAGTGCCCGCACCTCAGCGGCCTGCAAGGTCAGCTTGCCGGTCTCCATCCTGCTGATCTTGGAGACGTCGCACTCCAACTCCTGGGCGGCAGCCTCGCGCGGCACGTGCGCCTGCTCCCGCAGCTGTCGCAGCTCCCTGCCCAGCTGCAGCCGACGGACGGTGGGACTCACTGCCATGTCAGCAGTCTGACGTGACCCTGCTCCAACGTGTCGCCGAGGGGACACTCGACAACTCGCATATGCGAACTCTAGTGTGCATAAGTGATTGTTCGCGGTTCACATATGCAGCCGACGGACCGGTTCGCGTTGATAGCCGTGACCTCGCAGGGTGGCGTCGTGCACCTCGTCTCCGACGCCGTGATCGCCACCTGCGACGCCGGCCGGTACGTCGCCGCATGCGGCGCGACCTTCATCCCGGCCGCGATGACCGAGCCCGACGGCACCGACGACTGCCCGCTGTGCCGCGCCCGGCAACCGCAGCTCCCGCAAGCACGGGGACAGCGCCGATGACAGACACGACCACGTGCCGGCACTGCTCCCGACTGATCGAGCGGCAGCCTGGCGAGTTCTGGAAGCACCGCGCGACCGGGCAGGAACGCTGCGCGCCCGGGACGCGCAACGCGCAGGTGGCCGCGCCCGACGGCGGCTGGCGCCGGCCGAGCTGATCAGCAGAGTCGAACTCCAGCCGAGCTCACCCTGGCCGCGGTCAGCGTCGTCGTCCCGCTGGTCGCGCTCGTCGCACCGCGTTGCGCCCCGCGCGAGCGCCTCCCACGATGACCCCATGCGCGCCCACCGCGACACCTACACCCACGGCCACGCCGAGAGCGTCCTGCGCTCGCACACGGTGCGCACGGTCGCGAACTCCGCCGCCTACCTCGTCGAGCACCTGCGCCCCGGCGCCGCGGTGCTCGACGTCGGCTGCGGGCCGGGCACCATCACCGTCGACATCGCCCGGCTGGTGGCGCCGGGGCCGGTGCTGGGGATCGAGCCGGTGCCCGGGCCGCTGGAGCAGGCCAGGGGCCGGGCGGCGGGTGTGGACAACGCCACCTTCGCCCTCGGCGACGTCTACGCCCTCGACCACGCCGAAGGCTCCTTCGACGTCGTGCACGCCCACCAGGTCCTGCAGCACCTCACCGATCCGGTCGCCGCGCTGCGCGAGATGCTGCGCGTCTGCCGGCCCGGTGGGGTGGTCGCCGCGCGCGACGCCGACTACGCCGCGATGACCTGGTACCCCGCCGATCCGCGGCTCGACCGCTGGCTCGCGGTCTACCGGGCCGTGGCGCACGGCAACGGGGCCGAGCCCGACGCCGGGCGGCGGCTGCTGGCGTGGGCGCGCGCGGCCGGGGCGGCGGAGGTGGTCCCCACGGCGTCGGTCTGGTGCTACGCCACGCCCGAGGACCGGCGGTGGTGGGGCGGGATGTGGGCCGACCGCATCCTGACCTCGGCCATCACCGAGCAGGCCGTGGCCGGCGGGCACTCCGACGAGGCCGAACTGCGGGACATCTCGCTGGCGTGGCGGGAGTGGGCCGCGCACGAGGACGGGTGGTTCCTGGTGCCGCACGGGGAGGTCCGCTGCCGGCCGGCGCCGGCCTGAGCCCGCCGGGCGCGCGAACGGAAGGACATCGACCCGCCGCGCTTTCCGAACGCGAAGGCGCCCGGCGGCCGCCGCTGACATGCTGGCGACGTGGATCACGACGCACCGGGGTCCGGGCGCGCGGCGTTCGACGTCCCGCCCGGGATCGCCTACTTCGACACCGCCAACCTGTCGCCCCACCTGCACCGCGTCCGGGAGGCGGGCGAGGCCGCGCTGCGCAGGCGCGGCCGGCCGTGGACGATCACGGGCGCCGACTGGTTCACCGACGTGGAGCGCCTTCGCGGCCTGTTCGGCGCGCTGATCGGCACGGACGCCGAGGCGATCGCGCTGGTCCCGGCCACCAGCTACGGCATGGCGGTCGCCGCCCGCAACCTCGCGCTCGCCCCCGGCGATCGCGTCCTCGTGCTGGCCGAGGAGTACCCCTCCGGCGTCCACACGTGGCGGGTCGCCGCCCGGGCCGCCGGGGCCGAGGTCGTCACGGTCGCGCGGGAGGCCGGGCAATCGTGGGCCGGCGCCGTGCTGGACGCCCTCGACGAGCGCGTCGCGGTGGTCAGCGTGCCGAACGTGCACTGGACCGACGGCGCGCTCGTCGACCTGCCCGCCGTCGCCGCCGGTGCCCGCGCCGCCGGCGCGCGGCTCGTCGTCGACGGCAGCCAGTCGATCGGGGCCATGCCGTTCGACGTCGGCGAGTTGCGCCCGGACTTCGCGATGAGCGTCGGGTACAAGTGGCTGCTGGGCCCGTTCGGGCTCGGCTACCTCTACGTCGCCGAGCAGCACCGCGACGGGCAGCCGATCGAGCAGAACTGGATCAACCGGGCCGGCTCGCAGGACATCGCCCGGCTCCTCGACTACCCCGACGAGTACCAACCGGGCGCCCGCCGGTTCGACGTCGGGCAGCGCACCGGGTTCGAACTGGTGCCGATGGCCGTGGCGGCGCTGGAGCAGGTCGCGGCGTGGGGCGTCGAGCGGATCGCCGCGGAGCTCGCCCGCGTGACGGCGACGATCGGGGCCCGCGCCGCCGCGCTCGGGTTCGACCCCGCTCCGGCCGACGGGCGCGGGCCGCACATGCTCGGGCTCGCGGTGCCCGACTCCCGCCGCGACGGGGTGCTCCCCGCGCTGGCCGCGGCCGGCTGCTTCGCGTCGGTGCGGGGGCGGTCGTTGCGGGTGGCCCCGCACCTGCACGTGACGGGCGACGACGTCGAGCAACTCGTCGCCGCATTGGGCACTCTCGGTGATTGACTGATAACGATGAGTGCCGCTCGGTCGAGCTACTCCGGGAAGGGCTCGTCGTTGACGGGCGGGGCGGCACGACCAGCGGGAGCGGGGACGGTGGACCAGACGACGTTGACGACGTCCGTCAGCAGGGGCGCGGCGGGGCGGGGCGCGGCCGGGCGCCAGTACCGGCGGGCGACGCGGCAGTGCCACCAGCTCACCCTGGTCGACCTGTTCCGGTACTGGCAGGCGGCGCGCGACGGTCGCCGCGCCGTCGACCTGAGCCGGCGGAGGTCGCCGGGGCAGCGGCACTGATTCGCCGGACGAGAGCGACTCCCGTCCCGCCAGACGAACCCGCTCCCGCCGCCGATGTGGCTGATCACCGCGGATCCTCCTCGCCGCGCCGCGGGCCCGAGCCCGCGCCGGTGCGCTCGCCCGCGGCGGTGCCGCCGCGCACGGTCCGGGCGACGCTGCGCAGCGTGCGCAGGTGGGCGGCGAACCCGGCGGTGGCCGGCTGGGTCTGCACCAGCAGCTCGGTGGCGGCCGGCAGGGCTCGGTCGGCCGTCCAGCGCTGCAGCAGGGGCGCGACCGACTCGCCCTCGGCGAGGATGCGGCACATCGCGACGCGCGCGCCGGGCGAGCTCAGCCGGTAGCGGGCCAGGTCCTCGGCGACGCCCGGCAGGTGGGCCGGGCGGCCGGTCAGCACGCCGATGCCCCGCTCGGCCGCCGCGTCGATCCCGGCCGCGGACGCGGTCGCCCACCACAGCCGCCCGCGCAGCCCGGCGGCCGCCGGCACCAGCCAGCTGCCCTCCAGCTCGGCGCGGAGCGCGTCGACGACCCGTGCGCAGTCGGCGTGGCGGAGGTCGTGGTCGCGGCCGAACACGGCCGAGGCCGCCGGGTCGGCCCCGGCGCCCACCCCCAGCTCCAGCCGCCCGCCGGACAGCGTGTCGACGACGGCCGCGTCCTCGGCCAGCCGCCGCGGGTCCTCCAGGGCCGCGGCCACGACCGCGGTGCCCAGCCGGATCCGCGACGTCCGCTCGGCGACCGCGGCCAGCAGGACCAGCGGGGAGGGCAGCAGCCCCTGCAACGCGCCGGCGTGGTGCTGGGCGACCCAGAAGGAGCCGAAGCCCAGC
This sequence comes from Pseudonocardia lacus, assembly GCF_018531445.1. Taxonomy (GTDB): domain Bacteria; phylum Actinomycetota; class Actinomycetes; order Mycobacteriales; family Pseudonocardiaceae; genus Pseudonocardia; species Pseudonocardia lacus. The sequence goes on from NZ_JAHDTH010000119.1 coordinate 14,960, forward strand.
TCCTCGGCGGCCACGGCCAGCTCGACGGTCTCCCGGTACGCCTGCGCCGGCCCGCCGCGGCCCGCGACGTGGGTCAGGTACCCGACCGGACGGCCGCGGAAGCGCAGCGCGTCGACGCCGGGCTGCTCGGGTCGCAGGAGGTGCATGCCCCAGGTTGTCGCCCCGACGGCGCGACCGGTCCCACCGGTGCGCCGCCGCGCGGCCACCGGCGCCGGATCAGCGGCCGGCGCCCGGCGCCGACCCGTCCGGACGACCGGCGTCGCCGACCGGTCGCTGCCGGCGACGAGCGGCGCGGGTCCGCGTGGCAGCGCCCTGACCTGCGCTGTCTCGCGATCACCCGGCGGGCGACCGCTCGCCGTTTTCGGACGCGGACCGGGCCGGCCGGTCCTTACACTCCCGTCGCCGTCGAAGTGCCCACCCCCGAGAGTCCCTCCACGAGTACGGAGTACCGCGCCCATGAACGACCGCACGCCGCTGACCGCCCGCCTCGACGCGGGCCCGGTGATCTGCGCCGAAGGATTCCTGTTCGAGTTGGAACGGCGGGGCTACCTGACCGCCGGCGAGTTCGTCCCCGAGGTCGCGCTGGAGTACCCCGACGCGCTCCGCGCGCTGCACGTGGACTTCCAGCGCGCGGGCTCGGACGTCGTCGAGGCGTTCACCTACAACGGCCACCGCGAGAAGATGCGGGTGATCGGCAAGGAGGACCTGCTCGAACCGCTGAACCGGGCCGCGCTGCAGATCGCCCGCGGGGTCGCCGACGCCGTCCCGGGCAACCTGATGGCCGGCAACATCTCCAACAGCAACATCTGGGACCCCGCCGACCCGCGGCGCCAGGACGAGGTCCGCGCCATGTTCGCCGAGATGGTGGGCTGGGCCGTCGAGGAGGGCGCCGACATGGTCATCGGCGAGACCTTCTACTACGCGGGCGAGGCGCTCGCGGCCTTGGAGGTCGCCAGGTCCAGCGGGCTGCCCGTCGTGCTCACCATCGCCCCGATGGCGCAGAACGAGATGGCCGACGGCGTCGGCATCGTGGAGACCTGCCAGCGGCTGGAGCAGGCCGGCGCGGACGTCGTCGGCATGAACTGCTTCCGCGGGTCGGCGACCATGCTGCCGTGGCTGCGCGAGATCCGGGCCGCCGTGTCCTGCCACGTCGGCGCCCTGCCGATCCCCTACCGCACGACCGAGGCCGAGCCCACGTTCTTCAACCTCAGCGACCCCGGGGCGAGCGTGCCCTCCCCGCACGGGCGCACGTTCCCGACCGCGCTGGACCCGCTCTACGCCAACCGCTACGAGATCGACGCCTTCGCCCGCGAGGCCGCCGGGCTCGGGATCAACTACCTGGGCGTGTGCTGCGGCGCGTCGCCGATGCTGATCCGCCAGGTCGCCGAGGCGGTCGGGCGCACCACCGAGGCCAGCCGGTTCTCCGAGAAGATGGCCAACCACTTCATGTACGGCGACAACGAGCGCCTGCCCGAGCACATCGTCGCCCTCGGCGAGAAGGCCTGAACCGGGGCCACGCAGGACGGCGCCGCGGCGGCCCGGTCACGGCCGGGTCGCCGCGGCGGCGGTCCTCACCGGGACCCGACGACCCCCAGGAGCAGCCACGCGGCGACCGCCGCGAGCAGCAGGGCCGGCACCGGGTCCCGCCACGCGCGCGGATGCGCCGCCTCCCACCACGCCGCGGCAGACGCCCCGAGCATCAGCAGCGGGTCGTGGGCGAGCACCATCGCCGTCATCACCGGGCCGCACAGCAGCGCGCACCGCCGCCACGCCACCGCGCCGGCGATCGCCGCCGACGCGAGGCCGCGCGCGCCGCCGGGGGCCACGCCGGGGACCTCGGTGCACTTCCACAGCAGCCGTGCGCGCCGGGCGGAGCGCCCGGCGACCAGCGCGACCAGCACCCAGCCGAGCGCCCAGACCCCGCCGGCCGCGGGTACCGCCAGCACGTGCGCGGCGACGGCGACGGCGAGGCCCGCGGCGACCCACAGCAGGGTGAACACGCCCAGGCACGTCGCCACCAGCCGGACGCGCCACGCCCGGAACGCCCTACCCGTCACCACGGCGAGCGCGGGCGCGGCCAGCGGCCACATCATCGCGACCACCATCAGCAGCCAGGTGAGCAGCCACCCCGCCCGCCACGGCTCGACGGCCCCGCCGTGCCCGGCCCCGACGGTCCACAGCGGGAGGGCGACCCACGCGACCGCGGAGCCGGCCAGCACGAACCGCGTGCCGGGCGGGACGGAGGTGCGGGCCGGGCGGACCAGGCGGGCGGTCCGGGCGAGGGTCATGCCGTGGGCACGTAGAGCGTCACCTGGCGCACCCGGATCGCCTTGTCGACGTCGTCGGAGTCGGCGCGCCCCTGCTCGGGCACGACCCGGATCGACAGGGTGCCGCCCGACCACCCCTCGTCCAGCAGGTCGGGCAGGATCGGCGTCGCGTCGACGAGGTAGTCGCGCTCCTCCTCGTCCGCGGTCCCGGCGAGCCCGAAGGTCGAGATCCGACCGGCCCGGTGCGCCCCGGCGTCCGGGGCCGATCGCACCTCGACCACGTAGACCCCGTGCGGGTCGGTGGCTCGCACCCCGCTCAGCTCGATGACCAGCCCGGACGGGGTGGTGGTGCCCGCCGTGAGCGCCGCGGCGGTCGCGGACGCCCCCGCCGCGACCGGGATGTCGCGGTCCTGCCCGGAGGTGACGTTGAAGGTCGCCGCGATCGGCTCCCACTCCGGTTCGGTCTCGTCCACCGGCGCCACCCCCACCGCTGCGCCCGCGGCGGCGCGGGCCTCCTGGACCGCGTCGGCGAGGTCCGCCGGCAGTTCGGTCACCTGGTACTCGTAGCCGAACCCGGTCGGGTCCTCGACCTGGTCCATCGTGTACGTCGCGGGCGAGGCCGGGTCGCCGAACACGAAGACCGCCGACCGCCACTGCGCGACGAGCAGCGCGGACGCGGCGCCGGGTGCGGTCGGCGGGACCGACCCGGGCAGGCCGCTCCAGACCTCCCACAGCCGGTCGATGTTGGAGTGGTGCAGCCAGAAGATCGGGTCACGGCCCGCCGTCGCGGGCGATCCCATGAGCCCGCCGATGTCGTTGTGCACGAAGTTGTGCGGGAGGTTCTCGACGTGACCGGTCCGGCGGTCCGGGTCGGCACCGCCGAAACCGGGCAGGAAGGACCGGACGAAGCGCGGGTCGGCCAGGGCGTCGACGATGCCCACGTCCCCGATCGGGATGGGCCCGGCGTCGCGGTTGGGCGCGAACAGCGGGTTGGGCACGACGTTGGCGGCGACGGTGCGGGTCCGGACGCTGAACTCGACGGGCACCGTGCGGTCGGCCCGGGTGCCGGGCACCGTGTAGTCCCAGTACGGCAGCGCCCAGTCCGGGTCGCCGGTGAGGTCGCGGATGGTCTCCTCGAACCACGCGAGGTAGGCGCGGTGCCACGGCAGGAAGAACACCGACTGGTGGGTGCACTGGTTCCAGGTCGGCCGGGGCGGGGTGCCGGGCGGGATCCCGTGGGTGTTGGCCGCCCACAGCCACGACCGCGGGTCGCTCGCCGGCAGGGCCTTCATCAGCTCGACGCCGCGGGCGTAGGTGTCGAGGACCGGGTGCCACTGCTGGGTCGCGGCCTTCGCCGCGTCCCCCAGGGTCAGACCGGCGATGTCCTGGCGTGTTCGGATCACCTGCAGCCTCCTCGTCCCGGCGGACCGGATCGGCTCCAGGTTCCCGGGTCGGGGCCGCGGCGCGTATACGCAGAACTGCGTACCCGGTACCGGGCTCGGCGGTCAGCTGTAGCCCAGCCGCTCCACGTGGCCGTCCGGGTGCCGCACGTGGGTCACGCCGGGTGGCAGCGCCGACAGGTCGGTGCTCTCGTCGACGTCCGCCAGCGCCCCGCGCTCTTCGAGGCGGCGGAGGTACCGCTCGCGCTCGTCCGCCGCGGTGCGCGCGCCGGCGCCCCGCAGCGAGGCCGTGGCCTCCTCCAGGGCCGCCACCGCGTCCTCCAGCGCGCCGGCGGGCGGGTCCGGGCGGGCGGCGTCGGGCATGCCCCAGTATGGCCGGTCACACCCACGGCACGCACTGGAACCGGACCCGCCGCAGCTCCAGCCGCCCGTCGTCGGACTCCTCCAGCCGGTGGGTGTACCGCTCGCGCCCGCTGCGGGTGACCGGGCCGCGGGCCATGCTCGCGACGGGTCCGGGGTCGATGCGGCCGAGCTGGATCAGGGTGGCGAGGTACTGCCGGGCGCTCTCGACGGCGTCGGTCGTCGGCCCCGCGGGCCCCACGGTGCGCGGGGCGACGTGGAAGCGCTCCGGCTCGGCGGCGACGTGGCAGGTCACCGGCCGGTCGAGGAACTCGGCGTCGACGGACCGGGTGGGCAGGCCGGGGACCGCCGCCCCGTCCGCGCGGTAGCCGTCGGAGGGGGCGGCCCCGTACCCGAGCACCCGCGCGGCGCCCTCGTCGGGCGCAGCCGCCGCGGCCGCCTCGACCGGTTGCAGGGTCGGCACCTCGGCCGTGTCCAGGTCGCGGGCCGCGGCCAGGGCGAGGATGCCCCGCCGGACGAACGCGCCGCGCAGCGCCGGCTGGTACCGGCCGTCCCCGCGGGCCGCGGCCGCCTGGACCAGGGCCGCGGCCACCTGGCTGTAGTAGGTCGGCGTGATCGGGGCCGTCAGCACCCCGTCGACCAGCAGCTGCGCCATGTCCCGGGCCACCGCGTCGAGGGTCTGCTCGGCGGGCCCGCCGGCCACCGCGACCATGGCGGCCAGCGCGTCGAGGAAGGCCCCGGTGAACACCCGGGCGAACGAGTGGGGCTGCTGCGACAGCTCCCCCATCGGCGCGTCCGCCGGCAGTCCTTCCGGTGGTGCGTAGGCGAACCGGTTGGCCGCGTTGCGCAGGCAGTCGCCGTCGACCGTGTCCGGGTGGGACCGGCGGATGCCCCAGCCGAGCTGCTCGCCCATGCGCGACAGGCGGGAGTTGGACCGCAGCGAGCCCCCGGTCTCGGTGAGGACCCGCCGGCGGTACGAGGGCAGGCGCAGCGCCACGAGCATGGCCGTCATGTCGCCGAACGCCTCGTGGAAGGCGTCGGCCTCAGCGCTCGTCGCCTCGAACAGCTCCGGGCGCAGCGCGTCGAGCAGGGCGTGGCCGATCTCGTGGCGGACGATGTCCGGGCTCTCCGCGGTGGCGATGCGCGTGCCGGCGACGTCGTGGTGGAAGAACCGCAGGCCGAAGCGGCGCGTGTAGGTCGCGTTCAGGTCGTCGCCGGCCGCCAGGTCGACCCGCAGCGGCGATCGCACGGTCGACCAGCGGGTGCCCCGCGGCATGAGGTCGACGAAGTGCCCGACGGCGCCGGCGATCGACTCCTGCGCGGTCCAGTACCGGAACTCCGCCGTCCCCGGCTCGTGCCGCCCGACCTCCGGTCGCACGCCGGTGATCTGCCAGGCCAGGGCGGCGTTCGTCGACGGCGTCGTCACCGCCTGCTCGATCGGCGCCGGGGCGGTCGGGGTGGGGGTCGGCACCCCCTCGCTGAACGGGTCGTCCTCCCAGGTGCTGATGACCGCCGCCGGTTCCGGGGCAGGCGGCGCCTCGACCCGGCCGTTCGACCCCATCTCGGCGCGGATGCCGGTGAGCACCCGGGTGGCCTCGGTCAGCGCGCGGGTGGCCGCGTCGAGGGCGTCGATGACGCGGCCCAGGTCGGCCTGGTGCGACGGGGACACGACGGTCGGACCGGACATCTGTTCTCCCCGGGTGCAGCGCGATGGTCCGCTCCGGTGTATCGAGCACGGCCGGGGACGGCCATACGCACTTCTGCGTACGCCGGCGCTCACCGCCCGAACAGGTCGCCCTCCAGGTAGAGCTCCCAGTCCGCCGCGGTCAGGCCGTGGCCGCCGGAACGCAGGTGGTAGCTCATCGCCGGGCCGCGGAACCCCCGGTCCGCGCGCGGTGGCCACTCGGCCGACGGCAGACCGGTGTCGCCCAGCCCGTAGAGCTCGTACACCGGCGCGGCGGCGAGGTAGGCCAGGAACTCGCCCTCCGGGTCGGCGTTCGCGTCACCGGTGGCGCTGGCGATGACCACCCGCCGGGGCGCGATGAGCGCCAGCAGTTCGTGCTGGTCGACCGGCAGCGCGCCCTCCCGGCCGTCGAAGGCCCGGTACGCGCGCGCGAACCAGTGCGGGAACGCGGCGTTGATCCGCGCGACGGTCTCCGCGCCGACCCCGCCGTCGCCGCGGCGGGCGAGCTTGGCGCCGGTCGACCCGGAGTTGTTCGCGACGACCGCCGCGAAGCGGGTGTCCTGCGCGCCGGCCCACAGCGCGGCCTTGCCGCTGCGCGAGTGGCCGATGACCGCGACCCGGGTGGGGTCGAGGTCGGGGTCGGTCTGCAGGTAGTCCATCACCCGGCTGGCCCCCCATGCCCAGGCGCCGACGGCCCGGCCGGCGTCGTCGGGCAGCGGGCGGTCCGCCGGGTGGAACAGGTCGATCATCCCGCCGCGGTAGGCGCCACCGTCGGGAGCGACGTCGTCGAGGTCGAAGGTCGCGAACGCGTAGCCGGCCGCGAGGATCGCCGGGACCGGCGCGTAGCCCGACGACCGGGCGGGGTCGTCCCCCACCGCGCCCCGGTGGTCGATCATCAGGAACGTGCCCCGCGGCTCGTCCCCGGTCCGCGGGACGAACAGCGTCGCGTCGATGGTGCCGGTCCCGTGCGGGCCCTCGACGGTGATCCCGACGAGCTTGCGGGTGGCCTCGGGCAGCGTGGTCGAGGTGACGTCGAACGACCGGGCGGGCGCGTCGGGCAGGCCGTGGCCGTAGACGTTGCGCCGGAAGTCGTCCAGCAGTTCCGGACGGCGCTGCTCCTCCCAGACCGCGGTCGTGGTGACCGGGGTGCCGTCCCGCAGCCGCAGGGGGTCCGGGTAGTCCTCGCCGTCGATCCGCACCGTCCCCGCTGCCGGGTCGGCGACCTGCGACACGGGCACGACCACCGTGGGTTGCCGCGTGGGCCCGACGGCGGCGCACATCACCAGTGCCGCGGACGCGGCCACGACGACCCTCGTGACTCCGCGCGGTCGGCAGCCGCGGCGGACCGGAGGACGGGTGGTGCGCACCGGACAAAACTCGGGCAGCGGCCTCGGCGCCGCAACCGAGGTCGACCCACGCGCACCCATCGGGTGACGGCGGACGATCCCGTCGCGGCACCGCCGCTCACAGCCCGGCCAGGAAGCCCTCCGTGGCCGCCACGATCTGCCGTTGCGCGTCGGCCCGGCTCGCGGCGGGCTCCCCGTCGCCGGGTTGCGGCCCGTAGTCGCCGAAGTACGCGTGCACCGCGCCGGGCACCACGACGAACGCGGTGCCGGGCGGGAGCTGCGCGCGGGCCTCGTCGGCCCTGGCCCCGTTGATCACGGTGTCCCGGTCGCCGGTGACGGACGCCGCGGCGAGCGGTGCGCCGGAGAGGTCGCGGTTCGGGTAGGAGGCCCAGAAGAAGACGCCCCGCACGCGCTGATCGCCGGACGCGGCCTGGGTGGCGGCGGCGACGCCCCCGAGCGAGTGCCCGCCCACCGCCCACCGGGCGATCTCGGGATGCGCGTCCAGTGCCGCGTCCGCGGTGGTCAGCAGGGCCACGCCGAACGGCGGCTTGATGACGACGACGAGGTACCCCCGCTCGGCCAGCGGGCGCAGCAGGGCCAGGTAGGCCCGTGGGTCGACCAGGGCGCCCGGGAAGAACGCGACCCCGACCTCCCCCGACCCGCCACGCGGCCGCAGCTCCCACGTCGTCGCGCCGTCGACGACCTCGACGGTCGACGAGGACGCGGTGGCCTCGACCGCCACCGCCTCGGCGGCGAACGGGCGCAGCCATCCCGCGTAGCCGAGGATCGCGACCAGCACCACCGCGCCGACGACCCGCCGCACGGTCGCCCACCTGCCGGCGGATCGGGAGCGCCGGGCGCGGACCAGCAGGACCGCACCCACCACGACCAGCACCGCGAGCAGCACCGGGTACGCCGGGTGCCCGGCGACCGTGGTGGACCAGCGGCTCAGCGCCACCCACGCCGGCACCAGCAGGCAGGCCGCGCCGAGCGCGAGGCGCACGGCGGTCCCCCACCCCGTCCGGACCGTCGAACCGCTCACCGCGCGCCGCCCACGCCGCCATTCTGCCGCGTGGCCCCGCGGCATGATCGGTTGCCGGCGGGGCGTCACGACCCGGCGGCGACCCCCGCCTCGACGATGTGCAGCCCGGTCGGCAGCTCGGTGACGGCGTCGACCCGCAGCCCGGCCGCGCGCAGCAGGCGGTCGAAGTCGGCCAGGGTGCGCTCCTGGGCGGCGTGGGCGACCATCATCGTCAGGTCGCTGCGGGCGAACGAGCGGTGGCTCTCGACCGGCTCCATCCGCTCGGGCATCAACCGCTCGACGACCAGCAGCCGCGACCCCGGCGCCATCGCCGCGCGGCAGGTGGCCAGGATGCGCCCGGAGTCCGCGTCGTCCCAGTCGTGCAGCACGTTCTTGAGCACGTAGGCGTCGGCGCCCGCGGGGACCCGCTCGAAGAAGCTGCCGGCGACCACCTCGCAGCGGTCGCCGACGCCGGCCTTGTCCAGGTGCGCCCGGGCGTCCGCGAGGGCGTGCGGCAGGTCGAACAGCACGCCGGTGGCCGCCGGGGCGGCCGCGAGCACGGCGCCGATCAGCTCGCCGTACCCGCCGCCGACGTCGACGACGCGGGCGAAGCGGGAGAAGTCGTAGCCGGTGACGATGCTCCGGCTGCTCAGCCGGGTCATGTCGGCCATGGCCGCGTTGAACACGGCCGCGCGCTCGGGATCGTCGCCCAGCCCCTCGAAGTGCGCCGCGCCGGTCACGACCTCCCGGCCGCCGCGGCCGGTGGTCACGCTGTGCAGCAGTTGGGCCCACTCGTCCCACAGGTAGCGGCCCCAGTAGATGGTCCAGGACCGCACCGAACCCTCGGCGCCGCTGCCCAGCAGCCGGCCGGTGGGGGTCACGGCGAACCGGTCGCCGTCCAGCTCGGTGCAGACCCCGATCGTGACCAGCGCCCGCAGCAGCCTGCGCAGCGACGGCTCGTGCGCCCCGGTCGCGGTGGCCAGGTCCGCGGCCGTCCGCGGGCCGTCGGCCAGCAGGTCGGCCAGGTCGAGCTCGGCGGCGACGCGGGCCGCCTGGGCCATCCAGCTGCCGGTGACGATCCCGAGCAGCTCCTGGGCCCGGGCCAGTTCGTCCTGGTGCACCGCGTTCTCCCGCCTGTCGCGCGATCGTGGGTCGGGTGGCGCTCGCGCTACGCGCGGGCCATGGAGACCTGGGTGCCGCCCACGGTGCCGCCGGTGACGGAGTCGAGGTCGACCAGCACCGCGACGCCGGCCCGCTCGGGGTCGTGGTCGCGCTCGACCGCCGGGCTCGCGCGGAACACCGCGTCCCGGACGTCCTCGTCGTCGACGACCCGGGCCCGCCCGGCGAAGACGTAGGTCGTGCGGGTGTCCGCGTCGCGGTAGAGCAGCGCCAGCGCCGGGTTGGACGCGATGGCCCCGGCGAGGCCGGTCCCGGCCCGGCGCACCCAGAGCGCGAGCTGGTCGGGGGCGTGCACGTGGGTCGAGCCGCGCAGCGAGAGGTGGGGGCGGCCGTCCTGGTCGACGTAGGTGACCGCGAGCGGCCTGCGCTCGGCGAGGGCGCTGTTGACGCGCCGCACGATCTCGTCGGTGAGAGCGATGCCCGGGGCCATCGGCGGATCCTTCCGTCGGTCGCGGTCGCGCGGCCGACGCGTGCCCCACCAGGTCGGGACGCCGTCGTCGCCACGTGGACCGCACCAGCCAAACACGCCGGACGCGTTTCGTCCACAACATTGTTGACGATCTGGTTCACATCGACTGTGCTCCGGGCCACCCGAATCGGGTGCATCCGGATCGGGGGCGCGTCGGTAGGGCGGGGTGAAGGTTCTCCCCACCCACGTTCCGGAGGAACGATGCGTCGCCTCACCACCGCGCTCGGCGGCGGGCTCGCCGCCTGCGCCCTCGTCCTGGCCACCGCTCCGCTCGCATCGGCCCAGGAGACCGGGCAGGTCCGGGTGGTCCACGGCATCCCGGACACCCCCGTCGACGTCTACGTCGACGGGGAGCGCGCCCTGGACGACTTCCAGCCGGGCACCGACCAGGGCCCGGTCGACCTGCCGGCCGGCGACCGCGAGGTCGCCATCTTCCCGGCCGACGCCGCCGACGGGTCCGGCACGCCGCTGCTGTCGGCGACCGCCGACGTGCCCGGCGGCGGCGCGGTCACGCTGGTCGCGCACCTGAGCGAGGACGGCGAGCCCACCGTCACCCCGTTCGTCGACGACCTGTCCGCGGTGCCCGCCGGGCAGGCCCGGCTGGTCGTCCGGCGCACCGCGGCCGCGCCCGCGGTGGACGTGCTGGCCGGCGGGCAGGCCGTGGTCAGCGGCCTGGCCAACCCGGACCAGGAGGCCATGGAGGTGCCGGCCGGCACCGTGTCGGCCGCGGTCGCGGCAGCCGGCACCACCGAGCCGGTGATCGGCCCGGCCGACGTCGACCTGGCCGAGGGCACCGCCACCTTCGTGCACGCCATCGGCTCGCTGGAGGCGGGCGACCTCGACCTGGTCGTGGTCGTCGTGGACGGGCTGCACAGCTCCCCCTCCGGCGTCCCGTCGGGTGCGCCGTCCGGGGCGCCCTCGGCGCCGGAGGTCCCGGCGCTGCTGGTCGGTGGGGGTCTGGTCGCGCTGGCCGGCGGCGCGGCGGTGGCGCTGCGCGCCCGGCGCGCCGGCGCGGACCGCTGAACCGCACGGCCGCGGGGCTGGTCGGCCCGCTGCTGCTCACCGCGCTGGTGGGCTGCGGCGGGCC
>NZ_JAHDTH010000120.1 GCF_018531445.1 Pseudonocardia lacus
CGCGCGCGGCGGCCAGCGCCAGCAGCACCGCGGGCGGCAGCGCCAGCGCGGCGGTGGTGGCCGCGCCCGCGGTGAGCGCGTCGACCTGCCGCTCGACGTCGACGAGGTCGCGCACCGCGAACACCTCGATCCCGGACGGCGCGCGGGCGCCGTCCGGGGCGGTGGCCGCGATCGGCGTGCCGACCAGCAGCCAGGTCGTCCCCCCGGCGACGACCCGCTGGGTGACCAGCCGGTCGCCGGTGCGCACCGCGGCCCGCAGGTCGCCGGTGAGCAGCTCGGTGCCGGGACCGTCCGCGGAGCGCAGGTCCCGGTAGGTGACCAGCGCCCCCGGGCCGACCGCCGCGCGCAGCCGGTCCAGCGCGTCCTGGTCGGGCGGGTACGCCAGCTCGGCGGTGACGGCGCCGATCCGGCCGGAGACGCCCTCGGCGAGGCTGCGCTCGGCCGCGGCGACCAGGGCGGCGCCGGCCGACCCTGCGCTCGACCACGCCGCCGCGGCCGCCCCGAGCACGGTCACCAGCACGAACGCCACCAGCAGCCGGGCGCGCAGCCCGCCGGGCCACCACCGCGTCATACCGGCCCGAACCGGTAGCCGAACCCGCGCACGGTCTGCACGTAGCGGGGGGACGCCGGGTCGGCCTCGACCTTCGCGCGCAGCCGCTGCACGCAGTTGTCCACCAGCCGGGAGTCGCCCAGGTAGTCGTGCTGCCACACCTCCGCCAGCAGCTGCTGGCGGCTGAGCACGCGGCCGGGGGCCCGGGACAGGGTCAGCAGCAGCCGCAGCTCGGTCGGGGTGAGCGCCACCGGCTCGCCGCGCAGCGACACCGCGGGCGCCGCGGCGTCGATGCGCAGCTCGCCGTGCTCGCGCACGCCGTCGGCGACGCCGGTGGCGCGCCGCAGCACCGCCCGGATCCGGGCGTCCAGCACGGTGGGCCGGGCCGGTTTGACGACGTAGTCGTCCGCGCCCGCGGCCAGGCCCTCGACGACGTCGAAGTCGTCCGAGCGCGCCGTCAGCACGATCACCGGCACCTCGCCCGCGGCCCGGATGCGCCGGCAGACCTGCAGGCCGTCGATGCCGGGCAGCATCAGGTCGAGCACCACCAGGTCGGGCGCGGCGGCGGCGAACGCCGCGATCCCGGCCTCGCCCGTCCCGGCAGTGCGCACGTCGTGGCCGTGGCGCGACAGCGCCAGCTGCAGCCCCCGCCGGACCAGGGGATCGTCCTCGACCAGCAGGATCGCCGCCATCCCCCCAGCATGGACGGCCCGCTCCGGCGGGACGGCGGCGGAGGGGGGTCTGCGACACGACCGCGACACGACCGCGGAGGGGCCGGGACGCGGCCGCGGCAGCGTCGGGACCGTGAACAAGACGAGATCCCTCGCCGTCGCCGGGTTGCTCCTGCTGCTGGCCTCCTGCTCCACACCACCGGTCGCACCGGCCGGACCAGGCGCACCGACCGAGCCGGCCGCGACAGCGCTGTCGACGGTGGTCCTGCTCGGCGACTCCATCGCCGTCGGCGAGGCGCTGCCGCTGGCCGCCGCCATGGAGGCCGGCGGCGTGCGGTTCCGCTCGCTGGCCGCCGAGGGCGGCGGCAACGTCGTCGGGCCGTTCGCCGAGGAGCAGTGGGCGCAGCTGCCCGGTCGGATCGCCGAGGCCGCGCCGTCGCTGGTGCTCTACCAGCTCTCCACCTTCGACTGGGGCACCGGCGCCGAGCAGCGCGCCGCCTACGACCGGCTGCTGGGCGCGGTCACCGCGGCGGGCGCCGACCTGCTCTTCGTCACCGCACCCCCGATCCGGCCCGACGACTTCTACGCCCCGCACATGGCCGACCTCGCCCGCGCCCCGGACGTGGCCCGCGCCGTCGCGGCCGGGTCGTCGGGGCGGGCCGCCGTGCTCGACGCCGCGGCCGTGTGGGGCCCGGACCACCAGCGCGAGCGCGACGGCAGGCCCGACCGCAACGCCGACGGCGTGCACACCTGCCCGCAGGGCGCCGCCCGGTTCACCGTCTGGCTGCTCGACGAGCTGGCCCGGCGGTACCCGGGCTTCACCCCGGCCCCCGCCACCGCCTGGGCCGACACCGGGTGGGCCGGGGACGACCACTTCGCGGGCTGCTGACCGGCCGGCGCTACCCGGGCAGCGGGGCGAACAGGTCGACGCCGTTGCCGTCCGGGTCCTGCACCGTGGCGTAGCGCTGGCCCCAGAACGCGTCGAAGGGCGCCAGCTCGCCGTGGTACCCGGCGCCGACCAGGTCGGCGTACAGGGCGTCGACGGCGGCGGCGTCGGCCACCGCGAAGGCCAGCCCGATGCGCCCGGCGCCGGCGACCGGGGACCAGCCCGGGTGGAACGAGCGGACCGTGTCCTCGGTGTCGAAGAGCAGCCGCAGGCCCCCGGGGAGGGTGACCTCGGCGTGCGGGGCGGTGTCGGCGTCGGCCGGGATGTCCAGGCCGAGGCGGCGGTAGAAGGCCAGCGTCGCGGCCATGTCGGCGGCCACGATCCCGACCGCGGAGAGCTGAGCGTCGATCGTCATGGCGGCGACGCTAGGACCCGCGCCCCGCCGGGGTCGTGAACGGATCGGACACCGGACCCCGAAGGGTCCGGTGTCCGATCGATCCGTGTGCCGGGAGTACGTGCGTCAGAGGTACTGGCCGGTGTTCGACGCGGTGTCGATCGCCCGGCTGGCCTCGTTGTTCTTGCCGGTGACGAGCGTGCGGATGTAGACGATCCGCTCGCCCTTCTTGCCCGAGATCCGCGCCCAGTCGTCCGGGTTGGTGGTGTTGGGCAGGTCCTCGTTCTCGGCGAACTCGTCGACGATCGCGTCCAGCAGGTGCTGCACGCGCAGCCCCGGCTGGCCGGTCTCGAGCACCGACTTGATCGCCGTCTTCTTGGACCGGTCGACGATGTTCTGGATCATCGCCCCGGAGTTGAAGTCCTTGAAGTACAGGGTCTCCTTGTCACCGTTGGCGTAGGTGACCTCCAGGAAGCGGTTCTCCTCGGTCTCGTCGTACATCCGCTCGACCACGCGCTGGATCATCGCGTCGATGCAGGCCTTGCGGTTGCCGGCGAACTCGGCGATGTCGTCGGCGTGGATGGGCAGGGTGTCGGTCAGGTACTTGGAGAAGATGTCCTGGGCCGCCTCGGCGTCCGGGCGCTCGATCTTGATCTTCACGTCCAGCCGGCCCGGCCGCAGGATCGCCGGGTCGATCATGTCCTCGCGGTTGGACGCGCCGATCACGATGACGTTCTCCAAGCCCTCCACGCCGTCGATCTCGGCGAGGAGCTGGGGCACGATCGTGGTCTCCACGTCCGAGGACACGCCGGACCCGCGGGTGCGGAAGATCGAGTCCATCTCGTCGAAGAACACGATCACCGGGGTGCCGGCCGAGGCCTTCTCCCTGGCCCGCTGGAAGATCAGCCGGATGTGGCGCTCGGTCTCGCCGACGAACTTGTTGAGCAGCTCGGGGCCCTTGATGTTGAGGAAGAACGCCCGGCCCTCGTTGGGGTCGTCGCCGCGCACCGCCGCGATCTTCTTGGCCAGTGAGTTCGCGACCGCCTTGGCGATCAGCGTCTTGCCGCAGCCGGGCGGGCCGTAGAGCAGCACGCCCTTGGGCGGGCGCAGCTCGTACTCGCGGAACAGCTCCGCGTGCAGGAACGGCAGCTCGACCGCGTCGCGGATCTGCTCGATCTGGCGGAACAGGCCACCGATGTCGTCGTAGTCGACGTCGGGCACCTCCTCCAGCACCAGGTCCTCGACCTCGGCCTTGGGCACGCGCTCGTAGGCGTAGCCGGCCTTGGTGTCGACCAGCAGCGAGTCGCCCGGCTTGAGCGGCACGACGTCGGGCTTGTCCGGGCCGGCGATCAGCGGCTCGGCCAGCCAGACGACGCGCTCCTCGTCGGCGTGCCCGACCACCAGCGCGCGACCGGCCAGGCCGTCGGCGGTGGGGTCGGAGAGGACCTCGCGCAGGGCGCAGACCTCGCCGACGCGCTCGAAGTCGCCCGCCTCGACGACGGTGAGCGCCTCGTTGAGCCGCACGGTCTGCCCGCTGGCCAGCTCGGAGGTGTCGACCGCCGGGGACACCGCGACGCGCATGCGCCGCCCGGAGGTGAAGACGTCGACCGTCTCGTCGGGGAAGCGGGCCAGGAAGACCCCGTACCCGCTGGGCGGTTGGGCCAGCCGATCGACCTCCTCGCGGAGCGCGACCAACTGGCCGCGCGCCTCCCGGAGGGTCTCGGTGAGCTTCTCGTTGCGCGCCGAGAGCTGGGCGAGCCGGCTGGCGGACTCGGCGAGGCGCTGTTCGAGAACACGGGCGTGGCGTGGCGATTCGGTGAGCTTGCGGCGCAGCAGCGCCACTTCCTCCTCCAGGAAGCGGATCTGCGCGGCGGCCTCGGCGGGACTCAAGTCCCCCGGGTCACCGTTATCGCGCCTGCCGGGACCGTCGTAGGGGTTCACGGCATCCTCCCTCCGTGTTCCGTTTCCATACGGTACCTGGCCACCCCGGGTACGACCCTGCGACGAACCGGTGATCCATCACTCAGCCTGACGGAAGCTTGACGCGCAGGCACCAACCGCCTCCGTAACGGTGACGACCTGTGATCGCGGCCCGGCGCGGCCGGTTCAGCGACCCGCCCCGCACCGGCGCGGACACCGCGTGAGGGGCGGCCGCGACGGGCTGCGGGACGCGATCCACCGTCCCCCGCGCATCCCCCGATCACTCCCCCATCCTATGTCCGCGCGCACCGGATGCACCGCGCGCCGCGCGCGGAACCCCCTCCGTGCGCCCGGACGGAGGGGGCGCGAGCAGCGGCACCCGACCCCGGGAGCGGTCAGCGCGTCGTCGTCGGGCGCCGCTGCGGGCGCGGCGGGACGACGCCGTCGGCCAGCCGGCGCGCGGTCACCAGGAACGCCGTGTGGCCCTGCATGCGGTGGTCGGGCCGGACCGCCAGGCCCACGACGTGCCACGGGCGCACCAGGCACTCCCAGGCCTGCGGCTCGGTCCAGCAGCGCTGCTCGCGCAGGTCCTCCACCAGCCGCGACAGCTGCGTCGTGGTGGCGACGTAGCCGACCAGCACGCCACCGGGGATGAGCGCCCGCGCGACCGTGCCCAGGTGCTCCCACGGCGCCAGCATGTCCAGCACGACCCGGTCGACGGGCTCGGCGGCGCCGTCGTGGGCGGCCAGGTCGTCGACGCGCAGGGTCCAGTTGGCCGGGTGCTCGCCGTGGAAGGCGACGACGTTGCGCTCGGCGTACTCGGCGTGGTCCTGGCGGACCTCGTAGGACAGCACGCTGCCGGTGGGCCCCACCGCCTGCAGCAGCGAGCAGGTCAGCGCGCCCGAGCCGGCCCCGGCCTCCAGCACCCTGGCGCCCGGGAACACGTCGCCCCACATCAGGATCTGCGCGGCGTCCTTCGGGTAGATCACCTGGGCGCCGCGCGGCATGGACAGCACGAAGTCGGCCAGCCGTGGCCGCAGCGCGAGGTAGGGGGTGCCGACCGGGGAGACGACCAGGCTGCCCTCCGGGCGCCCGATCAGGTCGTCGTGGGCCAGGCCGCCGCGGTGGGTGTGGTACTCGGCGCCGGCCTGCAGCGTGATCGTGTAGTGGCGGCCCTTGGGGTCGGTGAGCTGGACCCGGTCGCCCGCGCGGAACGCGCCGCCGCGGGCCGGACCGACCGGCGCGGCGGGGCCGGCGTCCGGGTCCGGGGCGTCCGGGGGGACCGCGTCCTGCGGGGCGGAGGAGGGGACGGGCGGGGCTGCGGGCAGGTCGGACATCGATCCCAGTTCGTGCGTCGGAGCGTGCGCTCGGTCGGTTCGGCGCGCGCTCAGTTGGTCAGGACGAGCTTCCAGGCGCCGTCGACGCGGCGCATGCCCCACGTCGTGGGCATCGACTCGCCGTCGACGGTGGCCGTCCACTTCACGGTCGCCTCGTCGCCGTCGACCTCGACGTCGTCGATCTTCGCGGTGCGCGCGATGGTGTCGGCCGTCTCGCCGGCGCCGCCCTGCTCGAACACGACGGCGAACGCCTCTTCGCAGGTGGCGGCGTTGACGCCCTGGGTGGCCAGGCTGGCCAGCAGCTTGGCGGTCGCCTCCGGCGCGTTGTACGCGCACGCGGCCGGGAAGTCCCGCGCCAGCACGGCGGTGTGGTAGCCCTTGAACGCCTCGCCGATCTCGGTCTCGGCGTCCGCGCCGCACGCGCCGACCCCGACGGCGAGCACCGCCGCGACGAGCACGACCCGCAACGATTTCACCCGCACAACGTACGGGTCGCCGGGCGCCGGGCCGGTCCGGGGTGCCCCGGGACTGTCGGTGCGCTCGCCTACGCTCTGTCCATGACGGAGACACCGGGCGACACCGTGGGTCATTCGGCGGCCGGTCCGGCACTCGATCCGGCACTCGATCCGGCACTCGATCCGGCACTCGATCCGGCACTCGATCCGGCACCGTCGGCGCCGGTCTCCGGGGCCGCCGCCCCGACCCCCGCCGCACGGCGCCGCCCGGCGCTCTCCCCGTCGCGGGCCGGCGACTTCAAGCAGTGCCCGCTGCTCTACCGCTTCCGGGCGATCGACCGCCTCCCCGAGGTGCCCTCCCGCCCCCAGGTGCGCGGCACCCTCGTGCACGCCGTGCTGGAGCGGCTCTTCGAGCTGCCCGCCGCCGAGCGCCTGCCGGCCACGGCGCTGGCGATGGTCGGGCCCGTGTGGACCGAGCTGTGCGCGGCCTGGCCCGAACTGCTCGAGCAGCTGTTCACCGGCCCCGACGACCCCGAGCTGGGCCCGTGGCTGGAGTCGGCCGGCCCGCTGCTGGAGGCCTACTTCCGGCTGGAGGACCCGCGCCGGCTCGACCCGCAGGCCCGGGAGCTGCTGGTGGAGACCGAGCTGGAGTCCGGGCTGCTGCTGCGCGGCTACATCGACCGCCTCGATGTGGCGCCCACCGGCGAGGTGCGCGTCATCGACTACAAGACCGGCGCCGCGCCCCGGCCCTCCGGCGAGACGCGCGCCCTGTTCCAGATGAAGTTCTACGCGCTGGCCCTGCTGCACCTGCGCGGCGCGGCGCCCGCCCAGCTGCGGCTGCTCTACCTCGCCGACACCGAGTCGCTGACCTACCGCCCCGACGAGGAGGAGCTGCGCCGCTTCGAGGGCACCCTCAACGCCATCTGGGACGCCGTGCTGCTGGCCGGCCGCGACGGCGACTTCCGCCCCAACCGCAGCCGCATGTGCGAGTGGTGCAGCCACAAGGCGCTGTGCCCGGCGTGGGACGGCACGCCACCGCCCTACCCGGGCTGGCCGCAGGCCGACGACGCGCCCACCATCGCCGCGGGCGTCCCGGTGGAGATCCCGGTCCGGCGCGCCGGCTGACATGATCGGGCGCGTGCCCGAGAACGCGCCCGAGCTGCAGCCCTACTACCTGCCCCTCGACGGGGTCGACGGCGAGCGCTTCCACGCCACGTTCTCCACCACCGGGCCGTGGTTCGCCGACGCCCAGCACGTCGGGCCGCCCTCGGCGCTGCTCGCCCGCGCGGTCGAGCGGTGCCGGCCGCGCCCGGACACCCAGGTCGCCCGGTTCACCGTGGAGGTGCTGGGCCCGGTGCCGGCCGGGGAGGTCCGGGTCAGCGCGACGATCGAGCGCCCCGGGCGCGCCATCGAGCTGGTGGCCGCCGAGATGGTGGCCGGGGGCCGGGCGGTGCTGCGCGCCCGCGCGTGGCGCACCGCCACCGGCGACACGACCGCGGTGCAGGTCGGCCAGGCCGATCCGCCCGCCCCGCCGGACACGGTCGCGGCCGGCGCGCCGACCATGACCGGCTGGCTGCCCGGGTTCGTCGACTCGGTGGAGTGGCGGTTCCTGCGCGGCTGGTTCACCGACCCGGGCCCGGGCACCGCCTGGATCCGCCAGCGCGTCGACCTCGTCGAGGGCGAGAAGCCCAGCCCGCTGCAGCGCCTCGCGGTGGTGGCCGACTCGGCCAACGGGGTGGCCGCCCCGCTGGACGTGCGCGACTGGTTGTTCGTCAACACCGACCTGACGCTGCACCTGGACCGCCCGCCGCGGGGCGAGTGGATGGCCGTCGACGCGGCCACCACCGTCGGGCCCACCGGCGCCGGCACCGTCTCTGCGCTGCTGTTCGACGAGCACGGCCGGGTGGGCCGCTCGGCGCAGAGCCTGGTCGTGCGGCCCCGGTAGGGCCGGACCCACCCCGCCGGCGTCGGGCCCGCCCGGTCGGCCGGTCTCAGTCGCGCACGCCGAGTGCGGCCATGTGCGCCGCCGGGTAGCGCTCGCCCCGCGCCGCGCCCGCCGGCACCGCCTCCTCGATCGCGGCCAGGTCGTCGGCGGTGAGGACCAGGTCCGTCGCCGGCAGCGCCTCGGCCAGCCGCTCCCGGGTGCGGGCGCCGACCAGCGGGACGATGTCGACGACGTCATCGCCCTGGGCGGCCACCCAGGCGATGGCCAGCTGGGCGACCGTGCAGCCCTTCGCCGCCGCGACCCGGCCCAGCGCCGCCACCAGCGCGAGGTTGTGCTGCACGTTGCCCTCGGCGAAGCGCGGGTGGTGGCCGCGCAGGTCGCCGGGGCCGCGGCTGAGCCCGGCCGTCCAGTGCCCGGAGAGGAGGCCGCGGCTCAGGACCCCGTACGCGGTCAGGCCGATGCCCAGCTCCCGCAGCACGGGCAGGACCTGCGCCTCCACGCCCCGGGACAGCAGCGAGTACTCGATCTGCAGGTCGGCGACCGGGCGCTCGGCGTGCGCCCGGCGGACCGTCGCGGCGTCGACCTCGGACAGCCCGATGTGGCGCACGTACCCGGCGTCGACCATCTCGCCGATCGCGCCCACCGTCTCCTCGATCGGCACGGCCGGGTCCAGCCGGGCCGGGCGGTAGACGTCGACGTGCTCGACGCCCAGCCGGGTCAGCGAGTACGCGAGGAAGTTCTTCACCGCTTCGGGGCGGCCGTCGGGGCCGCCGAACTCGGCGCCGGGACCGCGCAGCATCCCGAACTTGACGCTGAGCACGTAGTCGTCGCGGTCGCGGCCGCGCAGGGCCTCGGCCAGCAGCAGCTCGTTGTGGCCCATGGCGTAGAAGTCGCCGGTGTCGATCAGCGTGACGCCCGCGTCGAGCGCGGCGCGGACCGTGGCGGTGCTCTCGTCGCGGTCCGCCTCGCCGTAGCCGCCCGACATGCCCATCGCGCCGAGCCCCAGCGCGGAGACGGTCGGTCCGGTGCGGCCCAGGGTGCGTGTCCTCATCGTGTGCTCCTCGGTTGTCGGTGATCCCACCGTGCGCCCGCCCGGCGGGCCGCGGGAGCGGAGCGTCGATCGTGGGAGCGCCGCTCCCTGGCTCGGCGCGGCGGCCGGCGGGAGCATGGGTCGCATGGAGCGCGCCCAGCTCGCCGACTTCCTGCGCCGCCGCCGCGCGGCGATCCGCCCGACCGACGTCGGCATCGCAGGCGGTCCCCGGCGCCGGACCGCCGGCCTGCGCCGCGAGGAGGTCGCCCTGCTCGCCGGCGTGTCGGTCGACTACGTGGTGCGGCTCGAACAGGGCCGCAGCAGCCGGCCCTCCACGCAGCTGCTCGGCGCGCTCGCCCGCGCGCTGCGCCTGTCCGACGACGAGCGCGACCACCTGTTCCGGCTGGCCGGCCACCAGCCGTCGCCCGCCGAGGGCGCGGCCCGGCTGGCCCGCGCCGGCCTGCTGCGCGTGCTGGACCTGGTCGGCGCCGCGGCACTGGTCCTGTCCGACCTCGGCGAGGTGCTGGCCCAGAACCGCGACTCGCTGCTGTTGACCGGCGACCTGACCCGCTTCGACGGCGACCGGCGCTACATCGCCTACCGCTGGTTCACCGAGCCCGCCGCCCAGGTCGTGCACCTGCCGGAGGGTCGCGCGGAGCACGCCCGCCGGCTGGTGGCCGATCTGCGCGCGACCGCGGGCCGCCGCGCCGGTGACCCCGACGTCACCGCGCTGGTGCGGCGGCTGCGGGCCGCCAGCGCCGAGTTCGCCCGGCTCTGGGCCGAGCACGAGGTGGCCGTGCGGCGGACCGACCGCAAGACCTTCGTGCACCCCCGGGTGGGCAACGTGCTGATGGACTGCGAGACCCTCGTCACCCCCGACCAGCGCCAGCAGCTGGTGGTGCTGACCCCGGCCGACGCCGACTCCGCCGAGCGGATGGACCTGCTGCGCGTGCTCGGCACCGAGGAGTTCCCGGCCACGGCGCAGAGCTGAACCGGGCTGAACTCGGGCTGAGCCGGTGCTGAACCCGGAGCCGGACCGTGCCGGCCCCGGGGTCAGAGCGTGGGCTCGATCGGCCCCTCGACGGCGCGGCAGGAGCGGATCTCCGAGGACAGGATGGCCCGGGCGCCCAGCGCGGCGAGCTCGTCCATGACCCGGTTGGCCGGCTGCCGGCGGACCATGGTGCGCACGGCGACCCAGCCCTCCTCGGCCAGCGGCGACACGGTCGGCGCCTGCAGGCCGGGGGCGATGGCCTTGGCCCGGTCCAGCACCCGCTCCGGGCAGTCGTAGTCGATCATCAGGTACTGGCGGGCGTAGACCACGCCGCGCAGCCGCTCGGTGAAGACGTTCTTGGCCGTCTTGGTCTCGACCGTCTCCTCGCGGTCGGGACGGGGCTCGCGCTCGATGAGCGTGGCCTGCGACTCCGCGATCGGGTCGCCGAAGGCGCGCAGGCCGTGCTGGCGCAGGGTGCGCCCGGAGGACACCACGTCGGCGATGGCGTCGGCCAGGCCCAGCTGGACCGAGATCTCCACGGCGCCGTCGAGCTTGATGATGTCGGCGCGGACCCGGTTGCGGGCCAGGTGCGCGCGGACCAGCCGGGGGTAGGAGGTGGCGATCTTCTTGCCCTCCAGGTCCTCCAGCTTCCACTCGGTCTCGTCGCTGGTGCTCGGCGCGGCGAAGCGGAACTTCGAGGCGCCGAAACCGAGTTGGATCACGCCCTTGACCTGGCTGCCCGACTCGTCCATCAGGTCGGCGCCGGTGATCCCGAGGTGCAGGTCGCCCGATCCGACGTAGGTCGCGATGTCCTTGGGCCGCAGGTAGAAGAACTCGATCTCGTTCTCCTCGTCCAGCATGCTCAGGTCGCGGTTGTCGGACCGCTGCCGGTACCCCGCCTCGCGCATCATCGTGGCGGCTGGCTCGGCCAGTGTCCCCTTGTTGGGGAGGGCGATGCGGAGCATTGAGCTCTCCTCGGTCGTGCCGGACGTCCCACTTCTGGACCCGACGGTAGTGCGGTTCTGCGTGCGCGCCATCGGTGCGACGCGCTGGTCACATCGATCGTGCTACAGGAACTTGTACACGTCTTCCAGCGAGATCTTGCGGCTGAGCATCACGACCTGGATGCGGTAGAGCAGCTGGGAGATCTCCTCGGCCAGCGCGTCGTCGGCCTCGTGCTCGGCGGCCAGCCACACCTCCCCGGCCTCTTCCAGCAGCTTCTTGCCGGCGGCGTGGATGCCCGCGTCGAGCGCGTGCACCGTGCCCGATCCCTCGGGCCGCGTGGCCGCCTTCTCGGTCAGCTCGGCGAACAATCCGTCGAAGGTCTTCACAGCGGGGCTCCCCTCCAGTGCTCAGTGTCGATTGTGCGGTGCGCGACCGCACAACCGGCTCGCCGTGGTGCTGTGCCCGGCGTCCCCGGAGCGCCGGACGGCACGGCGAGGGGCCGATCCGGCGACGCGACGGCCGGCGCCACCGGACCGGCGCCACCGCCCGGGACGAACGGTCGGCCCACCGGTCATGCCGCCGGACGCGCCACCGCGACGCGGTAGATGGCGGCGAGGTCGTCGGCGGTCAGACCGCTCAGCGCGGCGCGCTGCACGCGGCGCGGCCCGACGGGCACCGCCACCTCGCACGGGACGACCAGTACCGCGGCGCCGGCGTCCTGCGCGGCCTGCGCGCCGGTCACCGAGTCCTCCACGGCCAGGCAGCTCGCCGGGTCCACGCCGAGCAGCTCGGCGGCGCGCAGGTACGGGTCCGGGGCGGGCTTGCCCCGGGCCACCTCGTCGCCGCACACGCTGACCCGGAAGAACTCCCGGCCGATGGCGTCCAGCGCCGGCTCGGTGAGCTCGCGCTGGGTGTTGGTGACCAGGGCCATCGGCCAACCGGCCGCCGCCACCGCGCGCAGCGCCTCCAGCGCCCCGGGCCGCCACTCCAGCCCCTCGGCGAACAGCTCGCCGGTCCGCTCGGTCATCCAGCTGGCCGCCTCGGCCTGCCGCTCGGGGTCGCGGGGCAGGCCCAGGTCGTCGAACAGGATGTCCAGCGTGGCGGCCATGTCGCCGCCGACCATGGCGGCGCGCGCCGGGGCGGACACCGCACCGCCGAGCCGGCGCGCGGTGTCGGCGATGGAGACCGTCCACAGCTTCTCGGAGTCGACCAGGGTGCCGTCCATGTCCCACAGGAC
Source organism: Pseudonocardia lacus (assembly GCF_018531445.1). Lineage (GTDB taxonomy): Bacteria > Actinomycetota > Actinomycetes > Mycobacteriales > Pseudonocardiaceae > Pseudonocardia > Pseudonocardia lacus. The sequence continues at coordinate 12,362 of NZ_JAHDTH010000120.1, forward strand.
CGCGGCGGGTGCGTCGGCCACGCCCCGAGCGGGCTCAGCCGGCATTGAAGTACTTCGCCTCCGGGTGGTGGGCGACCATCGCGTCGGTCGACTGCTCCGGGTGCAGCTGCAGCTCCTCGGACAGCTCGACGCCGATCCGGCCGGGCTGCAGCAGCTCGACGATCTTGGTGCGGTCCTCCAGGTTGGGGCAGGCGCCGTAGCCCAGCGAGTAGCGCGCGCCCCGGTAGCCGAGCTTGAAGAACTCCTCGATGTCGGCGGGGTCCTCGGCGGCGACGGCGGTGACCCCGTCGGCGGTCGGGAACACCAGCTCCTCGCGGATGCGCCGGTGCCAGTACTCGGCCAGCGCCTCGGTGAGCTGCACGCCCAGGCCGTGGACCTCCAGGTAGTCGCGGTAGGCGTCCTTGGCGAACAGCTCGTTGGCGTAGTCGGCGATGGGGTTGCCCATCGTGACCAGGTGCAGCGGCAGCACGTCGATCTCGCGGCGCTCGCGGGCCAGCGCGCGGGGCCGCCAGAAGTCGGCCAGGCACAGGTGGCGGTCGCGGCGCTGGCGGGGGAACTCCAGCCGGAACCGCTCGGGCGAGTCGGCCGACGGCTCCCCCTCGTGGTCGAGGACCACCAGCGCGTCGCCCTCGGACACCGCCGGGAAGTAGCCGTAGACCACCGCCGCGTGCGCCAGCACGCCCTCGGTGGAGAGCCGGTCGAGCCAGTAGCGCAGCCGCGGGCGGCCCTCGGTCTCCACCAGCTCCTCGTAGGAGGGCCCGGACCCGCCCTTGGCGCCGCGCAGGCCCCACTGGCCCAGGAACAGGGCGCGCTCGTCGACCATGCCGGAGTACTCGGCCAGCCCGATGCCCTTGACCACCCGGGTGCCCCAGAACGGCGGGGTGGGCAGCGGGTTGTCCACGGTGACGTCCGAGCGGTCGGGCACCGGCCCGGCCACCTCGGCCTCGGCCGCCTTGCGCTTGGCCGCGACCCGCTGCGAGCGCTCGTGGCGGGCCTTGCGCTCCGCGCGCTTCGCCTCCTCCTCGGGGTCGACCTCGGGCAGCTCGCCGCGACGGCGGGCCATCGTGGCGTCCATCAGCCGCAGGCCCTCGAACGCGTCGCGGGCGTAGGACACCCGGCCCTGGTAGACCTCCGACAGGTCGTTCTCCACGTAGGAGCGGGTCAGCGCGGCGCCGCCGAGCAGCACGGGGAGCTTGCCCGCGACCCCGCGGGAGTTCATCTCCTGCAGGTTCTCCTTCATGATCACCGTGGACTTGACCAGCAGCCCGGACATGCCCACGGCGTGCGCGCGGTGCTCCTCGGCGGCCGACAGGATCGTCGAGATGGGCTGCTTGATGCCCAGGTTGACCACGGTGTAGCCGTTGTTGGACAGGATGATGTCGACCAGGTTCTTGCCGATGTCGTGCACGTCGCCCTTGACCGTGGCCAGCACGATCGTGCCCTTGCCGTCGGAGTCGGTCTTCTCCATGTGCGGCTCGAGGTACGCCACCGCCGCCTTCATGACCTCCGCGCTGGCCAGCACGAACGGCAGCTGCATCTGCCCGGAGCCGAACAGCTCGCCGACGGTCTTCATCCCCGCCAGCAGGGTGTCGTTGATGATCTCCAGGGCGGGCCGGGACCGCAGCGCCTGGTCCAGGTCGGCCTCCAGGCCGTTGCGCTCGCCGTCGACGATCCGCCGCTCCAGCCGCTCGAACAGCGGCAGCGCGGCCAGCTCCTCGGCCCGGCCGGCCTTGGCCGAGGACGCCGTGACGCCCTCGAACAGCTCCATGAACCGGTTGAGCGGGTCGTAACCTTCGCGACGGCGGTCGTAGACCAGGTCGAGCGCGACCGAGCGCTGCTCGTCGTCGATCTTGGCCATCGGCAGGATCTTGGCCGCGGACACGATCGCGGTGTCCAACCCGGCGTTCACGCACTCGTGCAGGAACACCGAGTTCAGCACCTGCCGCGCGGCGGCGTTGAGGCCGAACGAGACGTTGGACACACCCAGCGTCGTCTGCACCGACGGGTAGCGGCGCTTCAGCTCGCGGATCGCCTCGATGGTCTCCAGCGCGTCGCGGCGGACCTCCTCCTGTCCGGTGGTGATCGGGAAGGTGAGGGTGTCGACGACGATGTCCTCGACGTGCATGCCGTGGTTGCCGGTCAGGTCGCGGATGAGCCGGTCGGCCACCCGCACCTTCCACTCGGCGGTGCGTGCCTGGCCCTCCTCGTCGATGGTCAGCGCCACGACCGCGCAGCCGTGCTCGCGCACAAGCTCCATCGCCCGCTGGAACCGCGAGCCCGGCCCGTCGCCGTCCTCGTAGTTCACCGAGTTGATGATCGAGCGCCCGCCCAGGCGCTCCAGCCCGGCGCGCAGCACCTCGGGCTCGGTGGAGTCGAGCATCACCGGCAGCGTGGACGCCGTGGCCAGCCGCCCGGCCAGCTCGGCCATGTCGGCGACGCCGTCGCGGCCGACGTAGTCGACGCACAGGTCGATCATGTGCGCGCCCTCGCGGGTCTGCTCGCGGGCGATCGCGACGCAGTCCTCCCAGTTCTCGGCGAGCATCGCCTCGCGGAACTTCTTCGACCCGTTGGCGTTGGTCCGCTCCCCCACCATGAGCACCGAGGTGTCCTGGCGGAACGGCACCGAGGCGTAGAGCGAGCTCAGGCCGGGCTCCGGGCGCGGGTTGCGGACCAGCGGCTCGACCTCGGCCACCGCCTCGACGATCGCCCGCACGTGCGCCGGGGTGGAGCCGCAGCAGCCGCCGACCAGCCGGGTGCCGTACTCGCGCACGAACGCGGCCAGCGCCTGGGCCAGCCCGTCGGGGTCCAGCGGGTACTCCGCGCCGTTGGGGCCCAGCACCGGCAGCCCGGCGTTGGGCATCACCGACAGCGGGATGCGCGCGTGCTTGGACAGCGTGCGCAGGTGCTCGCTCATCTCCTCCGGGCCGGTGGAGCAGTTCAGCCCGATGAGGTCGACGCCCAGCGGCTCGATCGCGGTCAGCGCGGCGCCGATCTCCGAGCCCAGCAGCATCGTGCCGGTGGTCTCCACCGCCACCTGGGCCACGATCGGGATGCGCCTGCCCTCCACGAGCATCGCCCGCTGCACGCCCAGCACGGCGGCCTTGACCTGCAGCAGGTCCTGGCAGGTCTCGATCACGACCGCGTCCGCGCCGCCGGCGACCAGCCCGCGCCCGCACTCGGTGTAGGCGTCGCGCAGGGCGGCGAAGCTCGCGTGGCCCAGCGTCGGCAGCTTCGTGCCGGGCCCGACCGAGCCGAGCACGAAGCGCGGGCGGTCCGGGGTGGACATCTCGTCGGCGACCTCGCGGGCCAGCCGGGCGCCCTTCTCGGCGAGCTCGAAGATGCGGTCGGCGATGTCGTAGTCGGCCAGGTTGGGCAGGTTCGCGCCGAAGGTGTTGGTCTCCACCGCGTCGGAACCTGCCTCGAAGTAGGCGCGGTGGATCGAGCGCACCACGTCCGGGCGGGAGTCGTTGAGGATCTCGTTGCAGCCCTCGAGACCCCGGAAGTCGTCCATCACCAGGTCGCCGCGATCGCCCGCGTCCTGCAGCATGGTGCCCATCGCTCCGTCGGCGACCACCACCCGTCGGGCCAGGGTGTCCAGGAATGCGCTGTCGACGCGGGAGCCGCTGAGATCCGTCACCACGTCGGACACGATAGTCGGGCCGGCCACGGTCGCCGCCGCAGTGCGGGCGCGGGCGACCGCGCGGAGTGACACCCGGGCGGGGCGGCGCGGTGTGACACCCCGGGGACGCAGCCGACGCGCGGGGGCCCCCGGCCGTAGGCTGGAGCGATGACCGACCGCCAGCGGGACACCGGAGCGGAGGACGAGCTCCCGCGCCTCGTCGACCCGGTGATGATCGCCGCCTTCGAGGGGTGGAACGACGCCGGGGAGGCCGCGAGCACGGCGCTGGAGCACCTGGAGCTGAGCTGGGACGCCACCCCGCTCGCCTCCATCGACCCCGAGGAGTACTACGACTTCCAGGTGACCCGACCGCACGTGCGGTCGGCCGACGGCGTCACCCGCCGCATCGACTGGCAGACCACCCGGCTCTCGGTGGCCACGCTCCCCGGCACCGAGCGCCACGTCGTGCTGGTCAACGGCATCGAGCCGAACCTGCGCTGGCGCAGCTTCTGCCGGGAGCTGCTCGGCTACGTCGAGAAGCTGGGCGTGACGAAGGTCATCACGCTGGGCGCGCTGCTGACCGACACCCCGCACACCCGGCCCACCCCGGTCAGCGGCATCTCCTACGACAAGGCCTCGGCCAAGCGGATGCAGGTCGAGCCCTCGACCTACCAGGGGCCCACCGGGATCGTCGGGGTCTTCCAGAACGCCTGCGTGGAGGCCGGCGTCCCGGCGCTGTCGTTCTGGGCCGCGGTGCCGCACTACGTGTCGCAGGCCAGGGTGCCCAAGGCCGCCGTGGCGCTGCTGCACCGGGTCGAGGAGACCCTCGACGTCGAGGTGCCGCTGGGCGGGCTGCCCGAGCAGGCCGAGGAGTGGGAGCGCACGGTCTCGGAGATGGCCGAGGCCGACGACGAGGTGCGCGAGTACGTGCGCCAGCTCGAGGAGCAGGCCGAGGCCGACGGTGACGAGCTGCCCGAGGCCGACGGCGACGCCATCGCCGCCGACTTCGAGCGCTACCTGCGCCGGCGCGGCTCCGGCGGCTCCGGCAGCTGAAGCGCACGGGGCCCGCCGGCCCGGCCGGGGGCGCGGCGGCCAGGGCCGGTCTGTACGCCGGGGCCTACCTCGGCCCCTTCGGCGGCGGGGTCACCGTCGCCATGCTGCCCGAGCTCGGGGCCGCCTACGGGGTCGGCTCCGGGGACGCGGCGGTGTCGGTGACGGCGTACTCGCTGCCGTTCGCGGCCCTGATGCTGGTCTCCGGCACGTGGGGGGCGCGGTGGGGGCGCCGGCGCACGGTGGTCGTGGCCTACGTCGTCTACGCCGTGGCCTCGCTGGCCTGCCTGCTCGCCCCGACCTGGGAGCTGTTCCTGGCGGCCCGCGCCCTGCAGGGCGCGGCCAACTCGTTCACCACGCCGCTGGTGATGGCCGCGCTGGCGGCCGCCACCGACCCCGGGCGGCTGGGCCGGGCGCTGGGCTGGTTCGGCTCCCTGCAGTCCGCCGGGCAGACCTCGGCGCCGCTGATCGGCGGGCTGGCCGCGGAGCTGGACTGGCGGCTGGCCTTCGCCGGGGTGGCCGTGGTCGCGCTCGGGCTGGCCGTCGTGGGCATCCCGGCCGCGGGCACCACCGAACCCGGACGCCCCACGCTGCGCTCCGCGCTGCGCCCGGAGGTGCTGCGCATCGGCATCGCGGTCGCGGTCGGCTGGGGCTGGATGGCCGGCCTGGCGTTCCTGGTCGCGCTGCGCCTCGAGGACAGCTTCGGCCTCGACGCGGGCGCCCGGGGGCTCGTGCTGACCGGGATCGGCGTCGCCGGGCTCGTCTGCGCCCCGCTGGTCGGGCGCGGCGTCGACCGCATCGGCCCCCGGCGCACGATCCTGCTGGGCGCCGCGCTGGGCACGCTCGTGCTGGCCGGGGTGGGCCTGGCCCCGACCGTCTGGATGGTCGCCGCGATCTGGGCCCTCGGCGGCCCGGCCGGCCAGCTGGTCCTGGTGGGCACGAACGCGATGGTGCTGGGCGCCGGGCGGGCCAACGCCGGCGGCGCGACCTCCGTCGTGCAGGCGGTGCGGTTCGGCGGCTCGTCGGTGGCGCCGGTGCTGTTCACCCCGATCTACCACGTCGACCCGCTGGCCGCGTTCCTCGCGCCGGCCGCGGCGCTGGCCGTGCTCGTGCCCCTGGCCGTGCCACGCGGGGGTGTGGCGGGGCGGCCCGCGGACCGGTAGGGGTTCCCCACCCGCGCACGAGCCACGCCCGCAACGAGTTGGACGAAAGCCGCGCTCGTCCCGCCGAGGTGGCGCGCCAGTACCACTCCGTCGGGTGGCTTCCCGCCGAGGTGGCGCGGCGCTGCGCGCGCCTCGCCGTGCACGAGCGCGACTCTCGTCCAACCCGGCCGTGCGAGCGCGACTCTCGTCCAACCCCCCCGACAGCCGGCTCAGCCGGTGAGCACCGCGAGCAGCGCGCGGGCGTAGGCGCGCTCGGCGTCGACGTCGACGTGGCGCTCCTCGCCTCCGGCGTCCTCGATCACCACCGCGAAGCCGTCGCCCACCGGCTCCAGCCGGCGGAAGCGGGCGCCGAGCGCCTCGCGCAGCCGGCCCTCGTGCGGCAGCCAGACCACGGCCTCCTGCTCGACGGAGTCCAGCGCCCACTCCGTGGTGCCGTTGAACCGGAACAGCCGCCCGGTCGGGGCCTCGTGCACGTCGATGGTCAGCTCGCTGACCACGAACACCTCGTCGTCCATGCCCCGGCCGGCGATGACGAACCGGTCGCCGGCCGCCGGGGTCCAGGCCAGCCCGGCGGCGCGCAGCCGCGCCGCCAGCTCCACGCTGATCACCGGCCGGTCACCCGCGCAGCGCCACCCCGAGCAACGCGTCGACGGCGTCGCGGACCAGGCCGGGGGCCCGCCCGTCGCGGCCGCGGCGCTCCAGCGCCTCGCCCGCCCAGCCGTCGACGGCGGCCAACGCGGCCGGGGTGTCCAGGTCGTCGGCCAGGTGGGTGCGCAGCCGCGAGACCAGGTCGGCGGCGTCGGGCCCGGCCCCCAGCGCGACGGCATCCCGCCAGCGGGCCAGCCGGGCCTGCGCGTCGGCGAGCAGGGCGTCGGTCCAGGGGCGGTCGGTGCGGTAGTGACCGGCCAGCAGGGCCAGCCGCACGGCGTTCGGGTCGACGCCCTCGGCCCGCAGCTTGGACACGAACACCAGGTTGCCGCGGGACTTCGACATCTTCTCCCCGTCGAGCCCGATCATCCCGCTGTGCGTGTAGTGCCGGGCGAACGGGTGCACGCCGGTGAACGCCTCGGCGTGCGCGGCGCCGCACTCGTGGTGGGGGTAGATGAGGTCGGAACCGCCGCCGTTGACGTCGATCTGCGGGCCGAGCCGGTTGAGCGCGATCGCCGCGCACTCCACGTGCCAGCCGGGCCGGCCGGGCCCGAGGTCGCCGGCGCCCGCCCCGGATCCCGCACTGCCGTCCCAGGACGGCTCGCCCTCGCGGGCCATCCGCCACAGCAGCGGGTCGGACGGGTGGCGCTTGCCGGGGCGGTCCGGGTCGCCGCCGCGCTCGGCGGCCAGCCGCAGCATCGTGGGCTCGTCGTAGTTCGACTCGTAGCCGAAGCGCCCGGTGACCGAGGAGTCGAAGTAGACGTCCGGGAACTCCGGGTCGTCCACCCGGTAGGCCGCGCCCGCCGCCAGCAGCTTCGAGACCAGCTCGGTGATCTCGCCCATGGCCTCGACCGCGCCGATGTAGTGCCGCGGCGGCACCACCCGCAGCGCCTCCATGTCCTCGCGGAACAGCGCCGTCTCGCGCATCCCGAGCACGACCCAGTCGTCCTGGTCGCGGGCGGCGCGCTCGAGGAGCGGGTCGTCGATGTCGGTGACGTTCTGCACGTAGTGCACGTCGTGGCCCAGGTCGCGCCACACCCGGTTGACCAGGTCGAACGCCAGGTAGGTCGCGGCGTGGCCGAGGTGGGTGGCGTCGTAGGGGGTGATGCCGCAGACGTACATCAGCGCGGTGGACCCGGGCGCGGTCGGGCGGACGCGGCCGCTGGAGGTGTCGTGCAGGCGCAGCGGCGGACCGCCTCCGGCCAGGCGTGGGACGTCGACGGATGCCCAGGTCTGCATGGCTCCAACCTACGCGGCCGATCGCCGTCGGGAACCTCCCCGACGGGACCGCTCGATCACGTCACCTGATCAACGAGCCGGTCACCTCAGCGTCGCGTGCGCAGGTAGTCGGACACGACCTCGGCACCCAGCCCGTCCAGCGTCGGGGCGACCACCCGCCCTCCGCAGCGGCGGGCGACGTCGTCGATGAACGCGGCCAGCCGGGGGTCCTCGCCGAGCTTGAAGAACGTCACCGCCGGCTTCACGGCCATCAGCCGGTCGAGCTCGGCCACGGTGGCCGCGATCGTCTCCCGGCTGGGCGGCCAGTCGAAGTACATGCTGCCGTCCGGTTCCAGGTGCGAGGTCGGCTCGCCGTCGGTGACGACCAGCACCACCGGCTGCGCGTCGGGCTGGCGGCGCAGGTGCTGGCCGGCCAGGATCAGCGCGTGGTGCAGGTTGGTGCCCTTCTCCCAGGTGCCCTCCAGCCCGATCAGCTCGCCGAGCTGCACCTCCCTGGCGTACGGGCCGAAGGTGATCAGCTTCAGGTCGTCGCCGCGGAAGCGGGTCGAGATGAGCTGGTGCAGGGCCAGCGCGGTGCGCTTCATCGGCACCCACCGCCCGTCCATCACCATCGACCACGAGGTGTCGACCAGCAGCGCGACGACGGCCCGGGTGCGCTGCTCGGTCTCGACGATCTCCACGTCGGTGACGTCGAGGGCGCGCGCGTCGCCGCCGGCGCGGCGCAACTGCGCGTTGAGCATCGTGCGGGGCACGTTCCAGGCCTCGGTGTCGCCGAAGGCCCACGGCCGGGTGGCCCCGGTGACCTCGCCCGCGGCGCCGGAGCGGCGGGTGTCGCGCTCCCCGCGCCGCGCGCCCATCCGGTCGACGACGTCGCGCAGCGCCGACTCGCCGAGCCTGCGCAGCGCCTTGGGCGAGAGCTGCAGCGACCCGTCGGCCGCGCGGGTGAACAGGCCCTCGCGCTCCAGCTCGCGCTGCAGGTCGGCCAGCGCCTGCGCGTCCACGCGCGCCTGGTCGCCCAGGTGGCGCCCCAGCGACTCCAGGTCGATGTCCTCCAGCCGGGCACCGGGGTAGCTCTGGGACAGCTGCTCGGCCAGCGCGTCGAGCTGGCCCAGCTCCTCCATCGCCCGGGTGGCCTCGCCCATGCCCATCGGGTTCTCGCCGCGGAAGCGGCCCTGCCCGTCCCAGTCCTCCCCCGGGCGCAGGCCCTGCAGCTGGGAGTCGAGCTGGGCCAGCTGCTGGGCCAGCTGCGGGTCGCCGAACGCCTGCTGGGCCAGCTCCATCAGCTCGGCGCGCTGCTCGGCGCTCATCGAGTTGAGCATCCGCTGCGCGGCGGCCGACCGCTGCGCCAGCAGGTCGATGAGCTCCTCGGTGTTGCGCGGGCCCTCCGGGAAGAACTCCCCGTGGCGGCGCATGAACTCGTCGAACCGCTGCGCCGTGTCCTGGCCCTGCGCGTGCGCGGCGAGCAGCTGGTTGAGGTCGGCGAGCATCTCCTTGATGCGCTCGACGTCCTGGGGCGTCGCGTTCTGCATCGCCTGCTTCATCCCGGCGAAGCGCTGGTCGAGCATCTCCCGGCCGAGCAGGTCGCGGATCTCCTGGTAGGCCTCGCGGGCGTCGGAGGAGCGCCAGTCGTAGGAGTCCAGCTCGCGCACGGCGCCGCCGGTGTCCGACGGCAGCGCGTCGAGCTGCATCTCCCGGAAGCGTGCGTCGTCGGAGTCGTCGCGCCCCAGCGCGTCCCGCTCGGCGTCCATGGCCCGCCGCAGCAGCTCCCGGACCTCCTGCAGGGTGCCGTCGAGCCGGTTGTCGCGCTGCAGCCTGCTGCGCCGCTGCCAGACCTCCCTGGTCAGCTCGTCGAGGCCGCGCCGGTCGCCGAGACCGCGCCGCAGCAGCTCCTGCATGGCGCTGCGCGGCGAGGCGCCCTCCATGACGTCGCGGCCGATCTCGTCCATCGCCGACCGCAGGTCGAACGGCGGGGCGAGCGGGTCGGGGCCTTCGACGTAGGGGCCGTAACGGAAACGTCGATCACGCCTGGGCACGAGATCCACGCTACGCCGCGCCGGGCGGGAAATTCTCGGACGCGAGCGACTTATGCGACCGCGCCCCCGGCCCGGACGAACGCCCCGGGCGTGGCCCCCACCAACCGCGTGAAGTGCCGGTGCAGGTGGGCCTGGTCGTGGAAACCGACGGCCACTGCCACGTCGGCCGCCGCCTCCCCGGCCAGCAACCGCCGTCGCGCCGCCTCCACCCGCCGCCCGATCAGGTACCGGTGCGGCGGCAGCCCGAACGCGCTGCCGAAGTGCCGCACCAGGCTCGCCGGGTGCGCGTGCAGCGTCCGGGCCGCCTCGCGCAGCGTGATCCCCTCGACCAGGTGCGCGTCGAGCAGGTCGCGCAGGTCGTCGGCGAGCCCGTGGGGCGCGGTGGGATCGGGGGCGGCCCGCAGGTGGGCGCGGATCCGGTCGCCGATCAGGGCCAGCCTGCTCTCGGCCGCCAGCTCGGCGCCGGGCTGGTCCAACGCCCGGTGCAGCTGGTCGACCCGCACGCGCAGCAGCGGGTCGACCAGGCTGGGGCCGGCGACCGCGGCGCCGGTGAGGTCGGGGGTGAGCACCTCGGCGTCGAGGTAGACCACGCGCTTGCGGAAGCCGTGGTGGGTGGCGGCCCGCCCGGTGTGCGCGACGTGCGGGGGCAGCAGGGTGACCGCGGGGCGCAGGGCGCCGTGCTCGCGGCGGTCCAGGTCGTAGCGCACCGCGCCCTCGTCGACGACGAGCAGCGTCCAGGTCGCGTGGGCGTGGACCGGGTAGGCGTGGTCGGTGAACCGGGCGTGGAAGACCTCGGTCACCCCCGGCACGCGCGGCGCCCACGCCCGCAGCTCCGCGCCCTGCGGCGACGCGGCGGTGAGCATGCGCCGAACGTACAAGAACGGGCCGGCGGGGCGGGCCCAGACTCGGTCGGTGCGCTTCGACACCAAGATCGCCGTCGTGCTCCGCGACGACCTGGAGACCTGGCAGCGGCTCAACGTCACCGCGTTCCTCGCCTCGGGGATCGCCACCAACGACGAGCTGATCGGCGAGCCGTACGCCGACGCCGACGACACCGGGTACCTGCCGATGTTCCGCCAACCGGTGCTGGTGCTCACCGGCGACAAGCAGGTGCTCACCGCGGTGCACGAGCGCGCGGTGCGCCGAGGGCTGCCGCTGGCCGTGTTCACCGCGGAGCTGTTCGCCACCGGGCACGACGAGGCGAACCGGGCCGCCGTCCGGGCCGTGCCGGCGGCCGGGCTGGACCTGGTGGGGCTGGCCGTGCACGGCCCCCGCAACGCCGTGGACAAGATCACGAAGGGGGCCGTGCTGCATTCGTGAGCAGGCGTACCGCCGCGGCGAGGGCGGACGCGTCGGGGAGCGCCTCCGGCGCGACGAGCGCCTGCACGACGAACCCGGTCACCAGGGCCAGGGCCGCGGCGCCCAGCGCCGCCGCCACCTCCGGTGGGGTGTCGGCGGCGTGCGGCCCGAGCAGCAGACCGGCGAGCACGTCCCGGCCCTCGCCCATGCCCGCGGCCAGCGCCGCGCGCAGCTCGGCGTCGAACGGCGCCTCGCCGATGGCCTGGACGCTCGCCACGTGCAGCTCGTGGGCGTCGGGGACGGCGGCGACCAGCTCGCCGAGCAGGGCGACGAGGCGCTCGGCCGGGTCGTCGGTGCCGGCGGCGGCCGCCCGGGCCGCCTGCTCCAGGCGGGTGCCCCACTCGTCGGTCGCCGCCAGCACCGCCGTGGCCATCAGGCTGTCCTTGGACCCGAAGTGGTAGCCGATCGAGGCCAGGTGCGCGCCCGCGGCGGTGGCGATGTCGCGGGCGGTCGTGCGCCGGTAGCCCTTCTCGACCAGGCAGCGCCGGGCCCCGGCCAGCAGGTCCTCGCGGTGGCTCACGGGGCGAGCCTAGCGATGGGACGGACGTACGTCCTTGCTTCCGATTTGTACGTACGTACAATCACATCCGTGACGCCCCGCCGCGCCCGTGCCGCGCTCGCCCTGCTGGTGCTGCCCGCCCTGCTCGTGTCGATGGACCTCTCGATCCTGTTCGTCGCCGCCCCGGCGATCACCGCCGCGCTCGCGCCGAGCGCCGCCGAGTGGCTGTGGATGATGGACGTCTACGGCTTCGTGCTCGCCGGGCTGCTCGTCGTGATGGGCGGGGTGGGCGACGCCGTGGGGCGCAGGCGGCTGCTGCTGGCCGGGACCGCCCTGTTCGGCGCGGCGTCGGTGGCGCTGGCGCTGGCCCCGACGCCCGCGCTGTTCATCGCCGCCCGCGTCGCGCTGGGCGTCGCGGCCGCCACGCTCGCCCCGTCGACGCTCTCGCTGGTCCGGGTCGTGTTCGAGGAGCCGGACGCGCGCAGGCGCGCGGTCGCGGCGTGGACGGTGGCGTTCACCGGCGGCGCCGTCGCCGGGCCGGTGCTGGGCGGGCTGCTGCTGGAGCACCTCTGGTGGGGCGCGGCGTTCCTGGTCAACGTGCCGGTCATGGCGGTGCTGCTGGTCGCCGGCCCGCTCGTGCTGCCCGAGTCGCGCCACCCCCGCCCCGGTGGGGTCGACGTGGTGGGCGCGGTGCTGGCCGGCGGCGCGGTGCTGGGCGTGGTGTTCGCGGTGAAGCGCGTGGTCCACGACGGGCCGGACGCGTGGGTCGTCGCGGCGCTCGTGGTCGCGGCGGCACTGGGGGCGGTGTTCGCCCGGCGCCGGGGAAGCGCGTTCGCGGACGTCGCACTGCTGCGCGCCCCGGGTCTCGCGGCGGCGGTGGGCGCCAACGCCGCGGTCGCGTTCGCCGCCTGCGGTGTCGGCCTGCTGGCGTTCACCTACCTGCAGGTGGTGCTGGGCCTGTCGCCGCTGGCGGCGGCGCTGTGGGCGCTGCCGACGCTGGTGGGCACCGGGCTCGGCGCGGCGCTGGGCGCGGCCGGCCCGGCCCGGGAGCGACCGGGAGCCCTGCTGGTCGTCGGACTGCTCGTGGCCGCGGCCGGCTTCGCCGTGCTGACCGCGCTGCGACCCGGAGCCGGCTTGCTGCCCTTCGTCGCCGGCTACACGACGCTGGCCTTCGGCGCGGGCGTGGTCGGCACGCTGGCCAACGCGCTGGTGCTGGGCAGCGCGCCCGCGCAGCGGGCCGGAGCGGCGGCCGGGCTGTCCGAGACCGCCGTCGAACTGGGCGGGGCCCTCGGGATCGCCGTGCTGGGATCGGCGGCCACCGCCGGGTACCGCTCGGCGCTGTCCGGCTCGCCGGCCGCCGCGCTCGTTCCCGCCGAGCGGGTCGAGACGGTGGCCGCGGCGGCCGAA
>NZ_JAHDTH010000121.1 GCF_018531445.1 Pseudonocardia lacus
CCGGGCCGCACCGCGCACGGCCGGCGCCACCTCCCCCGGCACGGCCAGCGCCGCGGCCAGCGCCCGCCGCGCCTCGCCCAGCCGCCCGCGCAGCAACCAGTACCAGGACAGCGCGCAGACCAGCCGCAGCGCTTGCTCGGCCGCACCGGCGCGGACGAAGGTGTCCAGCGCCACCCGCGTGTTGGCGGCCTCGGCATCCAATGTCGACAGGCATTCCCGCTGGTCGGGGCCGCGCAGCCGGGCCTCGGCCCGCTCGGCCACGGCCAGGTGGTGCTCGGCGTGCCGGCGCCGCACCGCGGCTTCCTCCCCCGCCTCCCGCAGCCGGTCGAGGCAGTACTCCGCGACCGACTCCAGCAGCCGGAACCGGGGCTCCCCGCCGCGCACCACCAGCGAGCGGTCCACCAGCGCGGCCAGCAGGTCCAGCACCTCGCCCGCGGCGACGCCGTCACCGGCGCAGACGGCCTCGGCACCGGCCAGTGAGCAGCCGCCGGCCGGCACCGCCAGCCGGCGCAGGACGGCCCGCTCCGGCCCGGAGAGCAGCCGCCAGCTCCAGTCGATCACCGCGGTGAGCGTGCGCTGGCGGGCGGGCGCGTCGCGCGGCCCGGTGCCGAGCAGGCCGAAGCGGGCCCGGGGCACCCGCAGCCGGGCGGCCAGCACGGGCACGCCCAGTGCGGGCACCCGAGCGGCGGCCAGTTCGATGGCCAGCGGGATGCCGTCCAGCCGACGGCAGACCTCCGCGGCCCCGACGACCGCCTCCGGTGTCGGGGCCAGCCCCGCCCTGGCCAGGAACAGCCGCACCGCGGGCGAGGCGGCCAGCCGGTCCGGGTCGTCGGTGTCGGGCACCGCCAGCGGCGACAGCTCCCAGCGGGCCTCGCCGCGCAGCCGCAACGGCTCCCGGGAGGTGGCCAGCACCCGCAGCTCGGGCGCCGCGGCCAGCAGCGCCCCGACCAGGCCGGCCACCGGCTCGACGACGTGCTCGCAGTTGTCCAGCACCAGCAGCGCCCGCCGCTGCCGCAGGGCCGCGGCCAACCGCTCGTCGGCCGGCCGCGCGTCGTCGGCGACGCCCAGCACCGACAGCACCGGCTCGGCCGCCTCGCCCGACCCGTCCCAGCCGGTGAGGTCGACCAGCCGGACGCCGTCGGGGTGGGCGTCGGTCAGCGTCCTGCCGACGGCGACCGCCACGCTGGTCTTGCCCACCCCGCCCGGTCCGGTGATCGTCACCAGCCGGCCGGCGGCCAGCAGCTCGCGCACCCGCTCGACGTCGGGCTCGCGGCCGACCAGCTCGGTCACCGGCGCCGGCAGGTTGGTGACGGCCCGCGCCGTCGTCCGCGGTGCGGCCTCCGCGGGGTCCGCGGCCAGCACCGCCCGGTGCAGCGCGGCCAGCTCCGGACCGGGGTCGATGCCGAGCTCGTCGGCGAGCCGCTGCCGCAGGTCGCGCAGGCTGTCCAGGGCCTCCGCCGACCGGCCCGCCCGGTGCAGCGCCCGCACGTGCGCGGCCCGCAGCCGCTCCCGGAACGGGTGCCGCGCGACGTGCTCCCCGAGCTCGCCGACCAGCTCGTGGTGCTCGCCCAGCTCCAGCCGGGCCTCCGCGTGCGCCTCCAGGGCGACCAGCCGCTGCTCCTCCCAGCGCGCCGTCGGCGCGACGGCGAACTCCTCGTCGGCGAAGTCGGCCAGCGCCGCACCCCGCCACAGCGCGAGCGCCTCGCCGAGCAGGCGCGCCCTGACCCGCGGCTGGTCGGCGGCGTGCGCGCGGCCCACCAGGTCGGCGAACCGGGCGGCGTCGACCGCGTCGGGCGCGGCGCGCAACGCGTAGCCGGGCGCCCGGGAGGCCACCAGGTCCCGTGCGCCCGGCTCGGCCCCGGCCAGCGCTCGGCGCAGCTGCGAGACCCGCACGTGCAGCGCCGCGGTCGGGTCGGCCGGCGCGCTCCCGCTCCACAGGTCGGCGACCAGCCGGTCCGCCGACACCGCCCGCCCCTCGTGCACCAGCAGGTCGGCGAGCAGCGCCCGTACCTTGCGGCCGGGGATCGGCACCGGCTCACCGCGGTCGGTCCACACCGCCAGCGGCCCCAGCACCCCGAATCGCACGATCGCAGGCTACGACCGCGCCGGCGCGGGGACGGGCACCCGCCCTACCGCCGGGCCGCGGACCCCGTGGCGAAGCGGGTGGTCCCGCGCGGCTTGTAGACCGCGAGCGCGGTCACGGCCAGCAGCACCACGAGGCCGCCGATCGCGTGCACGAGCATCGAGAGCCCGGCGGCCTCGGGCAGGGGTCCGCCAGGTGCGCCGGCCCGGACCGCCGCCGCACCGATGGGCTCGATCTGCATCAGCAGCACGACCGTCGCCGCGACGGTGAGGACCAGCTTGGCGATCACCCAGTAGTGGCGCACCAGGCCCCAGGTGCTGACCAGGCTGGACAGCACCCCGGTCAGCACGGCGGCCAACGCCAGCGGCACGATCACGAACCGGACCAGCAGATCGGCCGCCAGGTAGGCGCCGCGCGCCAGGTCGCCGCCCGTGGCGCCGACGGCGGCCGCGGCGAGCGGGACGAACGCGAGCACCGCGCCCGACCACCCCACCGAGCTGGTGACGTGGGTGAGCAGCACCAGCTTGCGCACGCCGCGTCGGGCGACCCTCACGCCGCGGCTCCGTCGACCAGCGCGGGAACCGACCGGCCCGACAGGCCCTGGTGCCGACCCGGGCCGTGCTCACCGCCGACGCCGAACAGCACCACCAGGACCACCAGCACGAGTACGGCGACCCCCACCGCGACCGAGACCTTCACCCAACGCGGAACGCCACCGCTCCCGCGCACGGACGACTCCTCCATGACCACCTCCGCTCGAGACCAGCTTTTCGATACAGAGTGTCGTGGTGAAGTCATTCCGTCTAGTTGCGGACAGGACGTATGCTCGCGGTGTGCCCAGGCTCTGGAGCGAGACGATCGACGAACACCGTCGGGCCGTGCGCGCCGCAGCGGTCGACGTCGTCGCCGAACTGGTGGCCGAGCGCGGCCTGACCGCGGTGACGATGTCGGCGATCGCCGAGCGGGTCGGCATCGGGCGGGCCACGCTCTACAAGCACTTCCCCGACGTCGAGACCGTCCTCTCGGCGTGGCACGAGCACCACGTCGAGGCGCATCTGCAGCGCCTGACGCAGGTGCGCGACCGCACCACCGACCCGCACCGCGCCCTCGTCGAGGTCCTCACCACCTACGCGCGCAGCGTCCGCCACCAGCGGGGCACCGACCTCGGCGCGGCGCTGCACGACACCGAGCACGTCCGGCAGGCGCGCCGGCGCCTGGTGGACTTCCTGCGCCAACTGCTCGACGAGGCCGGACGGCGCGGCGACGTGCGCCGGGACGTCCCGGTCGACGATCTCGCCGGCTACTGCCTGCACGCGCTGAACGCCGCGGGCGGGCTGCCGGACGACGACGGCGTGCACCGGCTGGTCGCCGTCGTGCTCGCCGGCCTCGCGCCTGGTCCCGAGTGAGATCGCGGTGCGTGAGCGGGTCAGAGTGCGAAGCCCCCGGCGACCTGGATGTCCTGCCCGGTGATCCAGGCGGCCTCGGCGGAGACCAGGAAGGCGATCACGTCGCCGATGTCCTCTGGCTCGCCGAGGCGACCGAGCGCGGTCCGCGCGGCGATGCCGTCGGCGATCTCGGGGAACCTGGCGAAGGCGTCGTCGCCGATGCGGGTGCGGGTCGGTCCGGGGGCGATGGTGTTGACGCGGATCCCGCGCGGGCTCAGCTCCTTGGCCAGGAACCGGCTGGCGACGACGAGCCCGGCCTTCATACCGGCGTACCCGGAGTAGCCGGCCTCGGTGTCGCCGGGGCGCACCGAGCTGCTGGACACGCTGAGGATCACCCCGCCGTCGGCGACGAGCGGCAGCAGGGTCTGGGTCAGGAAGTAGGGACCGCGCAGCAGCACGCGGTAGTACTGGTCGAACGCCTCCTCGGTCATCTCCTCGAACGCCCGCCCGCCCCCGGAGCCGGCGTTGTTGACCAGTGCGCCGATCGAGCCGGTGCCCCATTCCCGGTCGAGCACGTCGGCGAGGTCGGCGCGGAACGCGGGAAAGGTCGCGCTGTCGCCGACGTCGAGGCGCAGGGCGTGGGCCCGCCCGCCGATCCCGTCGATCGCGGCGACCGTCGCCTTGGCCTCCTCGGGGCGGGAGCGGTAGGTGACGACCACGCCGGACCCGCGGCGGGCGATCGCGACGGCCGCGGCGCGCCCGATGCCTGCGCTGGCGCCGGTCACGACGGCGACGGACGGTGCGCTGGACTGCTGGTTGCTCATGGCTCCCACACAACTCCGAGCGGCCCGCGAAGTGTTAGGGCGATCCGCGCCGGTCCTTGCACGATCCTGCTCGACCTGACGCGAACCGGCTACCCGGTGGTTCGGCTCACGCCCCTGGGGGCCGCGCGGCCGGCTGGAACAGCTCGACCAGGTTGCCGTCGGGGTCGGCGAGCAGGATCTGCCGCCCACCGGGGCCGCTGACCAGCTCGCTGCGGAACGGCAGCCCCGCCTCGCGCAACGGGCCGATGGCGGCGTCGAGGTCGTCGACGACGAGGTGGATGCGGTTGCGGCCGGCGGTGGCGGCGTCGGGCGGGGTGGCGCGGGCGCCGGAGCTCGTCGGCCCCGACAGCAGCAGCCGCAGCCGGCCGCGGACGACGTCGGCGAACGCCGGGGCGGCGTCGAGGCGCACCTGGAAGCCGAGGTGGGTGGTGTAGAAGTCGATCGAGGCCCGCACGTCCTCGACGATGTAGCGGACGCTGGCGAGCTCTTCGGTCCCGGTCATGGCGGATCCTCCTGGCGGTCGGCGGCGAGGACGGGCAGCAGGTGCCGGACGCGGGCGTCGACGTCGGTCGCGGTGCGCCGGAAGGCCGCGTACGCGACCTCGTCGGTGCCCTCGACCGCCGCCGGGTCGGGGATGCTCCAGTGCGCGCGCCGGGGGCGGTCGACGAACTCGGGGCAGGCTTCGCGGGCCCGGTCGCACAGGGTGATGATGTGATCGAACGCGCGTCCGGTGAGGGAGTCCAGGTGCCGCGGACGGCGGCCGGAGACGTCGATGCCCCACGACTCGCGCAGCACCCGGACGGTGTGCGGGTGCAGCGCCCGCCGGGGCCGGGTGCCGGCGCTGACGACGTCGACCCCGTCCCCCGCGCGGTGGCGCAGCAGCGCCTCGGCGATGGGTGAGCGGCTGCCGTTGCCGGTGCAGACGAACAGCACCGCGGGGACCCGGCCCGGACGCCGCGCCGGCCGGCCCGCGGCGCGGTCGGGGGCCGGGCCGAGGGCGGGGTGCAGCGCCGCGCCGCTGCTCGACAGCCCGTCCGCGCACCGGTCCAGGTCGAGGTGGTAGTAGCTGTCGCGGCCGTCGAAGCTGCTGCGGGTGGCGCGGACGAGGTGCGCGTCGCGCAGGAGCCGCAGGTGGTAGGACACCAGGTTCTGCGGCTGCTCGACGCGGGCGGCCAGCTCGCGGACGCGGTGGTCGCCCGTGGCGAGCGCGGCCAGCAGTTGCCAGCGCAGCGGGTGGGCGGCCAGCCGCACGAAGGCGGGCGGCACCGGTGCCATGACGGGACGCTAGCGCACCACCCTCCGATACATCAAGGCGTTTTGATGCATATCCCGGGCTTGATGCCATACCCCCCTATGGTATGTTGGCGGCGCCCGACAGGGAGGGACCCATGAACGGCTACACCCAGGACAAGGACGCCTACCTCGCCCGGATGCGCCGCATCGAGGGCCAGGTCCACGGCCTCGCCGCGATGATCGAGGACGACCGGTACTGCATCGACGTGCTCACCCAGGTCTCGGCCGCGACGAAGGCCCTGGAGGCCGTCGCGCTCGGCCTGCTCGACGAGCACCTGCGCCACTGCGTCGCCGACGCCGTCGCGGAGGGCGGCGACGTCGCCGATCAGAAGGTCGCCGAGGCCAGTGCGGCCATCGCGCGCCTGGTCAAGTCCTGACACCCCACGACCGCACCCGCCCCCGGCGCGTCCGGGAGCCAGCACCACCGGAGGAGACCCGATGAGCCAGAACACCTACACCGTCACCGGGATGACCTGCGAGCACTGCGTCGCCTCGGTCACCGAGGAGATCAGCGAGATCGACGGCGTCACCGGCGTGGTGGTGGACCTGCCCACCGGCGCCGTGACCGTGACCAGCGACCAGGCCCTCGACCAGGCGCGGGTGCGCGTCGCGGTCGAGGAGGCCGGCTACCGACTCGCGAGCTGACCACCCGGGCCGCCCGCCGGTCCCCGGCGGGCGGCCCGCTCAGACGGGACGTGACATGAACACCATCGCGAAGCTCTCCGCCTACGGTGCGGCGCTCGCCCTGATCGTCACCGGGGCGTACGCCGTCGGCACCGCTGTCGGTCCCCTGTCCACCGCCACCGCCGAGGCGTCCAGCGCCGACAGCGGCCACGGTGGAATGTCCGGCGAGGCGCCCGCGGGCGCCGGGGCCGCCGGGCACGGGGACTCCCACAGCGGCACCGTCGCGGAGACCGCGGAACTGCCCGCGGGGCTGGCGTCGAGCAGGGGCGGCTACACCCTGGCGCCCCCCGACCCGACGCTCGCCACGGGCACCACCGACACCTTCTCCTTCCGGATCACCGGGCCCGACGGCGCCCCGGTCACCGCCTTCGACGTCGCGCACGACAAGCGCATGCACCTGATCGTCGTGCGCCGCGACACCACCGGCTTCCAGCACGTGCACCCGGAGATGGCCGCCGACGGCACCTGGTCGGTGCCGCTGGCGGTGCCCGCCGCCGGGTCCTACCGCGCCTTCGCGGACTTCGCCCCGACCGGGGGTGAGCCCACCACGCTCGGCGTCGACCTCTCCGCGGCCGGCGACTACCAGCCCGTCGTGCCGGTCGAGAGCCGCACCGCGCAGATCGACGGCTACACCGTGGAGCTGGCCGGCGACCTCGTCCCCGGGCAGGCCTCACCGGTCGCGCTCACCGTCAGCCGGAACGGCGCGCCCGTGACCGATCTGCAGCCCTACCTCGGCGCCTACGGCCACCTCGTCGCGCTGCGCCAGGGCGACCTCGCCTACCTGCACGTCCACCCCGACGGCACGCCCGACGACGGGGTGACACCGGCCGGCCCGGCGGTCGAGTTCGTCGCCGAGGTCCCCAGCGCCGGCACCTACCGGCTGTTCCTGGACTTCCAGCACGACGGCGTGGTGCGCACCGCGGAGTTCACCGTCACCACCGCGGGCAGCGCTCCCCCGCCGGCTCCGGCCGCCCCGGCCGACAACACGGCCGACAGCACGGACGCCGGCCACGTCGACTCACCCGGCGCTCCGGCGCACGGGCACTGACCACGGGAGGAGGACGACATGAGCAT
This sequence comes from Pseudonocardia lacus, assembly GCF_018531445.1. Classification (GTDB taxonomy): domain Bacteria; phylum Actinomycetota; class Actinomycetes; order Mycobacteriales; family Pseudonocardiaceae; genus Pseudonocardia; species Pseudonocardia lacus. The sequence continues at coordinate 7,344 of NZ_JAHDTH010000121.1, forward strand.
CGACACCCGGTCCACCGACCCGACCGCCGTCACCGAGATCGACCTCGCCATCGGCGGGATGACCTGCGCCTCGTGCGCCAACCGCATCGAGCGCAAGCTGAACAAGCTCGACGGGGTCAGCGCCACCGTCAACTACGCCACCGAGAAGGCGCGCGTCGCCGCGCCCGCCGGGATCGACCCGGCGGTGCTGGTCGCGCAGGTCGAGGCGGCCGGCTACACCGCCCAGATACCCCACCCCCCTACTGTCGACACCGACACCGACACCGACAGCGACACCGACACCGCCGCCGAGGAGCCGGACCCGACGCGCCCGCTGCGCCAGCGGCTGCTGGCCAGCATCGCGCTCGCCGTGCCGGTGATCGCCATGGCCATGGCGCCCGCGCTGCAGTTCACCTACTGGCAGTGGATCTCACTCACCCTCGCCGCCCCGGTCGTCACCTGGGGCGCGTGGCCGTTCCACCGCGCCGCCTGGACCAACCTGCGCCACGGCGCGGCCACCATGGACACCCTGGTCTCGATGGGCGTGCTGGCGGCCTTCGCGTGGTCGCTGTGGGCGCTGCTGCTCGGCACCGCCGGCATCCCCGGCATGACCCACCCCTTCGAGCTGACCATCGCCCCCTCCGACGGCGCCGGCAACATCTACCTCGAGGTCGCCGCCGGGGTCACCACGTTCCTCCTGGCCGGGCGCTACTTCGAGGCGAGGTCCAAGCGCCGGGCGGGCGCCGCGCTGCGCGCGCTGCTCGAACTCGGCGCCAAGGACGTGGCCGTGCTGCGCGACGGCACCGAGGTCCGCGTCCCCATCGCCCGGCTGGGCGTCGGCGACCGGTTCGTCGTGCGGCCCGGGGAGAAGATCGCCACCGACGGCGTGGTCGAGGACGGCTCGTCCGCCGTCGACGCCTCCATGCTCACCGGCGAGTCCGTGCCCGTCGAGGTGGGCCCCGGCGACGCGGTCACCGGCGCGACCGTCAACGCGGGCGGGCGGCTCGTCGTGCGCGCCACCCGCGTCGGCGCGGACACCCAGCTCGCGCGGATGGCCACGCTGGTCGAGGACGCCCAGAGCGGCAAGGCGCAGGCGCAGCGCCTCGCCGACCGGATCTCCGGGGTGTTCGTGCCGATCGTGATCGCGCTCGCCGCGGGCACGCTCGCGTTCTGGCTCGGCACCGGAGCCGGCCCCGCCGCCGCGTTCACCGCCGCGGTGGCCGTGCTGATCATCGCCTGCCCGTGCGCGCTCGGGCTCGCCACACCCACCGCCCTGCTCGTGGGCACCGGCCGCGGCGCCCAGCTCGGCATCCTGATCAAGGGCCCGGAGGTGTTGGAGTCCACCCGCCGCGTCGACACCGTCGTGCTCGACAAGACCGGCACCGTCACCACCGGGCGGATGGCCCTCGTCGCCGTGCACACCGCAGGCGGTGTGGGCGCCGACGAGGCCCTGCGACTGGCCGGGGCGCTCGAGGACGCCTCCGAGCACCCCATCGCCGCGGCCATCGCCCGCGGTGCCCGCGAGCGGCTCGGCGACCTGCCGCCCGTGGAGGAGTTCAGCAACGTCGAGGGCCTGGGCGTGCAGGGCGTCGTCGACGGGCACGCCGTGCTCGCCGGCCGGCAGGCCCTGCTCGAGCAGTGGAGCCAGCCGCTGCCGCCCGACCTCGCCGCGGTCAAGGCCGACGAGGAGGCGAAGGGCCGCACCGCCGTCGCCGTGGCGTGGGACGGCGAGGCCCGCGCGGTGCTCGTGGTCGCCGACACCGTCAAGCCCACCTCCGCGCAGGCGATCGCCCAGCTCCGCGCGCTCGGCCTGACCCCCGTGCTGCTCACCGGCGACAACGCGGCGGTCGCCCGCACCGTCGCCGCGCAGGTCGGCATCGACCCCGGCCCCGACACCGTCATCGCCGAGGTACTGCCCGCCGACAAGGTGGAGGTGGTGGAGCGCTTGCAGGCGCAGGGCAAGGTCGTGGCCATGGTCGGTGACGGCGTCAACGACGCCGCCGCCCTCGCCCGGGCCGACCTCGGCCTGGCCATGGGCACCGGCACCGACGTCGCCATCGAGGCCGGCGACATCACCCTCGTCCGCGGCGACCTGCGCGCCGCCGCCGACGCCATCCGACTCTCCCGCCGCACGCTCGCCACGATCAAGGGCAACCTGTTCTGGGCGTTCGCCTACAACGTCGCAGCCCTGCCGCTGGCCGCGACCGGCCTGCTCAACCCGATGATCGCCGGCGCGGCGATGGCGGTCTCCTCGGTGTTCGTCGTCGCCAACAGCCTGCGGCTGCGGCGGTTCAGCTCCGGGAGCCGTCGATGACACCCACGACACCCACGACACCCACGACACCCCCGCAGCGCCCTCGGGCGTCCGCCCGGTTCCGGCGCTACCTGCCGTGGGAAGGGCCCGTCACCCGCGTCGACTTGGCCCTGATGGGCGCGATCCTCGGCGTCGTCGGGCTCGGGTTGGCGATCAGGCCGCTCACGCCGTTCCTGATCGCCCACCAGCCGGTGCTGCTGGCGTTCCTGACCGGCGACGCGGTGGCGATCGGGGCCGGCGCGGCGTTCGCCCGCATCGGCGAGGCCCCGCTGTGGCTCGTCGTCGTCGCGGGCGCCGTCGGGATGGTGAAGTTCGACTGGCTGGCCTGGTGGGCCGGCCGGCAGTGGGGGCCGGGCATCATCAGGATCTTCACCACCAGCGAGCGCGCCCAGCGGCACGCGGCACTGGCCACCGGGCGGAACCCGTGGATCGTCCGGCTCGCCGTCGTCATCGCCGTCCTGCCCGGCATCCCCACCGCGGTGGTGTACGCCGCGGCGGGCTGGGCGAGGATGCGGCTGGCGACCTTCCTGCTCCTCGACCTCGTCGGCGCGGCGCTGATGACCGGCACGGTCGCCGGCCTCGGCTACGGCCTCGGCCAGCGGGCCGTCGACGTCGTCCTGATGATCGACAGGTACGCGTCGGCGGTGACCCTGACCATGATCGCCGCGGCGCTGCTGGTGCCGCTGGTGAAGCGGTGGTTCCGGCGTGGGCCGCGCAACCGGCCGGTCTCCACGGCGACCCGGGACGAGGCGCCGTCCGACGAGCAGTAGCGGGCCGGTCGACCGGGTGCGGTGAGCGGTGGCCGCGCGGGTGGTGCGCGCCGCCGGTGATCCGCGAGGATGCACGGCGTGATCGAGCTCCCCCCGGGTTCCACCGTGGCGGGCCTGCGGATCGAGGGCGTGCTGGGCCGCGGCGGGATGGGGGTGGTCCACCGGGCCTTCGACCCGGAGCTCGACCGCCGCGTCGCGGTCAAGGTCATCGCCGGGGACCTGGCCGCCGACCCCGGCTTCCGCCGCCGCTTCCAGCGCGAGGCCCGCACGGCCGCCGCCGTGCACCACCCGCACGTCATCCCGATCCACCGGGCCGGCGAGGAGGACGGGCTGCTCTTCCTGGTGATGCACCACGTCGACGGGACCGACCTCGGGCAGCTGATCGCGCGGTCGGGGCCGATGTCCCCCGGGCTGGTCGCCACCCTGCTCACCCAGCTGGGTGGGGCGCTGGACGCGGCCCACCGCCACGACCTGGTGCACCGCGACGTCAAGCCGGGCAACGTGCTGGTCGGCGCCGGGGCCGACGGACCGCACGCCTACCTCACCGACTTCGGGCTCACCCGCCAGGCCGGCTCGGCAGACCGGGTCACGGCGACCGGCGTGCTGATGGGCTCGCTCGACTACATGGCCCCCGAGCTGTTCGACGGGCAGCCGGCCACCGTCGCCTCGGACGTCTACGCGCTGGGCTGCGTGGTGTTCCAGGCCCTGTCCGGGTCGGTCCCGTTCCCCCGCGACAGCCTGGGCGCGATCGTCGCCGCGCACCTGCGCGCGCCGGTGCCCGGGCTCGGCGGCGCGGTGGCCGATGCGGGGCTGCGCGCCGCGCTGGACGCCGTCGTCGCCGTGTCGCTGGCCAAGCGGCCGCAGGAGCGGTACCCGTCGGCCGGGGCGCTCGCCGCGGCACTGGCGTCAGCCGTCCGGTCGACCGCGGAGTCGTCCGGCCGGCCGGTGGACGCGGACCCGGTCGGGGCGCCGGCCGGCGCGGGCGCCATCCAGGAGCCGGCCCCACGCGAGAGGTCGACCGTCGTCACCCGGGCGCCGAGGACGGTCGGCGGTGTTGCGCCCCACGCCGACGTCGACCCGCCGCGGCTACGCCGGTGGCTCGTGTGGTCGGCCGCGGCGGCGGTGCTCGTCGTCGCCGCGCTCGGCACGGTCCTCGTCCTGGCCCCGTGGACCGGATCGGACCGGGAACGCGACCCGATCGCGGCCCCGGCGGCCATGCCACCGGCCTCCGAGTACCCGATCGTGCTGGCACCGCCGGTCGACTCCGGCTCCGTGATCGAGCTGAGCTGGACCGGCCCGGGCGAGCTCGACTACGAGATCGAGCTGGACCCGATCGGCCGCGAGCCCAGGACGATCCCGATCGGCCGGAAATGGGCCGCGACCGTGCTGATCGAGGAGACCGTCCCGCTCTGCATCCGGATCCACGGCTCGGACGGGCCGGAACAACAGGCCAGCAACGCGCAGTCGCTGCGCGGCGCGCCCTGCGACGGCTGACCGTCCACGGCCGAGCGAGAACCCGCGCGACGCCCCGCCCCGCCGAGACCGGGTGTCCGGCTTCGCCGAGCTCCGTAGCCGCTGAACAGGGACGGTGCTGGAACAGGGACGGTATGGTGGGAGCGCCCACCGGACGAGAGGCTGACGTGGATCGACTGGCCACGGTGATCGCCGACCGGCTGGAGAAGGAGATCATCGGCCTGGGCTGGCCGGCCGGGCAAGCCCTCGGCTCGGAGACCGAGCTGACCAACCGCTTCGGGGTCAGCCGCGCCACGTTCCGCGAGGCGGCGCGCCTGCTCGAGCACAAGCAGATCGCCCGCATGCGACGCGGTCCGAACGGCGGCCTGCTGGTGCACGCGCCGGCCGCGGCAGCGGTCGTGGACTCCATGGCGACGTTCTTCGAGTTCAGCGCGGTACCGCGGGAAGCGGTGCTCACCGCGCGGCGCCCGCTGCAGGTGCTGGCGGCCCGGCTCGCGGTCGAACGCACCCGCCTGGACCCCGACGGCGCCCGGGCGGAACTGACCCGGGCCCGGGGCGGCGACGGACCGCACCACGCGATCGCCCGGCTCAGCGGCAACCCGGCGCTGGCGATCTTCATCTCGGCGCTGCTGCAGGTCACGCCCCGGCCGGCGGCCGGGCGTCGACTGCCGCACACCGACGCGCTGGTGGCGGCGGTGCTGGACGGCGACCTCGACGAGGTGGAGCTGCGGGTGCTCGATGCCGTCGATGAGAGTGCCGAAGGCACCCCCGACGGCCCGGTCACGGTCAGCACCGACGGCGAGCTCAAGGTGCCCGAGCGCGCCGCTCGGATGATCAACGAGCGGATCCGCGCGGCGGCCAGCCCGTCCGGGACCGTGGTCGGGTCGGAGGCGTCGCTGATCGCGTCGCTGGAGATCAGCCGCGGCACCTTCCGCGAAGCGGTGCGGGTGCTGGAGTACTACGGGATCGCGGCGATGCGCCGCGGGGTCGGCGGGGGTCTGGTCGTGCGCGAACCCGACCCGAGCCGGGTCGTCGGCACGGTCGTGGCCTACCTCGACTTCCTGCGCATCGAGCCCGAACAGCTGCTGCAGGCCAGGGCCGCGGTCGAGCTCGCCACCGTCGAACTGGCCGCCGCGCGTCTCGACGAGCCGAACGCGGCCAGGCTCACCGCGGGGATGCGCGCCGAGTACGGCGTCCCGGGCGACCGGGTCTACACCGTCCAGCCCGAGCTGCACCGGCTCCTCGGCGAGCTGTCGGGCAACCTCCCGCTGCAGCTGTTCGTCGCGGTCCTCACCAGGCTCCAGACCACGCGGCTGGACTCCCACCCCACGCACGCCGAGGGCGAGGACGCCAGGGCGGCGCACGAGCGGCTGGTCGCCGCGGTCGCCGCCCGCGACCCGATGCGCGCCCGCCACGAGATGGCCCGCCATCTCGACGTCATGCGGTTCTTCCTCGACCGCGGCTGGACCCGCCGTCCCTGACGGTCACACGGCGGCGGCCTCGGTCGTCGCCTCGGGCACGGCCCGGCGGCGCGAGCGGGAGGTCACGCGCGGGTCCAGCAGGTCGCGCAGCCAGTCGCCGACGACGTTGATGGCCAGCAGGGTGAGCGCGATGGCCAGGCCGGGCACGATGATCTGCGGCGCCAGCCCGTCGAGGAACCGCGACGCCTCCCGCAGCATCCCGCCCCAGCTGGGCTGCGGCGGCGGGGTGCCCAGCCCGAGGAAGCTGAGCGAGGCCTCGACGAGCAGCGCGGCGCCGAGCATGTGCGCGGTCAGCACGATGACCGGCTGGATCGAGTTCGGCACGACGTGGCGGGCCACGATCCACCAGCCGGGCAACCCGAAGGTGCGGGCGGCGTCGACGTAGAGCCGGTCGCGCACGACCAGCACCTGGGCCCGCATCATCCGGGCGAACGACGGCATCAGCGCGATCCCGACGGCGACCATCGCGGTGAGCAGGCCGGTGCCGAGCACCGCGGTGATCGTGATCGCGAGCAGGATCGTCGGGAAGGCCAGCAGGGTGTCCAGCACCCGCATGACCACGGCGTCCACCCGGCGCCCGACGAACCCGGACACCAACCCGACCGGCACCCCGATCCCGACCGCGACCGCCACCGCCACGACGGCCGAGCCCAGCGACACCTGGGCTCCGTAGAGCAGTCGGCTGAACACGTCGCGACCCAGGTCGTCGGTGCCGAACAGGTGCGTCCCGGACATGCCCTGCAGGATCGCGTCGTAGTCCTGGTCGTTGTAGCCGTAGGGGGCCAGCGACCCGGCCAGCAGCGTCGCCACCCCCAGCACCACCAGGAAGCCCAGCGCCACCCGGCCACCCGCCCGACCCGCCCCGCGGCGGCGCCGCACCGGTACCTCGCGCATCGCGCTCGCTCCCATCAGACCCCCTGGATGCGGGGGTCGAGCCAGGTGTAGAGGACGTCGATCAGCAGGTTGACGATCACCACCAGGAACACCACCACCAGGATCACGCCCTGCACGACGGGGAAGTCGCGCTGCGTCGTCGCGCTGACCAGCGCCCCACCCAGCCCGGAGATGCCGAACACGGTCTCCACCACCACCGCGCCGCCGATCAGCCGGCTGATGTCCAGCCCGATGATCGTCACGACCGGGATGGAGGCGTTCTTCAGCGCGTGCTGCCAGACGATCGCCCGCGCGGGTACGCCCATCGCCCGCTGGGTGCGCACGAAGTCGGCGGACAGCACTTCGATCATCGCGCTGCGGGTCTGCCGGGCGATGGCGGCCATCGCCGTCAGCCCGATGGCCAGCGCCGGCAGCACCTGGTGGGCCAGCCCTTCCACCGGGTCGTCGAACACGCTGACGAAGCCGGTGGCCGGCAGCACCGCCCAGTCCAGCGCGAAGATCGACACCAGGATCAGCCCGAACCAGAAGTTCGGGATGGCCAGCCCGGCCGTGGAGACGGCCCGGATCACCCCGTCGGCGGCGGTGCGGGCGCGCATCGCCGCGGCGATCCCCAGCGGGATGCCGGCCGCGATCGCCACCACCAGCCCCGCCACCACCAGTTCCATCGTCCGCGGCAGCGTGCGGGCCACGATGTCGACCACCGGTTCCCGGGTGAACAACGACGTGCCCAGGTCGCCGTGCAGCACGCCCCACATGAACCGGCCGTACTGCTCGACGATCGGGTCGTCGAGCCCGAGCTCGCTGCGCACCAGGGCGATCTGCTCGGGCGTGGCCTGCTCGCCGGCCACCACCACCGCCGGGTCGCCCGGCACCAGGTAGGTGATCGCGAAGACCATGACCGAGGCGAACAGCAGGGTCAGCAGGACCGAGACCAGCTTGCGGCGCAACGCGGTGACCATGAGCGCCCCGACTACTTCGCGAGCCAGACGTTGTTGATGATCGGCTTGCCGTAGATGTTCTGCTCGTAGCCACCCACCTTGGTCGACATCGCCTGCACGGTGGGCCGGAAGACGACGTGGAAGTCCAGCGCGTTCTGCGTGGTCACCAGCTCCTGCAGCGCCGCGAAGGCGGCCTTGCGCTGGTCGATGTCGGACACCGCGACCGTCTCGGCCAGCACGCCCTGCAGCTCGGCGGGCTCGTCGAAGTCGACGACGTAGGGCGACGCGGACGGGTAGAGCGCGGCGTAGGTCTGGTACGGGTCGGGCCGGCCCGACCAGCCGATGCAGAACATGTCGAACTCGCCGCGCTCGCGGAACGCCGGCTGGGCCTCGGCGGCGTCGAGCACCGAGACGTTCAGCGTGATGCCGGCCTCGGCCAGCTGGGCCTGCATGGCCTCGACCATGCTGCGGTCGTCCTGGGAGGTGACCACCACGGTTTCGATGGTCAGCCCGTCGGGGTGGCCGGCCTCGGCGACCAGCTGCCGGGCCTTGGCCACGTCGCGGGTGTAGACGGGCACCACGTCGGAGGGGTAGGCCCAGTGCGACGACGGCACGGCCGCGTGCGCCGGCTCACCCAGGCCCTGGGTGATGACCTTGTTGATGGCCTCGCGGTCGATGCCGTAGTTGACCGCCTGGCGGACCCGGACGTCGGAGAACGGGCCCTTCTCGAACCGGAAGGTGCACCGGGCCACCGACAGCGACGGCCCGACGACGACGCGCGCGGCGTCCGAGCTGTCGACACGGGCCTTGTCGGCCACGTCGAGCTGCATGATGAAGTCCTGCTGGCCGGACACCAACGCGTTGGTGGCGGTGCGGCTGTCGTCCAGCAAGGTGATCGTGATGCCGTCCAGGTGCGGGCCCGGCCGCCAGTAGGCCGGGTAGCGCTCGTACTCGAGCGACTCGCCCGGCACCCGGCTGACGAACCGGAACGGCCCGGTACCGACGGGGTTGTCGTCGAGGTTGGTCCCGTTCCGCACCGCGGTCGGGGAGACCATCATCCCGGCGCGGTCGCTGAACACCAGCGGCAGCGCGGTGTCGGGCCGGTTCAGGTCGAGCTGCACCGTGGACGCGTCCAGCACCTGCACCGAGTCGATGCTCTTGAGGTCGGCCTTGACCGAGGACTTCTCCTCGTTCTTCGCCCGCTCGATGTTGAACTTGACCGCCTCGGCGTCGAACGGGGTCCCGTCGTGGAAGGTCACGCCCTGGTTGAGGGTGAACACCAGGGTGTTCGGGGTCGTGTACTCCCACTTCGACGCCAGCCCGGGCACCGCCGTCAGGTCCTTCGGGTTGAACTCGACCAGCCGGTCGTAGAGCGGGTAGAGCACGTAGTGGTCGGTTCCCAGGGTGCCGAGGTGCGGGTCGAGCCGCGGGTCGCCCTCGGTGACCGCGCGCAGGATGCCGCCGTCGACCGGCGGTCCGGCCGCGGCGTCGGGAGCAGCGCCGCCGCCGTCACGGGTGCCGCAGGCGGCGAGACCGGCCAGCAGGAGCAGACACGCGAGCGCGGTGACGAGCCTGCGGAGTGGGGGGTGGGACATCGGTGTCCTGCCATTCGACGTAGTCCGGGGGATGGGGTGGTTCACAGCTGCTCCGCGAAGTGGCAGGCGACGGTCCGTCCGGGTTCGAGCTCCCGGACGGCGGGGATCTCCTGCGCGCAGCGGTCGCGGGCGAAGGGGCAGCGGGTGCGGAAGCGGCACCCCGACGGCGGGGCGGCCGGGCTGGGGATGTCGCCGCGCAGCACCTCGCGCCGCTCGGTGCGCAGGTAGCTGGGCAGCGCTCGGGGCTGGGCGGCCAGCAGGGCCCGGGTGTAGGGGTGTGCCGGCCGGTCCACGACCGCCCCGACCGGTCCGGACTCCATGACCATGCCCAGGTAGAGCACGCTCACCCGGTGCGACAGGTGCGCGACGACGCTGATGTCGTGGGAGATGAACAGGTAGGACAGCCCGCGCTCGTCCTGCAGATCGACCAGCAGGTTGAGGATCTCGGCCTGGATGGACACGTCGAGCGCGGACACGCTCTCGTCGCAGACGATCAGGTCGGGGTCGCTGGCCAGCGCCCTGGCGATGTTGACCCGCTGCTTCTGGCCGCCGGACAGCTCGTGCGGGCGGCGGTGCCGGTGCGCGTCGCCGAGCCCGACCCGCTCCAGCAGCTCGGCCGCCCGACCCAGCCGCTCCGGTCGCCGCACGCCGGTCATCAGCAGCGGCTCGGCCACGCTCTGCTCGACGGTCATCCGCGGATCGAGCGCCTCGTGCGGGTCCTGGAAGACGACCTGCATCCGGCGGCGGAGCTCGCGCCGGCGCCGGCCGGGCCCGGTCCACGGGTCCTCGCCCTCGAAGCGGACCGCGCCCGCCTTCGGACGCAGCAGGCCGAGCACGGCCCGGCCGATGGTCGACTTGCCCGAGCCCGACTCGCCGATCAGCCCGAGGGTCTCGGCGCGGTCGATGGTGAGCGACACCCCGTCGACCGCCCGGACGGGCTGTTGGCGGCGCCTGCCCTCGAAGTGCACGACGAGGTCGTCGACCTCGAGCAGGGGCGGCGACTGCTTCGGCGCCGTACCGGCCTTCGCGGTGCTCACGGTGGTCACGGGCCGCTCCCCTGCACCGCGGGCGCGTTCTCCGCGTCCGCCTCCGCTCCGTCGTGGACCAGGCCGGGCAGGTCGAGCTCGTCGGCCCGCCGGCACCGGACGTCGTGCTCGGGCCCCTCGCCCCCGACCGCGGCGAGTGCGATCGGCTGGGCGCACCCGGGCACGGCGAAGTCGCAGCGCGGGCGGAACCGGCACCCGGTCGGTAGCTGGTCGGGCTGCGGCACCCGGCCGCGGATGGCGTGCAGCCGCTGGCGACGGGTGCCCAGCCGGGGTACCGCCCACATCAGCCCGGACGTGTAGGGGTGCCCGGGCCGCTCCAGCAGCGCGTCGGTGGTCGTGGCCTCCACGACCTGCCCCGCGTAGAGCACGACCACCCGCCGGCACAGCTCGGCGACCACCCCGATGTCGTGCGAGATGAGCATGATCGATGTGCCGCGCTCGCGGCCGAGCGTCTCCAGCAGGTCGAGCAGCTGGGCCTGGATGGTGATGTCGACGGCCGTGGTCGGCTCGTCGGCGATCAGCAGCTCGGGCTCGCCGATCAGCGCCATGGCGATCATCGCCCGCTGCCGCATGCCGCCGGAGAGCTGGTGGGGGTACTCCCCGCAGCGCCGGGCCGGGTCCGGGATGCCGACGGCGTCCAGCATCTCGATCGTCTTCTCGCGGGCCTCGCGCCGGGAGACCCTGCGGTGGCTGCGCAGCACCTGGCTGATCTGCTGGCCGATGGTGAACACCGGGTCCAGCGCGGTCATCGGCTCCTGGAATATCATGCTGATCCCGGTGCCGCGCAGCCGGGCCAGCTCGGCCCGCGACATCGCCAGCAGGTCGGTGCCGCGGAAGCGGATCTCGCCGGTGACCCGGGCCCGCGGCGGCAGCAGCCCCAGCACGGCCAGCGCGGTCATCGACTTGCCGCTGCCGCTCTCCCCGATCATCCCGACGGTCGTGGAGCGCTCGACGGTGAAGCTGACGTCGTCGAGGATCTGCACCTCGCCGTCGGGGGTGTCCAGGTACAGGCTCAGGTTGCGGACGTCCAGCAGGGTCTCGGACGGTGTCGACGATTCGCTCGCGAGCTCGCTCATCGGCGCCCCGGTTCGGTCGCGGTCACCCGGTCGGCGGCCAGCCGGGCCAACGCCTCGCGGTCCAGGCCCAGGTACTCCGACAGCACCTCGGACGTGTGCTGGCCGAAGGTCGGCGACGGGCGGGCCGGCCGGGACCGCCGCCCGGCGAAGCGGACGGGAAGACCCGGGTAGTCGTGCGTGCCGGCCCGGGGGTGGTGCAGCCGGGCGAACCAGTCCCGCTCCCGCAGGTGCGGGTCGGTGTGCAGGTCACGGCCGTTCTGCACGGGCGCGGCCGGTACCCCGGCCCGCTGCAGTCGCTCGGCCAGTGCGTGCTTGTCGGCGTCGCGCACGGCCTCGGCCAGCCCCGCCTCGACCCGGTCCCGCGCCGCGACCCGGCCGGCGAGCGCCGCGAGCTCCGGATCGGCGGCGAGCTCGTCGAGGCCGAGCTCGGCGCACAGCGCCTGCCACTGCTCGTCGGAGGTGGCCGCGACCGCGACCCACTCGTCGTCGCCCGCGGTGCGGAACGCCCCGTGCGGGCAGGCGTCGGCCCGGGCGTTGCCGCGTAGGACGGGGTCGACGCCGGTCTCGACGGCCTCCAGCACGATCTCGCCGATCCAGTGCATGGCGGCCTCCTGCTGGGCGACCTCCACGTACTGCCCGGGGCCGCCGCGGCGGCGGTGCAGCAGCGCGGTGAGCAGGGCGGCGGCGCCGTGCAGCGCCCCGATCGGGTCGAGGTAGGCCGTGCCGCTGCCGACCGGACCCTCGTCCGGGTAGCCGATGAGGCCGGCGATGCCGGCCATGGCCTCCATCGTCGGGCCCAGCCCGCGTTGGCCCGAGCGCGGGCCGGTGTTGCCGGCCGCCGGCATCTCGACCATCACCAACCGCGGGTTGAGCGCGCTCGCCGCCGACCAGCCCAGGCCGAGGCGGTCCAGCACGCCCGGGCTGAAGTTCGCGATCACGGCGTCCACCCGCGGCAGCAGCGCGCGGACCAGGTCGACGCCCTCCGGGCGGCGCAGGTCGAGCACGACCGAGCGCTTGTCGTGGTTCTGCGAGTTGAACCAGCAGTTGCGGTCGTAGGGCCGCTCACCCGGTTCGAGGTCGGGGTAGTAGCCGGTGGCGCTCGGGCGCTCCCGCCACTCCCCGCGCCAACCGTCCGGCCGGTCCGGGCCCTCGATCTTGACGACGTCGGCGCCGAGCGAGGCGAGGATGCGGGTGGCCATCGGCCCGGCCCAGGCGCTGGTGAAGTCCAGCACCGCGACGCCGACCAGGGGCGGCCCGGTGGACGCTGCCGGCCGGGCGACCGGCCGATCCGGCCACTCCGGCTCGCCGTCGTGCTCGCCGAAGGCGGGCGCCGGTCGGTCGCGGTCGGCGGGGGTGGCCGACATCCGGAAGACCGGCCCGAGCGCGAGCCGCGGGCCGTCCGGGGACGGTTCCCGGCGCCAGAACTCCCGCACCAGCAGGTGCTCGTCCCGGCGCAGGTCGCTGGGCGCCAGCATCGGCGCGAGGACCAGCCGGTGCTCGGCCGCGACCCGCAGCACCTGCTCCAGATCGACCGAGGGAGCCCGTCCGGCGAGCAGGTCCGCGGCCTCGCGCCAGTTGCGCACCAGGTCGGGCCATTGCCGGAAACGCGGGTCGTCCGCCAGGTCGGGTGCCCCCAGCATCGCGCAGTAGACCGGCCACTGGCCGCGCTGGACGAAGTAGCTGATCCAGCCGCCCCGGCAGCGCGCCCGGCTCTTGGTCCGCACCCGCTCCCCACGCCACGGGAAGGTGCCGTTGTAGGCCCACTGCGTGGAGAAGTTCTGCTCCATCGCCGCCGCGGCCTCGTGGACCGTCACCTCGACGGGGCCGGGCAGCGTCCCGTCCACCTCCCGGCGGTGCAGCGCGGCGAGGACGCCGATGTAGAGCCACAGGCCGGCGGAGTAGGAGGTGCGCTCACCGACGCCGTACAGCGGCTCGCGGTGGGCCAGCCCGTTCATGTACATGCTGCCCGACAGCGCCTGGTGGACGAGCTCGGTGCCCAGCCAGCTCCGGTAGGGGCCGGTGGCCCCGAAGTCGGTGACCACCGCGACGAGCGTGCCGGGGCAGGCGGCGCCGATCCGGTCGGCGAGCGCCGAATCGCCCAGGACGACGACGTCCGCCCCGGCGCACAGCGCGACGAGGTCCGCCCACCCCGCGTCCTCGTGCACGTCGAGCGCGCGTGCCCGCTTGCCCGCGTTGAGGTGCCGGAACAGCGCTCCGCCCGCGGCCCGCAGCGCCGAACCGGCGGGGGGCTCCACCAGCACGACCTCCGCCCCGTGATCGGCCATCAGCCGGGTGGCGAACTGCCCGGCGATGCGCTCGGACAGGTCGACGACGGCCAGCCCGGACAGCGCCCCGGTCTCGGTCACGCCGAGGTCCGGGCGGGACGGCCGAGGCTGAAGATGGATTCGGTGTCGATGTGCATGACCGGCCGCTCGGCGTCGTCCACCACGAGCAGGTCGAGCCGGCTGTAGTGGCTCCCCTTGTGCTCGCGGACCCCGACCAGCCGGCCGCGGGCCACCAACGGCGTGCCGATCGGTCGCAGGCCGAACAGCCGGGTGTGCAGCCGGACGTGGATGCGGGGGCCGGGGAACCGGTACTGCAGCGTGAGGATGCGCGCGGACACCGTGCTGATCAGCGACGGGGGCACCGACCCGGCGTACGCGCCGGGCTGGCCGACGGATTCCTGGTACTCGCGGACCGCCTCGGCGGAGGTCTCGAGCCGGTACTCGGCCAGCGGCCCCAGGCTGCCGAGCACGTCCGGCTCCGCGGGCAGCAACTCATCGGGCACGACCCCGACCGGGTAGTCGGCCGGATCGGGCGCGGCGGCGGTGTCCCGCCGCGCGCTGCCCACGGCGCACCGCTCGCCCTCCGCGTTTACCACGGTCACCTCCACCGACCCGCCGTCGGGCGGAGCGGTGGGGCCGACCCGCAGCACCTCGCCGTCGTACACCGGGCGGCGGAAGCGCAGGGCCAGCTCCCCGGCGTCGAGCCAGCCCGCACCCCACTCGTCCGCGACGGCGCGCATGGCGTAGCCGAACAGCGTCACGCCGGGGACGATCCCGCCGCGGAACCCGTACTCGCGCGCCTGCTCCGTGTGGATCGCGTTCGCCGACTCCGCAGCGGTGTTGCGAGCGACGACGGGCTCTCCGAAAGCCATCAGGCCCCTCTTCATTGAGTAGTATCATCTTCCGCACTGATGGCGCGCTCAGTACCCACTCTCGTCACGAGCTGCCGCAGACAGCGGCGTGTCCGCGAAGAACATGCAGGAGGGTGCGGGTAGTTGCGTCTGGGCGGCACCGATTGAGGTGGGAGACTAGGAACCGGCACCTGCGAGTGTCAAGTACTCATACCACTGATTAGGCCAGCGTCACCGGACGTGCGTCATCGCCTACCAAGCGGATCCGGTCACCCGCGCGGTACCCGACGGCCGGGACGAACGCCCCGACCACGACGGCGATCGCGGCGCTGCCGGCGGCCACCCAGAAGCACAGGTGCACGGCGGCCGGGGAGAGGAACGAGGCTCCGTCGACCCACACCGGCAGGCTGACCGCGATCAAGGCGACGAGCGCGCTGCACACGGAGGTGCCGAGGGAGCGGACCAGCGAGTTGATGCCGTTCGCCGACGCGGTCTCGGTGACCGGCACGGCCGCCATGATGAGGGTCGGCATGGCCGCGAAGGCGAGCGCGGTGCCGACCCCGACCGCGGTCGCGCCGATGACGATCGCGGTCAGGTTCCCGTCGAGGAACACCCGGGACACGAACGCGACGGCCATCACCGAGCAGCCCAGCAGCAGCACCGGCCGGCCCCCGAAGCGGGTGAGCAGCGCTCCCGACAGCGGCGACAGCGCGACCATGGCGAGTCCGGACGGCAGCATGACCAGGCCGGCCCCGACGACCGAGAGCCCGAACCCGTACCCGGTCGCCTCGGGGGCCTGCACCTGCTGCACGGTCACCAGCATGTTCGCGAACATGGCGAAGGTCGCGAAGACCGATGCGATGTTGGTCAGCAGCACCGGGCGCTGCACCGCCGTGCGGAGGTCCACCATCGGCCGCGCCACCCGCAGCTGCAGCGGCACCCAGACGAGCAGCCCCGCGGCGGCGACGCCGAGCAGGCCGACGACCAGCCCGCTGCCCCACCCCCACCGGGTCCCCTTCGACAGGACCAGCAGCGCGGCGGTGAGGATGACCGAGAGCAGCAGCGCGCCGACGACGTCGAACCGGCCGGGTGCGCGCAGCGGCGACTCGGGGACCGCGATCAGCACCGCCGCGACCAGCACCACCCCGGTGACCGCGGAGAACCAGAACAGCGACTCCCAGCCGAACCGGCCGTAGAGCAGCCCGGAGAGCGGCATGCCCAGCGCGGAGCCCGTGCCCAGCGTGGCGCTCATCAGCGCCACCGCCGCGCCGACGCGCTGGGGCGGCAGGGCGTCGCGCAGCAGGCTGATGCCTACGGGGATCAGCGCGGCCGCGAAACCCTGCATCGCCCGGCCGAGGAGCACCGCGACGAAGCCGCCGCCGACCGCGGCGACGACCGACCCCATCGTCAGCACGGCCAGCGACAGGCACAGCATCCGCCGCTTGCCGTACATGTCGGCCATGCGGGCCAGCACGGGGGTGGCGATCGCGCTGGTCAGCAGCGTCGCGGTCACGATCCACGAGGCGTCGTCGACGGAGACCGACAGCAGCCGCGGCATCTCCGGCACGACCGGGATGACGAGCGTGAACTGCAGGGAGGTGGCCATGCCGCACAGCGCCAGCACGGCGATCGCGATCCGCGGCCGGGCCGGACGGTCTTCGGTTGCCATTGCCAACTTTCTGCGCAGGGATCCGGGCAGAGGGGTGAGTGCGGGGGGCCTGCTACAACTCCAACGAGTTGTCCCGGGACCGCCGCAGGCACAGCGCGAGCATCAGGCGGGCCCTCCGGTAGGGCGCATCGGTCTGGAAGCCCAGGACGCGTTCGGCCTTGCGGACCCAGTAGGACACCGAGTTGTGGTGCATGAACAGCTGCGCCGCGGCCTTGCGCAGCGACTCGGTCGCGGCGTAGGCCTCCAGGACCCGCAGGATGTCGGTGCCGTGCTCGGTGACGAGCTGGTCGAGCGCCTTGATGTCGTCGATGCCCGACACGTAGTCCGGGAGCAGCGTGGTGAGGACCTCGAAGCAGCCGACGTTCTCGGCGTTGGCGAACACGGCGTCGATGGGGGTGTAGGGGCCCTTGTCCCGCGGCGAGGCCAGCGCGAACCGCAGGGCCATCCGGGCGCTGAGGTAGGCGTCGCGGATGTGCTGGGCCTCGAACGTCCGGCTCTGCGCGACGCGCAGGCCCGTCGGCACGTCGTCGAACCGCACCGGCGCCCCGTTGTCGATCGCCACCAGCACGACGTGGCGCCGGTCGAACCCGGCGTGCGCGACGACCCGGTTCATCGCCACCAGGTGCGGGACGAACCGGGCGAAGTCCGCCTCCGCGCCGATCACCACCACCACCCGGATCGGCTCGGAGGCGCGCAGGTTGAGCCTGCGCAGGGCCACCGAGGCCGACGCCCCGGTGACGGCGCCCTCGACGAGGGTCTCCAGCGGCGAGATCTGGGCCGCCGAGCCCGGGCCGACGTCGAAGTTCCGCGACACCGCGCGAGCGGCGACGACGAAGCGCCGCAGCGCGAACTCGTCGCCCTCCCGCGGGCCGTCGGGACGGGCGAGCCAGGCCTCTCCCCCGTCGACGACGGCCGCCCGGAGCGCGGCGGCCGGCGTCAGGCAGCTCAGGTCGCTGCCGTCCGGGTCCTTGGCGACGCCGGTCCCGTCGGTCAGCCGGATCCCGACCGCGCAGTCCAGGTACGCGGCCGAGCGTGTGACCAGCGCGTTCAACCGGGTCCCCTCGACGATCATCTGGTCGAAGAAGGCCAGCACATCCTGCTGGTGACCGCCGGTGAGCGTCATGGATCCGGTCCCTCTCGCCGTTGAAAGGGGGAACAGCGTGCCCGGGGGCACTACGGTTCGCCCGCCGGCCCATTGTCACCGAGGCCGGCGGAGATGAGGTCCATGACGGAGGAGTCGGCCAGCGTGGTCACGTCACCGACCTCGCGGTTCTCCGCGACATCACGCAACAACCGGCGCATGATCTTCCCGGACCGGGTCTTGGGCAACTCCTCGACCACCATGATCTGGCGCGGCTTGGCGATCGGACCGATCTCCTGCGACACGTGATCACGCAACGCCTTGATCGCCT
>NZ_JAHDTH010000122.1 GCF_018531445.1 Pseudonocardia lacus
TGCGGGCCGCCCAGCACCAGCACGCGGACGCCGGCCAGCGGCCCCCCGCGGCCCGCCGCGACCGGGACCGCGACGGCCTTCGCCGGGACGCCGGGGCGCACGTCGCCGAGCAGGCGCAGGAACGCGCCCTCGGTGACCGTCGGGATGCCGTGGGCCGCGGCGGCCCGGGCGTCGGCGGTGGTGGCGGAGGGGTTGTTGCTGATCAGGAGCCGGGTGCGGCCGCTGACCGAGTTCATCGGGACGAGCCCGGCGACCAGCGCCCGGTCGTAGAGCTCCGGGCGCGGGGTGCCGGTGGGGCCGGTGACCGCGAACCGGGCGCCCTGCACGAGCGGCAGGTCGGGGCGCCACGGCCCGGGGTCCGCCCACGGCGAGCGCACCCGGGGGGCGAGCCCGTCGGCCCGCCGGTCGTCCGGGGCGCAGGCCGCCAGCGGCAGCTGCGCGCCCAGCTCGTCGGCCTGCGGGAGCAGCGCGTGCAGCACCTCGACGAGCGCGCGCACCTCGGCCACCGCGTCGTGCGGGCGGGGCTGCTGCGCGCCGCAGCGCGCGGCCAGCGAAGCGAGGGTGAGGTCGGGCAGGTCGAGCTCCAGGCGGCGGGCCAGCGCCATGGTGCACAGCCGCCTGCTCACCCGGACCGCCCCGGACGCCCGCGCGGTCTCGGCCGCCAGCACGCGCCAGCCGAACGAGGCGTCGTGGGCGACGAGCACCCGCCCCCGCAGCATCCCGGCGGCGGTGGCCTCGACCTCGGCGAAGCCCGGCGCGTCGGCCAGCCGGTCGGAGGTGAGGCCGTGCAGGGCGACCGGCCCGGGGTCGCGCCCCGGGTCGACGAGCGTCGACCAGGTGTCCTGCACCCGCCCGGCCGGGTCGGTGGTGGCCACCGCGAGCCGCACGATCCGGTCGCGGCGGGCGTCGAGCCCGGTGGTCTGCACGCTGACGACGGCGAAGCCTTCCGCGGGGCTGGGGAGCACGTGCGGACGGTCCCAGATCCGCGCCCCGGGCACATCCCTCGAATTGGGGGAACGCGAGGCGCCACCACGTGACGGTTACTGTCGGGTAACTCGTATCGGGTGGTGCCCGGCCCCCTCTGGAGGACATGTGAGCCCACGACTCCCCCTGGCCGCGCTCGCCGCGGCCACCGCACTCGCACTCGCCGCCCCGGCCGCCGCGTCGGCCCAGCCGGCCGCTCCCCGCATCCACGACATCCAGGGCGCCGCCCGGATCTCCCCGCTGGCCGGTCAGGCCGTGACCGGAGTGCCCGGCGTCGTCACCGCCGTGCGGGCCTTCGGTTCCGCGCGCGGCTTCTGGTTCGCCGACCCCGCACCGGACGGCGACGACGCCACGTCCGAGGGCCTGTTCGTCTTCACCGGCACCACCACCCCGGCGGTCGCCGTCGGCGATGCGATCGAGGTCAGCGGGACGGTCGCCGAGTTCCGCCCGACCGCGTCGGGCGAGACCCCGGCGTCGACCCCGAACCAGTCCATCACCCAGCTGACCGGCGCCACCTGGACCGTCACCGCGCCGGGCCAGCCGCTCCCGCCGGCCGAGGTGCTGGCGCCCGGCACCGTGCCCACCACCTACTCCACGACGACCGACGGCGACAACGAGGACGAGCCCCTCGACCCGACGGCCAGCGCCCTGGACTTCTACGAGTCCCGCGAGGGGATGGTGGTGCGCGTCCAGGACGCCGCCGTCGTCGGGCGGACCGACGAGTTCGGCGGCCTGTGGGTGAGCACCGACCCCACCCGCAACCCCACCGCCCGCGGCGGCACCCTCTACGCCTCCTACGACGACCCCAACGGCGCCCGGCTCAAGGTCGAGTCACTGGTCCCGTTCGCCCAGCAGCCGTTCCCGCCGGCCGACGTGGGCGACCGGCTCGCCGGCACCACCGAGGGCCCGCTGGACTACACCCGCTTCGGCGGCTACGTCCTGCAGGCCAGCACCCTCGGCGAGCACGTCCCCGGCGGCTCCCCCCGCGAGACCGTCGCCCCCGCACGGCCCGACCAGCTGTCGGTGGGCACCTACAACGTGGAGAACCTGTTCGCCGGCGACGACCCGGCCAAGTTCGCCCGCCTGGCCGCCGGCGTCGTCACCAGCATGGGCGCCCCGGACGTCGTGGCGCTGGAGGAGATCCAGGACAACTCCGGCCCCGCCGACGACGGCGTCGTGGCCGCCGACGCCACCCTGCGCCGGTTCGTCGACGCCATCGCCACCGCCGGCGGCCCGCGCTACGACTTCCGCCTGGTCGACCCCGAGAACCTGGCCGACGGCGGCCAGCCCGGCGGCAACATCCGGGTGGCGTTCCTGTTCGACCCCGCCCGCGTCTCGTTCGTCGACCGCCCCGGCGCCACCGCGACCACCGCGGTGCAGCCCGTCGCCGCGCCCGGCGGCGCCGCCCTCTCGATCTCCCCGGGCCGCGTCGCCCCCACCGACCCCGCCTGGGACGCCTCCCGCAAACCCCTGGTCGGCGAGTTCGGCTTCGCCGGCAGGACCGTCTTCGTCATCGCCAACCACTTCGCCTCCAAGGGCGGCGACCAACCCCTGCACGGCCGGGTCCAGCCCCCGCGGCGGACCTCCGAGGACCAGCGCGGCCGACAGGCCGCGGTCCTGCACGGCTTCGTCGACGACCTCCTCGCCGTCGACCAGCGGGCCGAGGTCGTCGTCCTCGGCGACCTCAACGACTACGCCTTCTCCCCGGCCGTGCAGACCCTCACCGCGGGCGGAGCCCTGCGCGCCCTGATCGACGACCTCCCGCCGGAGGAGCGCTACGGCTACGTCTTCGACGGCAACTCCCAGGCCCTCGACCACGTCCTCGTCTCGCCCGCCGTCACCGACCCGAGCTACGACATCGTGCACATCAACGCCGAGTTCGCCGACCAGGCCTCCGACCACGATCCCCAGGTCGTGCGGTTCGTCCCGGGTGCGGGGGCGCGGTGACCGTCTTGTAAGCTCGTCGGCGGTAGCGTGTCCGAGCGGCCGAAGGAGCACGCCTCGAAAGCGTGTGAGGTGCAAGCCTCCGTGGGTTCAAATCCCACCGCTACCGCCAGCCTGAACAGGCGAAACGCCGGGAAGGTCCGTACGGACCGACCCGGCGTTCGTCGTTCAGTCTCGTTCCTAGTCTCAGTCTCGGTTGGCCCCGTCCTGCCAGATGAGCCCGCCGACGCGGGTGGCGATGTCGCGCTGGATGGGCTCGGTGATGTGCTGGTACCGCGCCGCCATCGCGGTGTGCGACCAGCCCACGATCCCCATGACCGCGCGCTCCGGGACGCCGAGCAGCAGCAGGACAGTGGCCGCGGTGTGCCGGGCATCGTGCAGCCGGCCGTCCCGCACGCCGGCCTTCTTAGGTAGCCGCTTCCACTCGTCGTAGTCGGCGCGCGGGTTGGTCGGGCCGCCGGTCGGGGTGGCGAACAGCCAGCCGCCGTCGCTCCACAGCTGCCCGGCCTGGTCCCGCTCGCGGTCCTGCACCGTCCGATGCGCCCGCAGCAGTTCGACCAGTTCGGCCGGTTCGCCCGGTAGCCCGACGGCCCGGCGCCCGGCCCGGGACTTGGTCTCGGCGGTGTCGTCGCGCTCCGGGAGCCGCTGCGGGCAATGGCCGCCGAACTTGCGCCCGCAGCCGCCGCCGCACCTGTGCCGTGATCCACATGTTGCACGTCAGCGCGCTCACTTGTCGGCCGGCGTCAGCTCCCACCGCCGGCGAGTCGTCGATGCTCGAGCCACTGCTGACTAAGCCGCTGCCATACCATCTGGTAATTATCGTATAGCCGGTCGATGCTGTCGCGTGGCACGGTTCCAGCCTCACTTCCCGCAACCAAGAACCGGAGTTCGTCCGCGATCCGATAGAACTCATACTGCGCTTCCTCCATGAGAACCCATCGGAAGCGCCAAGCAAAGAATGGTTCGACCGCGCTAGTGACGGTGACCAGTGCCGTCAACGTGAATCCGACACTGCTCCAGAAGTCTAGATTCTGTAGTCCAAGAATGATGGTGGATGCAGCGGACAGTGTCAAAATTGCAACGCGTAACGTGGACGATCGGCGGGTGAATCGCCTCTTTCGTTCCCGGGCGTATTCGTTGCCCGCTTCGACCCACGAAAGGAGCAGGGTCGCCAATTCGTCAGGGGGAAGGCCGGTCGGGAGCCGAGGCGGGGGCGTAGGCGGGGACGCCGTCATGTTGCGAACTTAGCGGTCTCCTTGCCCGAAATGGCAGAGTCTGCCGCTCCCTCGCCGCAACATCGTCCACGCCGCGCCGGCCGCATCAAGGGCGGCTGCGCCGTCGCTGCGCGATGCCCTCCGGCACCCTTGACCCGACCACCGCGACGAGCAGAGCGGGAGCCGGGGAGGTGCAGGGATCGTACGATCGGCGTGCGATACACCCGGTCGCGGCGCGGTCAACCACCGTCACTCCGGTCCCCGCTCGACCGCAGGCCCCCCATGTCGACGTCGGCGCCGCTCGTGTTCCCAAGCCGATGACGCCCGTCGCGCCGACAAGGGCGATGATCTTTGTCAGCCTCGGTCGTAGTCTCATTCGCCGCCGTCCGGCCAGGTCCGGGGTTCAGAGGTGGGAAAGGCGTTTCAGGGTTGGGACGGGCCCGGCATCTCGCGGACCCCCGTCGGCAGACCTCGAAAGCGTGTGAGCGCAAGCCTCCGTGGGTTCAAATACCACCGCTATCGCCAGCCTGAACAGGCGAAACGCCGGGAAGGTCCGCACGGACCGACCCGGCGTTCGTCGTCTGGTTGAGGACACCCCGACCTGGGTCGGTTCAGGCGGGGCGCGTCACGCCTTCAGTACTGGCGGTCCGGCAGCGCGGCCAGCGCGCCGGACCGCTCGAAGACGGTCTCCTCGGTGACCACCCGCTGCAGCACCCGTTCCCCCGCGAGGATCTTCTTGGCCAGCTCCATCAGCTGCGGGCCGAGCAGCGGGTTGCACTCGACGATGTAGTTGATCTTGCCATCGATCAGGGCCTGCATCCCGTCGCGCACCGCGTCCACCGTGATGATCACGATGTCCTTGCCGGGCACCTTGCCGGCCTCCTCGATCGCCTCGATCGCGCCGAGTCCCATGTCGTCGTTGTGGGCGTAGAGGACGTCGATGTCGGGGGTCGAGTCGAGGAAGTCCTCCATCACCGCCTTCCCGCCGACCCGGGTGAAGTCACCGGTGGCCGAGGCGACGATCTTCAGGTTGGGGTTCTGCGCGATGGCCGCGCCGAAGCCCAGCTTCCGTTCGATCGCCGGCGCGGAGTTCTCGGTGCCCCGGATCTCCACGACCGAGACCGGCTCCTTCGCGGCGATGTAGAGGTCGCTGAGCCACGTCCCGGCCTTCGTCCCCTCCTCGATGAAGTCCGAGCCGAGGAAGCTCCGGTACAGGCTCGAATCCGAGGTCTGGATCGCCCTGTCGGTGAGGATCACCGGGATGCCCGCTTCCCGCGCCTCGACCAGCACCGGATCCCAGCCGGTCTCGGTGACCGGGCTGAACGCGATGACGTCGACCCGTTGCTCGATGAACGAGCGGATCGCCTCGATCTGGCGATCACGGCTGCCCTGGGCGTTGGAGAACAGCAGTTCGACACCCGCGGCGGCGGCGGCGTCCTGGATCGACTTGGTGTTCGCCTCCCGCCATCCGCTCTCGGAACCGACCTGGGAGAAGCCCAGTGTGAGCCGCCCCTCGGGCCCTCCGGGGGCGGCAACGGCGTCCGGCGCGTTCCCGCAACCGGTCAGGGCCAGCAGCAGTACCGCGGCCGCGGCCCGAACTGTGATCGCAGTCCTTGCGAACATGTGTGACTCCTGGGGGCGCGATCCGGAGGACCGCTGGAGAGCGCAGATGGTGACGTGCCTTACCCCGACCGGGGGAACCTAGTGCACGACCGTCACGGGCAGCAGGCGGGTACTCGCCCTTTCCAGTGATGGGCCCGCCGGCGTTCGTCGTCCGGTCCCGTTCCTGGTCGCAGTCCGCGGGAGGACGCCGTGGCACACTTCGTCGGGCACGAGGTCGGCCAGGGGGTATGACGCATGACCGATCGGCCGGCCAGGCGGACCCAGGAGCAACGGCGCGCCGAGACCGAACGGCGCGTGCTGGACGCGGCGATGGCGCTCATCGCGCGCAGCGGGTCGCGAGCCGTCACGCTCGCCGAGGTCGGCGAAGCCGCCGGGTACAGCCGCGGCATCGTCTACCACCACTTCGGCAGCCGGGAACGGCTGTTGGAAGCCGTGGTCGACGCCGCGCAGCGGTTCGACGTCCCTGCCTACCGGGGAGACGGCCTGGACTACCTGGTGCGGATCATCGAGGCGTACCTGCGCAACGTCGTGCGGCGGACACCGTCGGCGCGCGCGTTCCTGCAGCTGTGGGGCGAGGCGATCGCGGCCGACCCCGTGCTGGCCCCGCTGTTCGCCCGCCGGGACGCCGACTTCCGCCGGCTCCTGGCCGACGTGGTCCGCCAGGGCGTCGCCGACGGGTCCATCCGACCCGACGTGGACCCGGCCGCGGCGGCCGTGCTGATCGTCGCCCTGGTCCGCGGGACCGGGCTGCAACTCATCGCCCAGCCTCCGGTTCGCAACGTCCCCGCCCTCATCCGGGAGGCGACGCGCTCGGTACGCGCGGCGTTCGCCGTCACGCCGTAGCTTCCGAGCGTGGTCGCAGGCGTTGCCCGCTGCTACACTTACTTGCATACATACACACAAGTAAGGAGTCCTGATGCCTGTTCCTCTGGTGCTCGTGCACGGCAATCCGGAGAGCCCCGGCGTGTGGGGACCGCTGATCGCCGCGCTCGGCCGGGACGACGCGGTGGCGCTGTCCCCACCCGGCTTCGGGGTGCCCGCGTCGGACGACTTCTCCGCCACCGTCGAGGGCTACCGCGAGTGGCTCGCCGCGCGGCTGGAGCAGTTCCGCGAACCCGTCGATCTCGTCGGCCACGACTGGGGTGGCGCGCACGTCGTCCAGCTCGCGATGACCCGCCCGGACCTGATCCGCAGTTGGGCATCGGACGCGCTCGGCCTCTTCGACCCGGACTACGTCTGGCACCCGCGGGCCCAGGTGTGGCAGCGGGAAGGGGCGGGCGAGGCCTCGGTGAAGGAGATCTTCGGCGGCACGCTGGCGCAGCGGCTGGAGGTCGTCGGCGCGCTCGGGATGACCGGCCCGGCCGCGGAACGCGTGGCCGCCGGGATGGACGACGGTATGGGGCAGGCGGTGCTCTCGCTGCTGCGGTCGGCCGTCCAGCCGGTGATGGCCGACGCCGGCCGCGGCCTCGCGAAGGCGCGGCAGCGGCCCGGCCTGGCCCTGATCGCCCTCGCGGACGTCGACCGGGCCAGTGGGACGCCTGCGCAGCACCGGTCCGCCGGCGAGGCCGCCGGTGCCGAGATCGCCGAACTCGCCGACGTCGGGCACTGGTGGCCGGTGACGC
This sequence comes from Pseudonocardia lacus, assembly GCF_018531445.1. GTDB lineage: Bacteria > Actinomycetota > Actinomycetes > Mycobacteriales > Pseudonocardiaceae > Pseudonocardia > Pseudonocardia lacus. The sequence continues at coordinate 7,388 of NZ_JAHDTH010000122.1, forward strand.
ACCCGCACCCGGTGGCGCGCGCCCTGACCGCGTTCTGGTCCCGTGTGGACGGTGAGGGCGCAGGTCGCTCGATGTGAGGACCAGACGCCAGGGACGGCGGGAATCGGCCACCGGGCGGGCCGTCGTCGGCGCTAGCGTCACCGCATGGGGTGGAACGTCGAGGTCGCCTGCGTGCGCACCGCCGACCCCCGGGCCGCCGTGCCGGACGTGTTCGGCCCGATGGCCGACGAGTTCGGGTTCGAGGACGCGACCTCGTCGGCGCGGGGCGCGGACCTGGGCGTCGGCCGGGTCGGTGAGTGGATGGTCGTGATCGACGTGCAGTGCCGGCTCTCCAGCGCCGGGCACTACCTCCGCGAGGCGTCCGAGGGCACCGACCTGCACCTCGTCCGGATCGCCGGTTCGCCGGTGGTCCGGCACTACCACTCGGGGCGGGAGGTCGCTGCGGCCGACGGGCTCGAGGCGTGCCTGCGGATCGCCCCGCGGGAGGACGGCGACGGGGAGTTGTGCGCGATGGACGCGCTGGCCCTGCGCACCGGCGTCGACTTCTTCACGGACCTGTGGACCGTGACGTTCACCCGCTTCGAGGTCACCTGACACCCGCGCACGCCGGCACGGCCGCGCGGGGCGGTGAACCCGGGCACCACCGGCTGCCCCGCGGCTGCCGGGCGGGTAGCGTCGTGATCGGAGCCGCACGAGCGGTCTTCCCGGACGAGGGCGCCGTACCCGGAACGACAAGACGGCGCAGCACCGGGAGGTGCCGTCATGTCCTGGATCCTGCTCGTGGTCTCCGGCCTCCTGGAGACCGTGTGGGCCGCCGCGCTGGCCCAGTCCCGCGGGTTCAGCCGGCTCGTCCCGTCGCTGGTGTTCGGGGTCGCGCTCGTGCTGAGCATGGGCGGGCTCGCGCTGGCCCTGCGCACGATCCCGATCGGCACCGGCTACGCGGTCTGGGTCGGTATCGGGGCGGTCGGGACGGCCGTCTACGGGATGGTCGCGCTGGGCGAGCCGGCGACGGTCGCGCGCCTGCTGTGCCTGCTGGCGATCGTGGCCGGTGTGGTCGGGCTGAAGCTCGTCACCTGATCCGCCGGCGACCGATGAGGCGCGGCGGGGAGCGCGGTCCGACGTCCGGACCACCCGCGACCCCAGGGAGCGACATGGGCATCCTCAGCTACAGCATGAGCATCTCCTTCGACGGCTACGTCGAGGACGCCACCGGCCGCTTCGACTGGGCCATGCCCGACGAGGAAGTGCACCGGGCCGCGAACGAGCAGACCGCGCAGACCGCGGTCCTGCTGTACGGGCGCGGGATGTTCGAGGTCATGGACGCGTTCTGGTCGTCGCCCGAGCGGGCGGGCGGCGGGGAGGTGGAGGCGGAGTTCGCGCGGGCCTACGTGGCCACGCCGCGGATCGTCTTCTCCGACACGCTGACCGAGGTCCCGGACGGTGTCCGGCTGGTGCGCAGCGCCGACGCGGTCGCCGAGGTCGAGCGGCTCAAGGAGGAGACCGAGGGCGTGCTCGGCGTGGCCGGCCCGGGGCTGGCCGCCGCGCTGGCCGACCAGCTCGACGAGATCGTCCCGACGGTGGTCCCGGTCGTGGTCGGCGGCGGCAAGCCGTTCCTGCCGCCGGGGCGCCGCTTCGACCTCACCCTCGTCGAGCACCGCGCCTTCGAGGCCTCGGGCTGGACGATGCCGCGCTACCGGGTCAACCGTTAGGCGGTCTGGTCCTTGGCCCGTTCGCGTGCGAAGGTCCCCGGAACGGGTCAAGGAGGACTGCCATGGGCGAGCTTGCGAGCGAGTCGTCTACGCCGGGTGACCAGCTGTGGCGCAAGGGGGCGACCGAGCTGGCCGGGCTGATCCGATCGGGGGAGGTGTCCTCGACCGAGGTCGTCGAGGCCCACCTGCGCCGGATCGAGGAGGTGAACCCGCAGCTCAACGCGGTCGTCGTGGTGCTGGCCGACGAGGCGTTGGACGCCGCGAAGGCCGCCGACCGGCAGCGCTCGGCCGGGGGTGCGCTCGGGCCGCTGCACGGCGTCCCGGTGACGATCAAGGAGAACATCGACGTCGCCGGCACCCCGACCACCAGCGGCGTGGTCGCGCTCGGCGAGGCGATCTCGCCGGTGGACTCACCGGTGGTGGAGCGGCTGCGCGCGGCGGGCGCGGTCGTCGTCGGGCGCACCAACCTGCCCGACATGGGCCTGCGCATCTCCACCGACAGCAGCCTGCGCGGCCTGACCCGCAACCCGTGGCACCCCGACCGCACCGCTGGCGGCTCGTCCGGTGGTGAGGCCTCGGCGATCGCGTCGGGCATGTCGCCGCTCGGCGCGGGCAACGACATCGGCGGGTCGCTGCGCAACCCCGCGCACTGCTGCGGCATCAGCTCGATCAAGCCCAGCACCGGCCGGGTCCCGCACGCCACCGCGATCCCGCCGGTCGACGGCCCGCTGTCGTTCCAGCTGATGGCGGTGAACGGGCCGATGGCCCGCCACCTCGACGACGTCCGGCTCGGCCTGGAGGTCATGAACGGACCCGACCCGCGCGACCCGGCCTCCGTCCCGGCACCGCTGTCGTTCCCCGACACCGGCGGCCCGGTGCGGGTGGCGCTGCTGCCGGAGCCGCCCGGCGGCAGCACCGACCCCGGCGTCGCCGACGTCGTCCGGCAGGCGGGCGCGCACCTGGCGGCGGCGGGCTACGAGGTCGAGGAGGTCGTCCCGCCGCAGTACGAGGCCGTCCTCGACGCGTGGAGCGGCTTCCTGTTCACCGAGCTCCGCACCATGCGCCCGGTCCTCGACCAGATCATGGGCGAGGACGGCCGGGGATTCCTGAACACCATCCTGGACGCGGCGCCGGCGCTCGACCTGGAGGCCTACGTGGGGCTGTTCGCCCGGCGCCGGGAGCTGGCCAGGGCCTGGGCGGAGTTCTTCGCGACCTACCCGGTGATCGTGTCGCCGATCTGGGCGCAGCCCGCGTTCGAGCACGGCTGGGACGTCGGCTCACCGGCCCACTCGCTGGCCACGATGGAGCTGCTGCGCCCGGTGATGCCGGCCAACCTGCTGGGCCTGCCGGCGGCCGCGACCCCGGGCGGGACGAGCGCGGGCATGCCGGTCGGGGTGCAGTGCATCGCCGCGCCGTTCCGCGACGACCGCGCCCTCGACGCGGCGGCGGCGATCCAGGCGGCGGTCGGGGTGATCGCTCCCGTCGACCCGTTCGTCAACGGGTGATCCGCCCGACGCGGCCTTCCGGTCGGGTGAGGTGGCCCGCCATCAACTACTGCGCGAAGAGCCCGGTGATCGACGAGATCCCGGGTCGTGCCGGGAGGCCCGGGTAGGGGTCGCTATGGTCCGCCCGGACGGGGGCCGAACCCGGGAGGTAGGACGTTGGGCGGCAGTCCGAGCTGGCTGCGGGAGCAACCGATCGCGCACCGCGGGTTGCACAGCGCCGAGGTGCCGGAGAACAGCATGGCGGCGTTCGAGGCCGCGGTGTCGGCCGGCTACGGGATCGAGCTGGACGTCCAGCTCTCCGCCGACGACCGGCTGGTCGTCATGCACGACGAGGACCTGCGCCGCACGACCGGCCACCCCGGCCGCGTCGACGCGCTGGGGTCGGAGGAGCTGCGGGGGATCGCCCTGCTGGGCACCGACGGCACGGTCCCGCTGCTCGACGACGTGCTGGGCGCGGTCGCCGGGAAGGTCCCGCTGCTGGTGGAGGTCAAGACCGGCGACGCGGCGCCGTCGCGGGTCGGTCGGGCGGTGGCGCGCACGCTGGCCGGCTACCGCGGTCCGCACGCCGTGCAGTCGTTCGACCCGAGGCTGCTGATCTGGTTGCGCCGCAACGCCCCGGAGCTGCTGCGCGGGCAGATCGCCGAGGCGTTCCGGCGGGCGCCGCTGCCGCTGCACCGCCGGCTGGCGCTGCGGGCGATGGTCCTCAACGCCCGTTCGCGCCCGCACTTCATCGCCTACGACATCGACGCGGTGCCCAGCGTCGCGGTGAGCGTGTGGCGGCGACTGCTGCGGGTGCCGCTGCTGGTCTGGACGGTGCAGACGGCCGCCCAGCTGGAGCGGGCCCGCAAGGCGCGGGCCAACGTGATCTTCGAGGACGTCGACCCGGGGCGGCCGGAGCGGTGAGGCTGTCCGCGGTGCTGCGGGCGGCGCGCGACACGATGGCGGCGCTGGGGATGGTCCCGGTGCGGCTGGAGGTCGACGGGAGCGGCGCGCGGATGCTGGCGGTGATGCCCGACAGCGCCCTGCGGGTGCGCAGCACGGGGCCCTACGGCCGGGACGAGCCGCCGCCGGAGGCGATGGAGCTGGTCCGCGACATCGGGCTGCGGTGGTCGTCGCGGTCGGAGCAGCCCGACCTGACCGTCGGCATGGCCGGTCCGTGGCCCGAGCTGTCGCTGTCGCTGCCGCGGAGCCGGGTGCGGGTCGAGTACGTCGTCCCCGAGGCGGCGCCGCCGGGGTGGGGGCCCGGGTCGGGGCGCGTCGACGTCGAGGTCGACGTGGAGATGGCGCTCGACGCCGTGGCCCGCTCGCTCGACGCGGTCGGCGAGGAGCTGCCGGTCCGGGTGTCGCTCGACCACCCGACCGGCCCCGGGCACGGCGGGCCGACCGTCGTGCTCGACCGCCGCCGGTGCGCGCCGGGGCAGCGCGCGACGCACAACGACGCGCTGCGCGCCACCGCGTACGCGGGCCAGCCGTTCGACTCCCCGGGCGGCACCGCGTTCCGCACCCGGGTGGGCTCGGTGGTCCTCCAGGACCTCGACCCCTGAGGGGACTCAGCCCGACCGGGGGATCCGCAGCGCGGAGCGCAGCCGGTCGTAGCCGAAGTCGGTGAACAGGTCGACCCAGTGCCAGCGGGCCAGCCGCTGCGGGATCGGGCAGGGCGCCAGGCGCACCGGCACCAGGAACGTCGCGCCCTCCGGCTGCGCGTCGGCCGCTTCGACGGCCGTCCGCAGGCCCTCGTCGAGGTAGCCGCGGTCGGTGACCGACCGGTGGGACACGCACGCCAGCACGTAGCGGCTGCGCTGCACGGCGGCGACGACCTGCGGGGCGAGGTCCCGGTCGGGGTCGGCGTCGACGGCGGCCAGCCAGCAGCGCACCCCGTCGGCCACGAGGCGATCGCGCAGCCGGCGCACGGGCTCCTCGGCGTCGGCGGAGTGGCAGAGGAACACCTGGGCGGGACCGGCCTCGATCGGGGTGCGGTCGATGTAGCGCAGCCCGCGCTCGGCCTGGACCCGGTCGACGCTGCGCGCCAGCCGCGCGGGCTGGGCGGGTTTGAGGACGTAGTCGAGGGCGCCGACCTCGTATGCGGCGACCGCCTGGTCCTCCTGCTCGGTGACGAAGACGATCGGCGGGGCGGCGGCCATGGCGTCGACGACCTGGGCGAGCTGCATGCCGCTGAGCTCGGGCAGGGCGGTGTCGGTGAACACGACGTCGATCGGCTCGGACTGCAGGTGGGTGAGCGCCTCGGCGGTGCCGCGGGCCCGCAGGACCCGGACGATGCGCGAGTCGGCCTCCAGGCCGGAGACCAGCACCTCCAGCGAGACACCGTCCTGGTCGACGGCGAGCGCGACGAGACCGGGAAGGCCGTCTTCGGTGCTCATGGTCGCGGTTCTCCTCGGTCGCGGTGCCGTGGACCCTAACGGAGCCGGCCGGCGCCGATCCCGGGACGTCACGCAGGCGCGGTCCCGATCACGACGGTGGCGTCGAGGTCGGGGTCGCCCGTGGTGTGCGCGACCATCCCGGCGGCGCGCATCGCGGCGGCGGTGCCCGCCGCCTGGCGGGCGCTGGTCTCGATCAGCAGGCTGCCGCCGGGAGCGAGCCACCGCGGTGCCCCGGCGATGACCCGCCGCTGCACGTCGAGCCCGTCGGGGCCGCCGTCCAGGGCGATCACCGCCTCGTGCAGCCGCGCGTCGGCCGGCATGAACTCCAGTTCCGCGGTGGGCACGTAGGGCGCGTTGGCCACCAGCACGGCGACCCGGCCGCGCAGACCGGGCGGCAGCGCGTCGAACAGGTCGCCGCCGTGCACGCGGTCGGCGGGCAGGTTGCGGCGGGCGCAGGCCACCGCGACCGGGTCGATGTCGGCGGCGTGCGCCTCGGCCCCGTCGACCTCGGCGGCGAGCACGGCGCCGATCGCCCCTGTCCCGCAGCACAGGTCGACGACGACCGGGGCCCGGTGGCGCCGGGCGACGGCGACGGCCCGGCGGGCCAGGAACTCGCTGCGCCTGCGGGGCACGAACACCCCGGGCTCGACGGCGATGCGCAGCCCGCAGAACAGCGCCCAGCCCAGCACCTGCTCCAGCGGCAGGCCCTCGACCCGGCGCCGGACCATGGCCTCCAGCTCGGCGTCGCTGGTGGCCGCGCCGACCAGCAGGTCGGCCTCCTCCTCGGCGTAGACGCAACCGGCGGCGCGCAGCCGGGCCACCAGGGCGGGCGTCACGGGGGACGGGAGCGTCGACATCGGTTCGGCGAGGCTACTCGCGGCCGTGCTCGGCGAACCAGCCGATCCACCGCCGCTGGCCCGGGGTCTCCACCGCGCGCGGTCGGTAGTTCGCGCGGGTCCACGCCAGCGCGTCGTCGGCGGGGTGCCCGGCCAGGATCGCCATGCACGCGATGACGGTCCCGGTGCGCCCGACCCCACCCCCGCAGCTCACCTCGACCCGCTCGCCGCCCGCGGCCCGGTGGTAGGCGCGGGTGATCGCCGCCGCGGCGGCGCGGTCGTCGCGCGGGGTGCGGAAGTCGGGCCAGTCGACCCACTCGGCGGGCCAGCCCGGGCGCCAGGCGTTCTCGTCGATCCGCCGGAAACGGCGCGGGAGGTCGGGGTCGCGGCCGAGGTAGAGGCCGAACTCGGGCAGCGGCCCGGGCGGCAGGGGCTGGCGGCGGCCGCGCCCGCGCAGGGTGGTCCCGTCCGCCAGGGTGATGGCTCCGACCAGGGGTTCCGACATACAGACAGTCTGTCTGATTCAGCGTCGGGGCGGTCGGCAGGGGTGGAGGCCCCGGGCGGCCTACGGCGCGGTCACCTTGACCACGAACTCGACGGTCGTCGCCCCGAGGTTGCCGGTGACGGTCCAGCAGCCGGGCGAGGGGAACTCGATGGTCGCCGGCCAGAAGGCCAACCCACCCGTGCCGAAGCTCTGGGTGTAGGAGCCGAAGCTGGCCTGCACCGGCGTGACCGTGTCCGGCTTGCTCGCCGTCACCAGGGGCGCGCCGAGCGCCGAGGTCGGCGCGTCGGTCTGCAGCGTCACCCACGGGAACTTCACCACGATCGTCTCGCCCTCGACCGCGGCCGGGTGGTCGGGCAGGCCGACCCACAGATCGGACGCGCCGAACCACAAGCCGGTGGTGGCGGCCAGCAGCGCCGGCCGGCTACCGGCCGGGGTGGCCGGCGTCTCGGCGCAGTTCATCGGTGCGGCAGCGGCCGCCGTCTCCAGGGCCGCCGGTTCGACGGTGCTGCACCCGCAGCACAACAGGACGAAGCCGGCCACAGCAGCGAGGGCGATTCTCATCCGTACTTCTCCTGATCCGACCGACCGCGCCACATTAGGGATCGCAACGGCAAATGGCCAGGCTCGGAGTAGTAGGCAGTCGACTCTTCGGAGTAATTGTCACGCACGCGTTCCGGTCGAACACGGAAAGCGACGAATGCGCTCAGAGTTCGCTCAGCAACGCGGCGTACCGCGCGATGTCGACGTTGCCGCCGCTGACCACGACACCCACGCGCTGCCCGGCCAGCTCGTCGGCCATCCGGCGCGCCGCGGCGAAACCGAGACAGCCGGTCGGCTCGACGACCATCTTCATGGTGGCCGCGAAGACCCCCATCGCCGCGACGAGCTCGTCGTCGGAGGCGGTGAGCACCGCGTCGACGCCCACCCCCGGACCGCCGCGCAGGATCTCGAACGGCAGCACCCCGACGTGCTGGGTCTGGGCGCCGTCGGCGATCGTGCGCGGGGCCGGGATGTGCACGATCGAGCCCTTCTCCAGCGACCGGCGCACGTCGTCGCCCGCCTCGGGCTCCACGCCGTAGATCCGGCACGTGGGCGAGAGCGCCCTGGCCGCCAGCACCGCCCCGGAGAGCAGGCCGCCGCCGCCGAGCGGCACGAACAGCGCGTCCAGCTCGCCGACCTCGTGGATCAGCTCGCGGGTCGCGGTGCCCTGGCCGGCGATGATGTCGGGGTGGTCGTAGGGCGGCAGCAGGGTGGCGCCGCGCTCGTCGGCGATCGCCCCGGCCAGTGCCTCGCGGTCCTCGGCGTAGCGGTCGTACTCGACGACCTCGGCGCCGTACCCGCGGGTGGCGGCCAGCTTCGCGGGCGGTGCGTCGCGCGGCATCAGGATGGTGGCCGGGATGCCGAGGATGCCCGCCGAGAGGGCCACGGCCTGGGCGTGGTTGCCCGAGGAGAACGCGACCACCCCGGCGCGGCGCTGGTCGGGGTCGAAGCGCGAGAGCGCGTTGAACGCGCCGCGGAACTTGAACGCGCCCATCCGCTGCAGGTTCTCGCACTTGAAGTGCAGCCGGGCCCCGACCTCGGCGTCCACCCGCCGGGAGGTGAGCACCGGCGTCCGGTGGGCCTGGCCCGCGATCCGCTCGGCGGCGCTCTCGACGTCGGCGTAGGTGGGCGGGACGGGCATCGGCGGGTCCGTTTCGTCGGAGGGCGGGCCCCCAGAACGTAGACGCAGGGCCCGTCCGGTGGACGGGCCCTGCGTCGGTGCCGACGTCGTCGGCGGTGTCGCTCGTGCGGTTACCGGTGCGCGGAGCGCCGACCGCGGCGGCTGTAGAGGCCGGCGACCAGGAACACGCCGAGGGCGGCCACCAGGACCTGGACGAGGAGCTCGCCCCAGTCGATGCCGCTCGTCGCCGTGGGGATGCCGATGGCGCGCGCGATGAACGTCCCGATGAACGCGGAGACGATGCCGATGACGATGGTCAGCCAGATCGGGATCGGCTGACGGCCCGGAACGACGAGGCGCCCGAGCGCGCCGATGATCGCTCCCACGATGATCGCGACAATGATGCTCGTGACGGTCACGCTTTCCTCCAACTGTGCCCGGGGTCGCAGTCAGCGCCCCGCTGGGGGCTGAGTGCCCATTGAGATCGACGGGGATGCGTACTGAATCGAGAAAACCCGGATCTTCGACCGTTCGGCCTATCAGCTGCGACTCTCCGTCGGAGGATCTGGAGGCCGCTAGGCGTAGAGGTTCACCACGAAGCGTGGTGTACTGGCCCTCGCAAGGGTCGGCCGGGCGACCGGGGCGCTCACGGATGGGCCGATGAGTGGCGCAGATCACCCCGATCGGCGTCCTCCTCGCGTGGGGGCCGACGCGCGGCGGTCACCGCCGCCGAGCGCGTTCCGCCCGCGACGAATGTCGCGCCGATCGGCGCAACGGGTCGGGTCGCCCGGCGATGTATCAGAATGGCGGCCGGGCACTCCGCGAAGCGTTCTCACAATGCGCCGTCGATTGGTCACCCCCGGTATCGGGCTGACCTGCGGAATGGCTGGGGTCGGGTATTGGGTACGGTCCGCCGCCATGAGTCAGCCGACGTATCCGCGGCATTATCGGGACCTCGACGCCGATCCGGTGGTCCCGGAGACGACCGGTCCCATCCAACCGGCGCCGCGCGCGGAACCCGACCCGGAACCCGAAGAGGGCCCGGGCATGCTCGGGCTGCTCGAACGGGTCAGTTCGGTCCTGCTGCCGATCGGCGTCGCGCTCTACGCGGTGCTCTACGTCGGGATCGAGCAGGTCTACGGCATCTTCAACATCAGCCCGACCCAGGCCGGCATCGACCAGGCCGTGCTGTTCGGCCGGTTGCTGCTGACGGTGATCCTGCTGGTGGTGGTCGCGGTCCCGGTGGCGGGCGCGGTGGTCGGCCTGGTCTGGCTGCTCAACCTGATCAGCAGGGGGCTGCTGCACCGCGGGTACACCGCGATGCGCAGGCGCCCCTGGCTCGTCGGGCTCATCGCGGGGCTCTGGTGCGGCGCCACGTACTACGGGCTGGCCCAGGTGCTCGTCGACGTCGAGGTGACGGTCATGGTCGTCGCCGCGGTCGGGCTGGGCGTGCTGGCGTTCCTGGTGCCGTTCCGGCTCATGCGCCGCAAGCCCGTCGGGCGGGCCGGGATGAAGCTCGTGGTGCTCGGGCTCACCGGCATCGGACTGGGCTTCATCCTGATCGGCAGCCTGATCGAGGGCGCCATCGAGACCCAGGAGACCGGTCAGGTCCCGGAGACCCTGGTGTTCGTCGGCTTCCAGGACCAGTGGGCGGTCCTGCAGGACAAGGAGAAGGGCGAGCCGCTCTACGAGGGGCGGTGGATGATGCTGCTCGGGGAGAGCTCGGGCGTGTTCGCCTTCTACGACTGCGACAAGCAGGAGACGCTCCTGCGGCCGTCGGAGTCGGTGGTGCTGACCCAGGTCCAGCTCGCCCCCGAGCGCGAAGAGGGATTCACCTGCGGCAGCCTCGCCGCCCAGTAACCCGCAGGACCCCGTCGAGAACGAAGTTGTAGGGCGTTGGACCGGTCCAATTTCACAACAACTTCGTTCTCGACGGGGGTCCGGGTGACGATGCTCGGGTGAGCACTGACACCGCCGGTGACCGGGGGGCCGAAGCGGCTCCGCCCCGACCCGGCGGGCCGGCGCGGTGGTGGCGACCCGTACTGCTCGCGCTGATCGTGCTGGCCGCCACCGGCGTCGCGGTGGCGGTGGGGGTGCCGCCGCTGGAGGACGTCCGCGGCTGGGTCGCCGCCGCCGGATGGGCCGGGCCGGCGCTGTACGCGGCCGTCTACGCGGGGCTCTCGCTGACACCGGTGCCGGTCAGCGTGCTGAGCGTCGCGGCCGGGATGCTGTTCGGCCTCGGCACCGGGCTGGTGGTGTCGCTGGCCGCGACGTTCACCGCGGCCGCGATCGGGTTCGCGCTGGCGCGCCGGCTCGGCCGCGGCTCGATGATCCGGCTGCAGCAGCGCGACGGGCCCACGTCCGCCCGCCTCCGGGCGCTGGACGGCCTGCTGCGGCGTCGGGGCCTGCTCGCGGTGGTCGGCGTCCGACTCGCGCCGCTGCTGCCGTTCGCGGTGCTGAACATGGGGTGCGGGCTGACCGCCGTCCGGCTGCGGGACTACGCGATCGGCACGGTCATCGGCATGGCTCCGGGGGAGACGGCGCTGGTGGCCGTCGGCGCGCACGGCGCCGAGCCCGGGTCGCTGCCGTTCCTGCTGTCGGTGGGTGGCCTGGCGCTGGTGGTGGTGCTCGGCGTCGTCGTCGCCCGCCGGCACCGGGCGACGCGCCCGGCCGCCTGACCGGACGGGTCAGGCCGGGCGCCGCGCGGCGAGCAGCACCTGCGGGCGCGGCGACCAGGGCGCGCCGGCAGCCGCACCTCGGCCACCGGGTCGAGCCCGGCGTCGGCGAGCATCCCGGCCAGCTCCTCGGGCCGGTACAGGTGGGTCGTCCAGTTCACCGGGTGGCCGCCGTACCCCTCGGTGCGCGCGATGTCGCCCTCGCCGACGTGCGTGCCGACCAGCGCCTGACCGCCGGGGACGAGCGCCTCGGCGAAGGTCTTCAGCACGCCGGGCAGCGCCTCGCGGGGCAGGTTGAACAGCGACCACCAGCCGAGCACGCCACCGAGCGAGGCCGGCCCGAGGTCGAGATCGGTGGCCGAGCAGACGGAGAACCGCAGGTCGGGGTAGCGCCGGCGGGCGTGCTCGACCATCCGCGGCGACAGGTCGACGCCCGAGGCGTCCAGCCCGAGCCCGGCGAGGTGCGCGGTGACGCCGCCGGGGCCGCCGCCGACGTCCAGGACCGGGCCGAGCCCGCGCACGGACTCGGCGAACGCGGCGAGACCCGCCCGCAGCCACGGCTGGGCGTCCAGGGAACCGGCGTCCATCTCGACGTAGGCGTCGGCGCACCGGTCGTAGGACTCGCGGACGGCGTCGAGGTCTGCGGGCTGCTGCACGGGCGGCACCGTACGCGCGGGGGCCGACAGACCCGATCGCGCGAGCTGTACCGGGGGCGGATGCGTCCGTCTACGCTCACCGTTCGTCGAGACGTGCGGAGACGGCGGCCTGGTGGTCGGTCGGGCCGAGGACGCGCGGCGGATCCACCAGCTGAACCCGGAGGCGTGAGCGTGCTGCGTGCGTGGCTGGACGGCGTCCGGAGCGATGCCCTCGCCGACCGCGTCACGACCGCCGGGCAGCGGGCATGACCACCGCCGTCGACCCGATGGCCCTGGCCCGCGCCGAACGCGCGGATCTGGCCGACCTGCTCGCCACCCTGACCCCGGCCCAGTGGGAGGCGCCGACGCTGTGCGCGGGGTGGCGCGTCCGCGACGTCGTCGCCCACGTGTTCAGCTACGAGGAGCTCGGCACCCCGGCCCTGGTCGGCCGGTTCGTGCGCGGCGGGCTCAACCCCGACCGCGTCAACCAGCTCGGCGTCGACGCCGACACCCGCGGCCCGGACGAGCTGCTCGCGCTGGCGCGCCGCCACCTCCACCCGCGCGGGCTCACCGCGGGGTTCGGCGGGTGCATCGCGCTGACCGACGGGACGATCCACCACCAGGACATCCGCCGCCCGCTCGGGCTGCCCCGCGAGATCCCCGCCGACCGCCTGCGCTGCACGCTGGACTTCGCCCGCGCCGCGCCGACGATCAGGGCGAAGAAGCGCATCCGGGGGCTGGCGCTGCGGGCCACCGACCTCGACTGGTCCACCGGCGAGGGGCCGGTGGTCGAGGGGCCGGCCGAGTCGCTGCTGATGGCGCTGGCCGGCCGCCGGGGTGTCGTCGGGGAGCTGTCCGGGCCGGGGCAGCCGGTGCTGGCGGAGCGCATCGGGCGCTGAGGCGCCCGACCCCGTCGACACCTCCGTGCTACCGCGGCACGGCCACGACCTGGTACTCGTCGTCGTAGACGATCCGGCCCGGCGCGTCCGAACGCACTTCGACGCACCGCACGCCGTGCGCCCCGAGGATCTGCAGGTAACCCGGGACCCGGGCGAGGAGGAAGTCCGCCGTCGCGGTCTTGAACCAGGACGAGGCGAGGGGGTTGACCGCCCTGTCGTAGATGGCGGCGTCGGGCAGCGGGAAGTTGGCGTGGAACCACGCGTTTGTCGTGCGCCAGAACTCCATCTCGTCCGCGCTCAGCGCACCGGCCAGGGCGAGCCCGTTGGCCAGGCCGAAGACGCCGGTGAAGTGCCCGCGCGGGTTCGGCGTGGGGCTCTGGAAGCGGACGTACGGTGCGACCACGCGGCCAACCTACGGTCGCCGTGTCCGGCCCGCGCGAAACCCGTTTGGCGCACGGCGTCACCGCTGCTAGCTTGCGACCGGCCGTGCGAGGGATCGAGGAGGTGGTACCCGTGAACGCTGTATCGACATGGGTGCTCCCCTGCGGGGTCACGGTCGGGCGGTAGGTCGTCCGGGAGCGCCGTTCCACGCGCACTCCCGAAAGGCACGACCATGCGATTCACCTCAGAGAAGCGCCTCGACGACGGCGTCGTCGAGCGCCGGTTCACCCTCGGCGACATCCCCGGCGTCCTGTGGACGCCCGAGACCGCGTCCGCCCCGGTCCCGTTGATCCTGCTCGGCCACCCCGGCGGGCTGGACGGGATGCACCCCCGGCTGGCCGCCCGGGCCCGGCAGGCCGTGGCGGAGGGCTTCGCGGCGGCCACCGTCGAGCTCCCCTGGAGCGGCGACCGGCCCCGGTCCGCCGCCGCCGACCAGGCCCGCGCCGACCTGCGTCGGGCGCTGGAGGCCGGCGAACCGGTGACCGACGACGTCGTCGACCGGCTCGTCCTCCCACTGGTCGACGCGGCGGTCCCGGAGTGGCGGGCCGCCCTGGACGCACTCCTCGCGCTGCCCGGCCTCCGCGGCCCGGTCGGCTACTCCGGCGGGGTGATCTCCATCGGCGTCCGGCTGGCGGTGGTCGAGCCGCGCATCGCGGCCGCCGTGCTCTTCGCCGGCAGCTTCGTGCCCCGCGCCATCCTCCAGGAGGCCCGGCGGGTCACCATCCCGCTGCACGTCCTGCTGCAGTGGGACGACGAGGGGAACGACCGGCAGATGGCCCTGGACCTGTTCGACGCCTTCGGGTCCGCGGAGAAGGCCCTGAACGCCAACATGGGCGGGCACACCGGCGTCCCGCGGTTCGCCGGGGAGGCCGCGAACGGGTTCTTCGCCCGGCACCTGACGTGAGGCCCGGTCGGTGACCTGGCGTTCGCGCCGCTCAGACGTCCAGGCGCGGCAGCGTGGGCCACCGGTCGGACGCCCAGGCGGGCCAGCTCTCGAACGGCGCCGGGGGCTGCGGGGGAGAACATCCCCGCAGCTCGTCGGTCGTCGGTGGGGTGAACAGGGCGCGGAACCGCTCGTGGTCGTCGTCGGTCATCGCGAAGGTCTGCTCCGGCGCCTCGCGCCACCGCCTCGTCGCCCGCTCCCTGCGCTCGTCCTCGGGGAGGGTGACGTAGTGCAGCGCGAAGTCGGCGCCGGCGAGGCCGGCGATCGCGCGGAGGGCGTGGCGCTCCTCGCTCGACCAGCAGCCGAAGTCGAGGATCACCGACCCGCCCGCCCGCAGCACCTGGTGGCCGACCCAGACGAGCCGGCCCTCCAGGACGTCGCGCTTCCCGTCGAACTCGGTCCACCGGACCCCGAACAGCGGCACCATCCACTCGTCGGGCGTCAGCCGCAAGGCGCCGCCGGCCCGCTCCAACTCGCGGGCCAGGGTCGTCTTGCCCACGCCGGGCAGGCCCACCGTGAGGTGCAACGTCGGCCGGGAGCGCACGGCACCCACTCTGCCGCAGGCGCCGCGGGACGGTCCCGCGCCGGCCGCACGGTCATCCGTGCAGGATGGGCGTGAGCGTCGATGGTGTTCGACCGTCAGGGGGCGAGCACGTGCCTGACTGGTTCCGCGGTGACTGCCATGTGCACACCGCACGCTCGAACAGCGCAACCCTCACAGTCGAGGAGGTCGTGCACGCCGCACGGCAATCGGGTCTGGACTTCATCGCGACCACGGAGCACAACACCGTCGACGGGCACGCCGACTGGGCTCCCTACACCAGCGAGCTGGTGGTGATCCTCGGCCAGGAGGTCACGACCCGAACCGGGCACTGGCTGGCGCTGGGTCTCGAACTGGGTCGACCGATCGACTGGCGGTACGGCGTCCCCGACGGCCGGCTCGAGGCCGAGGTCGATCAGGTTCGCGCTGCCGCCGGGCTGTGCGTTGCCGCGCACCCGCACGCCCCCTACGCCTGCGGCCAGCTCGGATACCCGTTCGAGCTGTTCGATGCGGTCGAGGTGTGGAACGGCAGATGGACGTCGGACCTGCCGTGGCAGGCCGACAACGAGACAGCCTTGGCCGAAAGGGGTCGCGGGCTCGCCGCGGGCGTCGCCGCGGGGCGATGGCTGCCCGCAGTGGGCAACAGCGACGCCCACCTTCCGGGCCAGCTCGGCGCCCCGCAGACCGTGGTGCTCGCCGACGAACTCACGCCGACTGCGGTGCTGGCTGGACTGCGGGCGGGCAGGAGCTGGATCGCCGCGTCCCGAGACGTCGAGCTGACCCTCACAGTCTCCGCCGACGCACGGGTGGCGAGCATCGGCGACGTACTGCTGGCCGAGGACGTCGTGGTGGAGGCGTCGGTGCGCGGCGTGGCATCGGGACGCGTCAGCTTCCACACCGAACGAGGTCGTACCCACGCGGCGACGCTCCCGCCCAGCGGTACCGGCGAGGTGATTTGGGAGGCCCGCGCGTCCGACGCCGGGTTCGTCCGGGTCGAGGTCCGCGACCGCGACGGAGCGATGGCGGCGTTGACCAATCCGGTACAGCTGACGAGCTCAGCCGGCCAGCGGCGCGATCGCTGGAACTGAGAGCGGACGACGACGCCCGGACGTCCGCGCGAGCGGTCGTCCGGGCGTCTGCGCTGGTAGCGCTGGCGGAGGATAGGGGATTTGAACCCCTGAGGGCGTTAACCCAACACGCGTTCCAAGCGTGCGCCATAGGCCACTAGGCGAATCCTCCGCCGAGGAGTATACGCACGCCGCCGCCCCGCCCGGTGCCCCCGGGTCCCCGCCGCCCGCGCCCTCGACGGCGCCACTACACTCGTCCTCGGACCCCGCGCGGCGTCCATCCTGTGAACTCCCCCAGGGCCGGAAGGCAGCAAGGGTCAACGGGCTCTGGCGGGTGCGCGGGGTCCCCTTTCATGTCCGGGTCGGGTGCCCGGCCCGCCGTCGGTGGCGGTGGGTAGCCTCGCCGGGTGGCGCTGGCTCTGTACCGCAAGTACCGCCCGGCGAAGTTCGCCGAGGTGGTCGGGCAGGAACACGTCACCGAGCCGCTGAGCACGGCGCTCGCGGCGGGGCGCATCAACCACGCGTACCTCTTCTCCGGCCCGCGCGGCTGCGGCAAGACCTCCAGCGCGCGCATCCTGGCCCGCTCGCTGAACTGCGAGCTCGGTCCGACGCCCGACCCGTGCGGCGTCTGCCCCTCGTGCGTGTCGCTGGCCCCGGGCGGTCCGGGCAACATCGACGTCACCGAGCTGGACGCGGCCTCGCACGGCGGCGTGGACGACACCCGCGAGCTGCGCGACCGGGCCTTCTTCGCGCCGGCGGAGTCGCGCTACCGGGTGTTCATCGTCGACGAGGCGCACATGATCACCACGCAGGGCTTCAACGCCCTGCTGAAGATCGTGGAGGAGCCGCCGGAGCACCTGGTGTTCGTGTTCGCGACCACCGAGCCGGACAAGGTCCTCACCACCATCCGCTCCCGCACCCACCACTACCCCTTCCGGCTGATCCCGCCCGGCACGCTGCGCGGGCTGCTGGAGCGGATCTGCGCCGACGAGGGCGCGGTCGTGGCGCCGGCGGTGTACCCGCTGGTCATCCGGGCCGGGGGCGGCTCCGCGCGCGACTCGCTGTCCATCCTCGACCAGCTGCTGGCCGGGGCGGGCGAGGAGGGCGTCACCTACGAGCGGGCGGTGTCGCTGCTCGGCGTCACCGACGTCTCGCTCATCGACGACGTGGTCGACGCGCTGGCCGCCGGCGACCGCGCCGCGGTGTTCGAGGCGGTCGACCGGCTCGTCGAGGCCGGGCACGACCCGCGCCGCTTCGCCGCCGACCTGCTGCAGCGCCTGCGCGACCTGACCCTCCTGCAGGCGGTGCCCGAGGCCGCCGGGCGGGGCCTGGTCGAGGCCGCCGACGACGAGGTCGCCCGCATGGTCGAGCAGGCCGACCGGCTCGGCCCGGCCACCCTGACCCGCTACGGCGAGATCGTGCACACGGGGCTCACCGAGATGCGGGGGGCGACCGCGCCCCGGCTGCTGCTGGAGCTGCTGTGCGCGCGGATGCTGCTGCCCGCAGCCGACACCTCCGAGCCGGGCATGCTCGAACGCCTGGAGCGGCTGGAGCGGCGCAACGCCATCTCGCCCGCCGCGCCGCAGCCGGGTGAGTCGGTCGCCGTGGCGCCCCGCCCGGCCGCGTCGGGTGCGCCGGCCCCCGGTCCGGCGGACCCGGCCGACGCC
>NZ_JAHDTH010000123.1 GCF_018531445.1 Pseudonocardia lacus
CGTCGCCGGCCACCTCGGTGCCCGCCGCGATCACCGCGTCCGGCCCGGCGCCCTCGGCCCGTGCGGCGCGCATCCGCGCGGACGCACCGGTGGCCGCGGCGCCGACCATCGCGGTGAGCTGCGCCTCGGGCGGGGGCGCGGTCGCCATCCGCAGCGCGCCTTCGAGCGCGACGGCGTCGCCCAGGACGTCCGGCCCGTGCCGGTCCACGACGGCGTCGAGCAGGTCCAGTGCCGCGGCCGAGCCCGTCATCGCGGGTTCCGCCAGTGGGCCCGCAGGACGTCCAGGTCGGCGTACGGGTCGCCGGAGTCCTCGGCTGTCGCCTGGTCGACGACCGAGCCTCGTGCGACCAGCAGCGCGTTCATCGACGGTCTCCCGAGGCCGGCCGGGGTGCGGTGCGGTTGGGCGGGAGCGTCGAGGTGGCTCTCCGCGGTCTGCGACCTACATCGGGTGCGATGGTAGGTGGCCGGGACCGGCCGGTTCGACGGCCAGCCGGCCGAACTGCGCGGGGATGTGCTCCGGTCCATCGTTCTCCTCCGCGGTCGCCCGTGGCGCCCGCCGGCGGGAAGTAGGCCCGGCGCCGCTTCACGGCCGCTGTAGCCACGCCCGGCGGTCGCCACCGGAGCTCACCGCGCCGCTGGGTGACGGTCTCAGCGCGGGTCCGCGTCGGCGGCCAGTTCGGCCGTCAGACGGTCGAGGAAGCGCCGTTCGGCGCCGTCCTCGGTCAGTCGGCTCGCCCGTCGGTAGGCGTCCAGGGCCTCCTCGGTGCGCCCGAGGCGTCGCAGGAGCTCACCCCTGGTCGAGTGCAGGTAGCGGAAGTCGACGAGGCCGAGCCGGTCGACGATGCGCAGGCCGGCCTCCGGCCCCTCGGTCTCGGCGACGGCGATGGCGCGGTTGAGCTCCACGACGGGCGAGCCGGTCAGCTCCGCGAGCCGGCCGTAGAGGACCGCGATCTGCGGCCAGTCGCACGGCACCTCGGCGTGCAGCGACGCGATGGCGGCCTGCACGACGTACGGACCGCGCCCGCCCAGCGCGAGCGCCCGGTCCAGCTCGGCGCGCCCGACGTCGATCTGCGCCGTGTTCCACCGCGACCGGTCCTGGTCGCCGAGCAGCACGAGCTCGCCGTCGCGGAAGCGGGCCTCGCGGCGGGAGTCGTGCAGGACCATCATCGCCAGCAGCCCGCGGACCTCGGCGTCGTCGGGGAGCAGCCCGGTGAGCTCGCGCCCCAGCCACATCGCCTCCGCGGCCAGCTCGTCGCGACCGCCGTAGCCCTCGTTGAAGATCAGGTAGACGACGGCGAGGACGGCGTCGAGGCGCTCGCGCAGCAGGTGGGCCGGGGGCACGCGGAACGGGATCGCCGCCGCCTTGATCTTGCGCTTGGCCCGCACCAGCCGCTGCGCCATCGTGCGCTCCGGCACCAGGAAGGCGCGGGCGATCTCGTCGGTGGTGAGCCCGCCCAGCGTGCGCAGGGTGAGCGCCACCTGCGCCTCGACCGCGAGCGCCGGGTGGCAGCAGGTGAAGATGAGCTCGAGGCGCTCGTCGCGGAACGCCGTGTCGGTCGGCATCGCGTCCACCGGGGCCTCCGCGCGGTCGTCGGCGAGGAGCAGGGCGTACTTCGCCGTGAGGACCCGGTCGCGGCGGATGCGGTCGGTGGCCCGGTTGCGCGCCGTCGTGATCAGCCAGGCGCGCGGGTTGCTCGGGGCGCCCTCGCGGGGCCACCGGTCGGCGGCCGCCGCGAACGCCTCCTGGGCGGTCTCCTCGGCGAGGTCGAAATCGCCGAGGAGACCGATCAGAGTGGCCAGGACGCGGCCCCACTCCTCGCGGAAGACCTGTTCGAGAGTGGTTACCAATAGACCTCCGAAGGCCGGATCTCGACGGCGCCACCGTAGCGGGCCGCCGGGACGCGGGAGGCCACCTCGATGGCCGCGTCGAGGTCGTCGGCCTCCAGGATGAACAGCCCGCCAACGGCCTCCTTCATCCCGACGAACGGGCCGTCGGTGGTCAGGGTCTTCCCGCCCTCGACCCGCACGGTGGTCGCGGTCTCCGGCAGGCCCATCGGCAGGCCGGGGGTGACCCCCGGCGTCTCGTTGATCGCGTGGTAGTCCTGCCAGACCTGCTTCTTCTCCTCCTCGGGCAGCTCCGCCTGCCGCTGCAGCGCGTCGCCCTGGAAGATCAGCATCACGTACTTCACGGTGTCCTCCTCCATGGTTCCCGTTCAGTGGCTGTAAGACGAACGGGGGGACACGGGATCGACACCTCGGAACAAGATTCTTCCGGCCCCGGCCCCGGCCCCGGCCCCGGTCGCGTCAGGTCAGGGCCTCGAACGGCGCGACCGGCACGACGCCCTCCGCCGTGGCGGCGAGCGCCGGGGCGAGCGTGACGAGGGCGTCGGCCTGGAGCCGGGTGACTCAGGGTCGGGCCCAGCAGCTGGTGCCCGTCGGCGACCGCGGCGCGGTCGGCGACCAACCGCAGGGCGACCGCCGGAGTGATCACGTACCTGGTCATGGGCTCGTCTCCCCGTCGGCTGCCGGCAGGATGGCGGAGCCCCCGACGGTCCGTGTCGGTTCTGTGCAAGACCCGGCCGGCGTCGGGCCCCTAGCGTCGCGGCCGATGACGTCGACGGCCGCGCGGCCGTCGGGACCCGAAGGGACGACCGCAAGATGCGAGAGATCGTGTACACCGCCTTCACCTCGCTCGACGGCGTGGTGGACTCACCCGGCGGCGGGCCGGGCGAGGAGCACCGCAGCGCCGGGTGGGTGTTCAAGGACGTCGAGTTCCTGCCCGAGGCCTACGAGCTCAAGGGCGAGGAGCTCGCCGAGACGTCCGCGCTGATGTTCGGCCGGCGCAGCTACGAGGCGTTCGCGACCACATGGCCCCGGTCCGAGGACCACGTCGCCTACAAGGACCTGCCGAAGTACGTGGTCTCCTCGACGCTGTCGGAGGACGCCCTGGTCGACGGCTGGGGCGAGACCACGATCCTGCGCTCCACCGCCGACGTCTCGGCGCTCAGGGACGGCGACGGCGGTGCGGTCTTCATCCACGGCAGCGCCGAGCTCGCGCGGAGGCTGGCCGCCGCCGGCCTGGTCGACCGCTACAACCTGCTGGTCTTCCCGGTGCTGCTCGGGGCGGGCAAGAGCCTGTTCAGCGACGCCGACCACGACAAGCGCGTGCTGCGGCTGCGGGAGTCGAAGAGCTACCCGAACGGCGTCGTGAAGCTCTGCTATGACGTGACCGGCTGAGCCGGGTCCAGCGCGAGGGCGCCGCCGGTCCCCTCGCGCAGCTGCGTGGCCGTGCGCCCGATGAAGCGGCGCAGGGCCCGCGCCAGGTGCGGCTGGTCGAAGTAGCCCAGCGCGTCGACGACGTCGGCGACCCCCTTGCCGGCAGCCAGCATGTCGGCCGCCTCCCGCGCCCGCTCGATCTGGCGGACGGCGCCCCGGGTGAGGCCCGTCGCCGCGCGGAACCGCCGTTCGAGGGTGCGGTCGGACACCTCGGGCCGGCCACCGCGCAGCACCTCGCCGACGAGCGGGTCGCGGACGACCACGCCCGCCCGGACGAGGCGCTCGACCAGCGCCTCGGCGTCGTCCGGGCCCGGTGTCTCCCAGCGCGAGCCGGCGAGCCGGAACGACCTGCGCGTCGTGCCCGGCAGGTCGACGCCGCCGTCGACGAGGGAGGCGATCGGCATCCCCCGCAGCGAGGTGCCGACCGCGAAGTCGATGCCGACGAACGTCGCGTCCTCGGGGACCGGTGCGGTGCCGGTCGCGGTCTCCGGACCGGTCACCCCCGCCCACGACCGTCCGTCGCGCTGGGTGAAGACCAGCCCGCACCACGGCGTGGCCACCGAAGTCATCTCGCCGACCCCGCTGCTGGTGCACGTCCACACGGACCGGACCAGCGGCTGGTCCGACCGGCGCGTGCTGAACCGCAGTCCCATGCGCCCAGTCTCCAACGAGCATCGGACCGGTGTCCGATCCGGTCGCGCCCGATCGTCAGGATGATGACGCGACGACCGACACCGGAGGGTTTCCGCCATGGCGCGCTACATGTTCCTGATGTACGACTCGGAGGAGTTCTGGGACACCGCCGACGAGCAGGCGGTCGCCGAGGTGATGGGCCTGCACGAGGAGTTCATGGCCGCGGTCCGCGCCGCGGGCGCGAGCATCCTGGGCAGCGAGGCGCTGGAGCGGTCGTCGACCGCCAGCACCGTCCGCCGCGGCGAGGGCGGCGCGCTGGTCACCGACGGCCCCTTCGCCGACACCAAGGAGGCACTCGGCGGCTTCTACGTCATCGACGCGCCCGACCTCGACGTGGCGCTGCGCCTGGCGAAGGTCTGCCCGGCCGGGAACATCGAGGTGCGGCCGGTCATGGAGACGCCGGACGGCGGCTGATGGCGCCGTCCGACGAGGTGTTCCGGGCGGCGTGGCCCGTGGTGGTCGCGTCCACGGCCCGCCTCACCGGCGACCTCGACCTGGCCGAGGATTGCACCCAGGAGGCCGTCGAGCGGGCCCTGCGGTCCTGGCCGGCGGGCGCGCCGGACAACCCCGCGGGCTGGCTGACGACGACCGCGCACCGGATCGCCCTCGATCGGCTGCGCCGCGAGGCAACCCTGCGGCGCAAGCTCCCGCTGCTGGTGGAGCCGGCCGGGGGCGGGGACGAGCCGGAGCCGACCGACCCGCTGCGGCTCGCCTTCACCTGCTGCCACCCCGCGCTGGCCCTGGAATCGCAGGTCGCGCTCACCCTGCGCCTGGTGTGCGGGGTGGACGTCCCGGCGATCGCCGCCGTGCTGCTGGCGGGGGAGGCGGGCGTCGCCCGGCGCATCACCCGCGCCAAGCAGAAGATCGCGGCGGCGCGGATCCCGTTCCGCGTCCCGCCCGACGACGAGCTGGCGCAGCGGCTGGACGCCGTCCTCACCGTGGTGCACCTCGTGCACACCGCCGGGCACCGCGGGTCGCGCACCGACCTGCGCGACACCGAGCTGATCGGGCGCGCCACGGAGCTCGCCCGCATGCTGGTCCGGCTGCTGCCCGACGAGCCGGAGCCGCGCGCGCTCCTCGGGCTCGTCCTGCTCACCGAGGCCCGCGGCCCGGCCCGCACCGACTCCGCCGGCGACCTGGTGCTGCTCGCCGACCAGGACCGCTCCCGCTGGGACCGCGCGCTGATCAGGAAGGGGCTGGCTCTGACGACGGCGGCACTGCGGCACCCGCGTCGCGGGCGCTTCGCGCTGCAGGCCGGGGTGGCCGGGCTGCACGCGACGGCCCCCTCCTGGGCGGAGACCGACTGGCCGCAGGTCGTCACGACCTACGACGCCCTCCTGCGGGTCTGGCCGTCGCCCGTCGTCGCGCTCAACCGGGCGGCCGCGCGGAGCCGGCTGCCGGGCACCGACCTGACCGCGGTCCTGCGCGAGATCGACGACCTGGCCCCTGCCCTCCCCGACTACCCCTACCTCCCGGCCGCCCGGGCGGACGTCCTGGCCCGGCTCGGCCGGTCGGCGGAGGCCGCCACGGCCTACCAGCTGGCCCTGGACCTCACCGCGAACCCGGTGGAGCGGCGGTTCCTGGCGCGGCGGCACGCCGAGCTGGCGCGCGCCCCTGACGGGCGAGCGGTGCCGGTTCCGCGCGTCAGGTGAGTGCTCTACCTACGTCGCGCACCAGCCAGGGCCCGGCCGCGGTGGGGCGCTGCCAGTCGGCGGACGGGAGGTCGCGGAGCAGGTCGAGCAGCGTGGCGCGATCCCGCGCCAGCAACCGGCGGAGGTCACTGCGCGTGTCCATTCCGCCGATGGAACCACCGCCGCCCGGGGTCAGCGCCAGCCCAGCTCCGGGGCGAGGTGGGTGATCACGCTCTCCACGACGTGGGCGTTGTACTCGACGCCCAGCTGGTTGGGCACGGTGAGCAGCAGCGTGTCCGCGGCGGCGATGGCCTCGTCCTCGGCCAGCTCGGCGACCAGCTTGTCCGGCTCGCCGGCGTAGGTCTTGCCGAAGCGGGCGCTCCCGCCGTCGAGGAACCCGACCTGGTCGGTGCTGCCACGCTGCTGCCAGAACAGCTGCTTGTCCAGGTCGTTGACGATCGGGAAGATGCTGCGGCTGACCGACACGCCCGGTTCGCGGTCGTGCCCGGCGGCCTTCCACGCGTCCCGGAACCGCTGGATCTGCTCGGCCTGCAGCTGGTGGAACGGCACGCCGGTGTCCTCGGTGAGCAGGGTCGAGCTCATCAGGTTCATGCCCTGCTCGGCCGTCCACTCCGCGGTGGCCCGGTTGCCGGCGCCCCACCAGATCCGCTCGCGCAGCCCCGGTGAGTGCGGCTCGACCCGCAGCAGGCCCGGCGGGTTCGGGAACATCGGGCGCGGGTTGGGCTGCGCGAACCCCTCGCCCTTGAGCACCTCGAGGAACACCTTGGTGTGCTCGCGGGCCATGTCGGCGTCGCTCATGCCCTCCGGCGGCACGTGGCCGAAGTAGCGGTAGCCGTCGATCACCTGCTCGGGCGATCCCCGGCTGATCCCCAGCTGCAGCCGGCCGCCGGAGATGAGGTCGGCGGCCCCGGCGTCCTCGGCCATGTACAGCGGGTTCTCGTAGCGCATGTCGATCACGGCGGTGCCCAGCTCGATCCGGCTGGTCCGCGCCGCGGCCGCGGCCAGCAGCGGGAACGGGGAGGCGAGCTGCTGCGCGAAGTGGTGCACGCGGTAGTACGCGCCGTCGGCGCCCACCTCCTCGGCCGCCACCGCCAGCTCGATCGACTGCAGCAGGGCGTCCGCCCCCGACCGCACCATCGAGTGCTGCGACGCCGACCAGTGGCCGAAGGACAGGAAGCCAATCTTCTTCACGTCTCAACTAACTCGGTCGGGGGTGGTCGGCATTCCCCGAGAACGGGCTGCCGGGGCGGCCTCGGTCGGCGCGTGCACGGCGGTTCGCAGAGGCGGTGGCGTCTGCGCAGCGTCAGGTGGGTTGTCGCAGCCCGCCGGCGGGCTGCAAGTACACGTCCAGGGCTGCGAGGTGCGCCCAAGGGCCGCCGGGCGGTCGCTCGCCGGGGCCCGGGGGGACGCGCAACGACGTGAAGTTGGGAGCTGAACGGGCATCCTGGCCGGTCGACCACGGGTCGGCGCGCCGAGTTGATCTCCGGTTCGGCCCCCGGTGCCGGCCCGGGACAGGCCCGTGGCCGGCCGGCGTTGTGCACACGGTGGCTCGCAGAGGTGGTGGCGGCCGCGCAGCGTCGGGTGGGTTGTCGCAGCCCGCCGGCGGGTTGCGAGACCACGTCCAGGGCTGCGAGGTGTACCCAGGACCCCCGGGTCCGGGGGCGTGCCGAGTGGGTGGTGACGCGCGTCCCGCGAGCCTCGACCAGTGCTGCCGCGCCGCTTCCGCTCCTCGGCGCCGGCGCGCCTGTGGTGCGGGTCGGCTTGCCATCGAATACCCACCCCGACCAAGCACACGGTCGATTCACCACTCCAATCCGTGAGGAAATAGAGTTGGCATCAACACGATAGCAGCACGGTCCGACAATTCCACTCCGGCCGACCGGAAGTAGCCATTTCCGCGCTACTCCTGATACCATCGAACCTGTGTTCGAAACCGCTGTCGTCGATCCGCCCGCGCTCGCCGAGCGCGGGTGGATCGGCGCGATCGACGCATTGCGGGAACAGGGCGAGTCGCTTCTTCCGCTGTCGGAAATGCCCACCGGGGGGGTGGCTGGGTGTCGAGTTGGACATGGCCACCCCGCACCCGAAGAGCCTGGATGATGCCGGGTTGGTTGAGGCGATCATCGGGTTCGACCGGCTGACCTCCTGGGCGCAGGCCCGGCAGGCCGAACTGTTGGCCGAGTTCGCGCGTCGCCGGCCCGCCGAGAGCGCGGAAGCCGCCCAATCTGATACTGCAACCGTGTTGAGCCGGTATGCGGCCGATGAGATCGGGGTGGTGTTGCGGTTGTCGCGGGGGACCGCGGCGGTGCGGTTGATGCAGGCCCAACGTCTCGACGACGAATTGGCGGGGACGCGGGAGGCGTGGCGGGACGGGCTCCTGGATGCCAGGAAAGTCCGGGCCGTTCTGGATGCCACCGTGAACCTTGATCCCGTGGTGTCGACCGCGGTGCAGGACCGGGTGTTGGCCCGCGCGGCGGAGCAGACCGCGGGGCAGTTGCGGGCGGCGTTGGGGCGGGCGGTGATCGCCGCTGATCCGGCGGGTGCGGCGGTGCGGCAGGAGAGGGCGCGCGCCGATCGGCGGGTGGCGGTCAACCCGGAGCCGGAGGGGATGGCGTCGTTGTGGGCGCTGCTGCCGGCCCCGGATGCGGTGTCGGCCTTCGAGTGGTTGACCCGGCTGGCCCGGGGGATGGGCGCGGGGGACCCGCGCGGCATGGATGCCCGGCGGGCGGATCTGCTCACCGCGTTGCTGACCGGGCGGCTGACGGTGGCCGGGCCCGACGGGGCGGACGCGGGTCAGGTCCCGATGCCCGGGCCGGTGAGTCCGGGTAAGCCGTTGGTGCAGGTCGTGGTTTCGTTGGACACCCTCACCGGTGCCGCCGAGCAGCCGGGTGAGCTGGTCGGGTACGGGCCGATCCCGGCCCCGTTGGCCCGAACGATCGCCGCGGACGGGGTGTGGAAACGGTTGGTCACCGACCCGCTATCGGGGGCGTTGCTCGACCACGGCCGAACCACCTACCGGCCGCCCGCGGCGTTGGCGGATTTCGTGCGGGCCCGGGATGTGCACTGTCGCCATCCCATCTGTCGGCGCCGGGCGATCGATTCGGAGTTGGATCACACCGTGGCCTTCGCCGGCGACGGTGGCACCACCGCGGCGTCGAACCTGTATGGGGTGTGTGTGCATCACCATCACCTCAAGCACGACGCCCCGGGCTGGTCGGTGCGACAGGACCCGGATGGGCGGATCACCTGGACCACGCCGACCGGGCGGTCCTATTCCAGTGATCCGCACGACTACCGCATCGAAGACGGACCCGACCTCACCGCCCACGTCGTGGCCGAGGTCGAGCGGCGGCGGGCCCGACCACCGGACCGGCCGCCGCCGGTCGCGGACACCGGGCCACCGTTCTGACCGGCCCTACGTCACTGGTCCTCGTCCGGTCCCGCATTGTTGCGCGGCATCGCGCTCGCGGCCTGCGGCTCCTCCGGCGGCTCGGGGTCGTCCCCGGCGCCGGTGACCGTGGCGTCGCGCACGGTGCTCTCGATGAAGCCCTCGTCGTCCTGGTCCCGTCGCTGTTCTCCCATGGTGCGGGGGTGCTCGGGATCGGCGCGTCCAAACGTCCTCGGGAGGGGGCGCTGTCGTCGGGGCGGCTGTCGGTGGGTGCCGCCACGATCGGGGCATGCTGCGTGGACGGATCCTGCTGGAGAGCCTGCGGGTGGGTGCGGACGTGACGGTGCCCGACGTGCGGGTCACCCGCTTCGGGCGACATGACGTGTCTGGCTCGACGGTCGCGACCCAGCCCGACGTGTGGAGCTTCCTCGACTTCGAGGCCCCGGACGGGCGGGCGGACGAATTGGCGGAGGCGCTCGCGGCCGCCTTGCTGCCCGACGACGGCTGGTACGCCGACTTCCGGTCCGACGACGAGCACGTCGTCGTGTTCGCCGGGCGGGCGTTCCGCTACCGCAAGGGCGACGCGGCCGGCCGGGAGGAGGCCGTCGCGTACGGGCGCTCGGTGGGGACGCCGGAGCACCAGCTCGACTGGGGCGACTGAGAGAGTTTCGGAGGAATTTCCGGGGACGTGTCGATCCGGCGGGGGCCCGGTTGTCGTAGGGGTGGAGGTGCCCGTCCGGGCGCCCGCGACCGAGGAGGAACCGATGCGCTACATGCTGCTGATCTGCGCGACCGACGGTGAGGACACCGGCCCCGACGACGGCACCGGCCTGACCATCGAGCAGTGGGTCGAGGAGTACGACCGGCGCGGCATCCGGCTGGAGGGCGAGCGGTTCGCCGAGCCGTCCGACGCCACCACCGTCCGGGTGCGCGGCGGCGAGGTACTGCTCACCGACGGCCCGTTCGCCGACACCAAGGAGCGGATCGCCGGCTACGACCTGCTGGAGTGCGCCGACCTCGACGAGGCCATCGAGGTGGCCTCCCGGCACCCGATGGCCCGGGAGGGGATGGTGGAGGTGCGGCCGTTCTGGACGGGATGAGCGGCGGTTCCGCGGCGGCGGCCGTCGTCACGGTGTTCCAGCAGGAGTGGGGCCGGATCGTGGCCACGCTCATCCGGACCACCGGCGACTGGGACCTCGCCGAGGAATGCGCCCAGGACGCCGTCGCGCGGGCCGTGATCCGCTGGCCGCGCGACGGCGTGCCGCGCAACCCCGGCGCCTGGCTCACCACGACCGCCCGCAACCTGGCCCGCAACCGGCTGCGCAGGGCGGGCATCGAGGCGGGGAAGCTGCGCGAGCTGGCCGCGCTGCCCGACCCGGAGGCGCCGGTCGACGAGGTCGCCGACAGCGGCATCGAGGACGACCGGCTCCGGCTGATGTTCACCTGCTGCCACCCGGCACTGCCGCTGGAGGGGCGGGTGGCGCTGACGCTGCGCACGCTGGCCGGGCTGAGCACCGCCGAGATCGCCCGGGCGTTCCTGGTGCCGGAGGCGACGATGGCGCAGCGGCTGGTGCGGGCCAAGAAGAAGATCCGGGCGGCCGGCATCCCGTACCGGGTGCCGCCGGCGCACCTGCTGCCCGAGCGGCTCGGCGGGGTCCTCGGCGTGGTGTACCTGCTGTTCAACGAGGGGTACGCGGCCGCGACCGGACCGCAGGCGATCCGCGGCGACCTGTGCGCGGAGGCCGTGCGGCTCGCCCGCACGCTGGCCCGGTTGATGCCCACCGCGCCGGAGGCGCTCGGGCTGGCGGCCCTGCTGCTCCTGCAGGACTCGCGCCGCGCGGCGCGCACCGACGCCGTCGGCGAGCTGGTGCCGCTCGACGAGCAGGACCGCAGCCGCTGGGACACCGAGATGATCGAGGAGGGCACGGCCCTGCTCGACGCCGCCCTGCTCCGCCGGGCGCCGGGTCCCTACCAGGTCCAGGCGGCGATAGCGGCCTGCCACGCCACCGCCCCCGGCCCGGACGAGACCGACTGGGTGCAGATCTCCGCCCTGTACGCACGGCTGGCGCGGATGGTCCCGTCGCCGGTGGTGCGGCTCAACCGCGCCGCCGCGGTGGCCATGGCCGAAGGGCCCGCGGTGGCGCTGGAGCTGGTCCGCGAGCTGGACGGCTCCGGGGAGCTGGCCGGCTACCCGCTGCTCGCCGCCACCCGCGCCGACCTGCTCAGCAGGCTGGGCCGCACGACCGAGGCCGCGGAGGCCTACCGCGTCGCGATCGACCAGGCGGGCACCGACGCCGAGCGCAGGCTGCTGGCCCGGCGGCTCACCGAGCTGGCGGCCGAGGGCGGGTGAGCCCCGACCGTCGGTAGCGTCGGGCCGGTGGACGGGGTGTCGGTGGTGGGCGTCGGGGTGCGGTTCGACGACTGGCTGTTCCGCGGGATCGACCTGGAGGTCCGGCCCGGGGAGTGCGCGGCGGTCGTCGGCACCAACGGCACCGGCAAGTCGACCCTGCTGCGCTGCCTGTCCGGCGAGCAGCCGGTCACCGAGGGCGTGGTGCTGGTCGACGGGGCGCCGCCGGACGAGCGGGCCGCGGCGTTCCGGCGCGCGGTGTCGGTGCTGGTCGACGAGCCGGACGACGTCGGCGAGCGCACCGCCCGCCAGTACGCCGACCTGCTCGCCGGCACGCACGGCATCGACCGCGACCCCGGCGCGCTGCTCGACGCCGCCGGGCTCGCCGAGCGCGCCGACGTCCCGGTCGACGCGCTGTCGGCGGGGCAGCGCCGCAGGCTGCTGCTGGTCGGGGCCACCGCCCGCCCGCACACGGTGCTGCTGGTCGACGAGCCGGAGCGGGCCCTGGACGCCGCCGGACGGCGCTGGGCGGCCGAGCTGCTGACCGCGGCGCGGTCCCGGGCGGCGGTCGTGCTGACCAGCCACGACCGGACCCTGGCCGACGCGGTGGCCGACCGGGTCCTGGAGCTGCCGGACCCGGCTCAGACGTTGTAGATCCGCACCCAGGCCACGTTCATCCGCGACTCCAGCGTCGGCGTCGTGCCGTTCGGGAACCAGTCCAGCTGGATGGTCTGGTGCATCGCCCGCGGCGGCAGGTGCGTCGGGTTGGTGTCGGAGAAGAACTGCACGCCGTCGACGAAGCCCTTGATGTGCGTCGGCGTCCACTCGACCGCGTAGTTGTGCCACTGGGTCAGGTCCAGCACCTTCGACGCGTGCGTGGTCTTGTTCTGCGCGCCGTAGTGCAGGAAGAAGTCGATGTCGGACGCGGCGGCGTTGGTCTCGGCGTAGTCGACCTCGCCGCCGATCGGCCAGTCCTCGGCGTCCGGCCACAGGATCAGCACGGGGTGGTAGCGGTTGTCGCCGCGCGGGATCTGCATCCGCGCCTCCCACCGCCCGTACATGCGGCCGTCGCGCATCGACATGCCGCCGGTGGTGCCCACGGAGTTGCCGGTGATCGTCAGCACGCCGTTGTTCACGGTGATCTGCGAGGGCCGGCGCAGGCCCTTCCCGTTGTGGCCGGGGCTGTTGTAGAGGCCCCACTTGGCGGTGTCGACGGCGGTCCCGTCGAACTCGTCGCCGTCGACGCGTGGGCCCCAGCCCCGCAGGGTCGCCGCCTGGGTGCCGTCACCCGGGCCCGTCGGGGGTGCCGTCGTGGTCGTCGGGGGGAGGGTGGTCGTCGGCGGGAGCGTGGTGGTGGGCGGGACGGTGGTGGTCGGGGGGACGGTCGTGGTGGGCGGGACCGTCGTCGGGGGCACGGTCGTCGGGGGCACGGTGGTGGTCGGGGGGACCGTCGTGGTCGGCGGCACGGTCGTCGTGGTGACCGGCGGGGCGGCGGTCGTCGTGTAGGTGCAGGCCGTCGCCTTGAGCCAGGTGCCGAACTGCGGGGTCGCGGTCAGCGTGACGACGGCCCGGGTGGCGCCGGTGGGCGCCGTCCCCGAGACCGAGGCGCGGACCCACGAGGTCTGCGTGCTCGTCACGGGCGTGCCCTCGGCCCCGGAGATCCGGCTGCCGGCCGCGGTGAACCACGCCACGCCCGCCCGCGCGCTGCCCCCGGCCTGGACGTCCGCCGCGAAGGTGCGCTGCTCACCCGCGCTGACCTGCTGCGCGGGCAGTGTCACGACCACGGACGGGGCCTGGGCCAGCACCCAGAACGCGTACTGCGCCGACGGGTGGAAGGTCGCGGCGTTGCGCATGGTCATGCCGCCGGTGCCGCTCCAGCCGGTGGTGTTCACCGCGAGGACGGGGTTGGCACACGTGTTGGCGGTGCCGGTCTGGGCCGGGACCGGCGCGGCGACGGCCGGGCCCGCGGTGAGCGTCACGGCGGCCAGCGCCGCGACGGCGACCACCAGTGGTCTGAACATGTCCGGGACCGTCCTCGGGGAGCTGGATGCCGATCCGGTACGTGATCGGTCGCTCACCTTTCGTGCCCGATGTCCGGTCGTTACCGCCGCGCCGGGGCGTCGCGGCCGCATTCGCTCGAACCGGTGACGGCCGCGACCGCCCGGCGCCACGCCCGGGTGATGACCCGGTCCTGGGCGGGCGGCACGCGCCGGAACGTGCCACCCGCCGCGGGAACGGGCTCAGCGGCGGGCGTCGACCGCGGCGGCCAGCTCGTCGAGCAGCCCGGCGGTGGTGTCCCAGCTCATGCAGGCGTCGGTCACGCTCTGCCCGTAGGTCAGCTCGCCGGCCAGGTCCTGGCGACCGGCGGCCAGGAAGCTCTCCATCATCAGCCCGACCACCCCCGACTCGCCGGCGGCGATCCGCCCGGCCAGCTCGCGCACGACACCGGCCTGGCGGACGTGGTCCTTGCCGCTGTTGCCGTGGCTGGCGTCGACGAGCACCCGTCCCGGCAGGCCCGCGGCGCGCAGCCGGTCCAGGGCGGCGGCCACGGAGTCCGCGTCGTGGTTCGGGCCCGTGGACGAGCCGCGCAGGATCACGTGGCAGTCGGGGTTGCCGGCGGTGGTGATCAGGGCGGCCAGCCCGTCGGGGTTGATGCCCATGAACACGTGCCCGGCCGCGGCGGCGCCGACGCCGTCCACGGCGACCTGCACGTCGCCGTCGGTGCCGTTCTTGATCCCGACCGGCATGGACAGCGCGCTGCACAGCTGGCGGTGCACCTGGCTGGCCGCGGTGCGCGCGCCGATGGCGCCCCAGCTCACCACGTCGGCCAGGTACTGCGGGGTGATCGGGTCGAGGAACTCGCAGCCCACCGGCAGCCCCAGCGCGCTGACCTCCAGCAGCAGCCGGCGCGCGGTGCGCAGCCCGGTGTTGACGTCGAACGTGCCGTCCAGGCCCGGGTCGTTAATCAGACCCTTCCAGCCCACCGTCGAGCGCGGCTTCTCGAAGTAGGTGCGCATGACGATCCGCAGCTGCCCGGACCGGCGCTCGGCCTGCGCGGCCAGCCGGTGCGCGTAGTCCATCGCGGCGGCCGGGTCGTGGATCGAGCACGGCCCGACGACGACGAGCAGCCGGTCGTCGCGGCCGTCGAGGATGTCGACGACGTCGGCCCGCGCACGCACCACCGTGTCGGCGACGACGTCGTCGACGGGGAGGTCGTGGCGCAGCAGCGCGGGGGAGATCAGCGGGCTGATCCGGGTGGTGCGGTGCTCGTCCAGCGCCGGGGCGGCGGTGGCGGGCAGGGACGGGATGACGGGCATGTCGGGCTTCCTGTTCGGACGAGCCCGGCCCGCGCGTCCGCCCGAGCCGGCTCGTTCTCCGGCTCGGGGGTGGGGTGTCAGCGCGGCACTACGCCGGCCGACCCGTTCCGGGCCGGTCGCGTAAACCAGTACAGGCGCTGCACGGCGCCGACACTAGCAGTCCCGATGAGCAGGCGTTCGCGACGGCCGTGTACCGCAAAGTGATGAATGCGGGACCGAGGGTGATACGAAACCCGGCCCATCGGCGAGATCACGTGTGTCCGGCCTCCCCGACCGGGCACACCCCCCACGCCTCCCCGATCGACCTCACAGGAGTACCCCGATGAGCACCCGCACCGCGGTCGCCGCTGCCCGTTGCCGCTGTGGTCACGACGTCGACGCGCACGAGCACTTCCGCGCCGGCCGCGACTGCAGCACGTGCGGCCCGGAGGTCTGCCGGCGCTACTCGGGGCGCCACACGCCCGGCCTGCCGGCCGTACTGCGGCTGCCGACCCAGTCCGGGGTCGTGTCGCGGCTGACCCGGTACGGGCTCCGCGGGCGCTGCTGAGCCCGCCGGTGGCGCCGTGGGACCGACACCTCGTCCGGGGTCCGGTCCCACGATGTCGTTCCCGGGCCCTACAGCAGGCTGGCCGCGTGGTCGGGGACCGCGTGGAACTGCTCCCGCGGCGGACGCTGGTAGCCGCGCAGCGGCGGGCGCGGCGGGATCGACAGCTCGCGCGGCGGCACCGGTTCCCACGGCACGGTGGACAGCAGGTGGGCGATCGTGTTGATCCGGGCCCGCCGCTTGTCCTCGGACTCCACCACGAACCACGGTGAGGTCCGGGTGTCGGTGTGGGCGAACATCTCGTCCTTGGCCCGCGAGTAGTCCTCCCAGCGGGTGATCGACTCCAGGTCCATGGGCGAGAGCTTCCACTGCTTCATCGGGTCGTTCATCCGGTCGCGGAAGCGCCGCTCCTGCTCGGCGTCGCTGACCGAGAACCAGTACTTGCGCAGCAGGACGCCGTCCTCGATCAGCAGGTCCTCGAACACCGGGCACTGGCGCAGGAAGCGGTCGTACTCGGCGGGCGTGCAGAAGCCCATGACCCGCTCGACGCCGGCCCGGTTGTACCAGGAGCGGTCGAGCAGGACGATCTCGCCGGGCGCCGGCAGGTGCGCGACGTAGCGCTGGAAGTACCACTGGCCGCGCTCGCGCTCGGTGGGCGCGGGCAGCGCCACGATGCGGCAGATCCTGGGGTTGAGGTACTCCGAGATGCGCTGGATCGCCCCGCCCTTGCCGGCCGCGTCGCGGCCCTCGAAGACCACGACGAGCCGGGTGCCGCTGGTCCGGATCCACTCCTGCATCTGCACCAGCTCGCCCTGCAGGCGCAGGAGTTCCTTCTCGTACGGCTTGCGCGGCAGCTTCTCCATCCGGGCATCGTCGGTGATGCGCCCGGGCCGGGCCAGTGGGAGTGCCGGATCAGTGGGCCGCGCCGAGGACGCCGTCGAGCAGGCCGGGGTAGAGGGCGTCGAGGTCGTCGCGGCGCAGCGAGGCGATCCGCCGGGTGCCCTCCGTGCGCATGGTGATGACACCGGCCTCGCGCAGGATCCGCAGGTGGTGGGTGCGGGTGGACTTGGTGACCGGCAGCGGGACCGCCCCGCAGGCGATGCCGACGGCCGGGCCGGCGGCCAGCGCCCGCACGAGCAGCAGCCGGACCGGGTCGCCGAGGGCCTGCAGCACCTGCTCGACGCGGATCTCCGCGCGCGACGGCTGCGGCAGCAGGGTCTGCTCGGCGGCGGGCACGCCGTCAATAGTACGACAGGTATCGAAGTTCGACGAACGTCGTAGTACGGTCACCATCGAACTTTGAAGCCTCCGAAGGGTCGTCCCGTGCACCTGCGCACCTCCCTGCTGGCCGCCGGCGCGTTCGCCGTCGGGACCAGCGCCTACGTCATCTCCGGCGTGCTGCCGGCGGTGAGCGCCGAACTCGGGGTCTCGCTGACCGCCGCGGGCCAACTCGTCACCGCGTTCGCCCTGGCCGTCGCGGTCGGCGCCCCCGTGCTGGCCACGCTGGCCGGGCGCTGGGACCGCCGGACCCTGCTGCTGGTCGCGCTGCTCACCGCGGCCGCCGGCAACGCGATCGCCGCGCTGGCCACCACCTACCCCGCGCTGATCGCCGGGCGCGTGGTGACCGCGCTCGGCGCCGCCGCCTACACGCCCGCCGCCACCCTGTTCGCCACCGCCCTGCGCCCACCGGAGGAACGCGCCCGCGCCGTGGCCGTCGTGTTCAGCGGGCTGACGATCGCGCTGGCGCTCGGCGTGCCGATCGGCACCCTGCTCGGCGACACCGTCGGGTACCGGTGGGCGTTCGCGCTGGTCGCAGTCGTCTCGCTGGTCGTGGCCGCCGTGCTCGTGCGGGTGCTGCCGCGGATGGCGCCACCCCCGGCCGTATCGCTGCGGGAGCGCTTCGCGGTGGCCGCCGACCGGCGGGTGCTCACCATGATCGCGGTCACCGTGCTCGGCGTGCTGGCCACGATGAGCGTCTACATCTACATCGTGCCGCTGCTGGCCGCGACCGCCGGGCTCAGCGGGGCGGTCGTGGGCGCGCTCCTGCTCGTCTACGGCGTCGGCGCGATCGTCGGCAACGCCGTCGGCGGCCGGGCCGCCGACCGGTTCGGCCCGCTGCCCGCCCTGTTCGGGGTGCTCGCCGGGTTCGTCGTCATGATCGCGACGCTGCCGCTGACCGCGACCACGGTCGCCGGCGCCGCCGTCGCGCTGTTCATCTGGAGCGCGTTCACCTGGTCGTTCAACCCGCCCGTGCAGTCGATGCTGCTGGACCTGGCCCCGAGCGGGCTGGTGCTCGCGCTGAACGCCTCGGCGATCTACTTCGGGATGGCGCTGGCCGGGGTGCTGGGCGGCGTCGTCGTCGACACCGTCGGCGTGCTGGCGCTGCCGGTGTTCGGGTCCGCGCTGGCGGTCGCCGTGGTCGGGCTGCTGCTCACCGTGCGCACCCGCCCCGCGGCGCCCGTCGCGCAGCCGGTCGGCGCGACCGCCGACTGAACCGACATCCGCGGCCTCACCCGCCGGCGGCGCTGACCTCGTCCTCGATGGCCCTCGCCAGCTCGACGTCCAGCTTCGTCAGCCCGCCCGCGGAGTGCGTCGAGCAGCGGAACGTCAGGGTCCGCCAGCGTATGTCGATGTCGGGGTGGTGGTCGCGCTCCTCGGCGAGCGCACCCACCCGGCCGACCACCTCGATCGCCACCGGGAACGAGGAAAGCTGCGCGGTGCGCACGATGGCGTCGCCGTCGCGCTCCCAGTGCGGCAGGTCGGCGAGGGCGGCGGAGACGGCGTCGTCGTCGAGCAGATCGGCCATGCCGGGCATCCTGCCCGGCCGGGCGCTGCTCCGCTCGCCCCCGGTCAGGAAGCCACCTTCGGGGCGTCTCGCCGGCGGGCGACGCCGCACGAGCGCGGCTCTCGTCCAACCTGGTCGCACGAGCGCGCCTCTCGTCCAACCCGAGTGGGGGGTGGGTTAGGTGGGCCAGCGGACCTCGAAGCGGGCGCCGCCGGTGTCGCGGGCGCCGACGGTCACGGTGCCGCCGCGGCCCTGCACCAGTGCCGCCACCAGCGGCAGGCCCAGCCCGGCGCCGCCGCCGGCCTCCGGGTTGAGCCGCAGGAAGCGGTCGAAGATCCGCTGCCGGTCGGCCTCCGGGATGCCCGGGCCGTCGTCCTCGACGACGAGCCGGACGGTGGTCCGCCCGGCCGGCAGCACCGCGACGCGGACGAGCGAGTCGGCGTGGCGCATGGCGTTGCGGACCAGGTTGTCCAGCACGGTCGCCACCTCCGACGGCGTGGCCGCGACGGCGGCCGGGGTCGGCGCGACCAGTTCGAGCGCGGGGCCGTCGGTGGTCGCGGCGGTGGCGCGGGCGATGGCCTCCGCGGCCGCGGCGACCAGGTCGACCGGCTGGGCCGGCGGGCGACGTCCGGCGTCCGCGCGGGCCAGCGCGAGCAGGTCGGACAGCAGCGTCGACAGCCGGGCCGCCTCCTCGGCCACCGAGCGCAGCGTCTCCTCGGCCAGGTCGGGGTCGGGGTGGGCGACGGCGACCTCGGCCTGCGCCCGGATCGCGGCCACCGGTGAGCGCAGCTCGTGCGCGGCGTCGCCGGTGAACCGCTCCAACCGGGCGACGGCGTCGTCGCGGCGGGCCAGCAGCAGGTTGAACTCCTCGGCCAGCGCCCGCAGCTCGTCGAACGGCGCCGGCACCGGCAGCCGCTCGCCCGGTGGCAGGGCGGCGGCCGAGAGCCGCATCCGGTCGACCGGGCGCAGCGCGGCCCGGGTGGCCGCCCACGCGGCCAGCGTGACGACCCCGGCCAGCACCAGCCCGGCCAGCACCAGCCCGACCGCCGCGTGCGCGAGCAGCGTCGTGGCCCCGACCAGGTCGCCGACGACCACCACGAGCCGGGTCGAGCCGTCCGGGACGACGACCGAGACCGCCAGCCAGCGCCGCACGTCCGGGTAGCGGCCGACGATCAGCGCGTTGCCCGCGGCCAGCGCCCGGACCTGCTCGGGGTGCAGCGGCAGCGCCGGCCCGCCGTCGACCGGGACGCCCTCGGTGTCGACGATCCGCGTCTGCGGGCCGCGGGCCCGCTCCGGCGCGGCGCCGGCCACCAGCTGCGACGCCGCCGCGTCGGCCTGCTCGCGCAGCTCGCTGTCGGCCGCGCTGACCAGGCCGTTGGTCAGCAGGCCCACGCCGAGCCTGCTCAGCGCGAGCAGCGCCAGCAGCGCGACGAGCCCGACCACCAGCGTGATCCGCAGCCGCAGGGTGCGCCCGCCCCACCAGCGGCGGAACCGCCCCATCACGGGGACGCGACGATGTAGCCGTAGCCGCGCACGGTCTTGAGCACGTGCCCGGCGCCGACGGCGTCGAGCTTGCGGCGCACGTAGCCGACGTAGACCTCCACGACGTTGCGGCTCACCGCCTGCTCGTCGCCCCAGACCAGGCGCAGCAGCTCGTCCTTGGCCACGGCGGTGTCCGGCCGGCTGGCCAGCGCGTGCAGCAGCGCGAACTCGCGCGGCGAGAGCTCGATCGAGTCGCCGTCCCAGCTGACCGCCCTGGCCACCGGGTCGACGATCAGCGGACCCAGCCGCACCCGCTGCCCGGTGCGTCCCAGCGCGGCGTCGCGGCGGCGCAGCATCGCCTTGAGCTGCGCGACCAGCACGACGAACGCGAACGGCTTGACGAGGTAGCCGTCGGCGCCGAGGTCGAGGCCGTCGGCCTGGTCGAACTCGCCGTCCTTCGCCGACAGCAGCAGCACCGGCGTGTCGACCCCGGCCGCGCGCAGCTGTTCGAGCACCCGGTAGCCGGACAGCCCCGGCAGGATGATGTCCAGCACGATGGCGTCGAACCCGCCGGTGAGCGCGGCGTCCAGCGCGGAGCGCCCGTCGCCGACCGCGACGATCTCCATGCCCTCGGCGGTCAGGCCGCGGGCCACCGCCGTCCGGATGCCCGGTTCGTCGTCGACCACCAGTACGCGTGCCATCGCTGCGGGACGCTACCCACCCCGCCGACCCCGCACCTCAGGGCTCTCTCAGCACCTCAGAACGCTCTCAGCGGCGATGGGTCAAGCTGAACCCATGACAGCGCAGGGCAGTACTTCCGGACGGGGCACGATCGGGCGTCGCGCCGCGGCGGGCGTCGCGGTGGCCGGCGCGGTGGGGTTGGGCCTGCTGGCCCTGCCCGGCGGGGCGGGCGCCGCCCCCGAGCTGCCCCCGGTGACCGCGGACGAGCTGGTGGCCTCGGTGCTGACCGCCGACGTCGGCGCGTTCGGCGGCACCGTCGAGCTGGACAACGCGCTCGGGCTGCCCGCGCTGCCCGGCATGCCGCAGGCCGCCGCCGGCGACAGCTCCGCCCGCGTCTGGTCCGACGGCGAGGGCCGGGGCCGCGTGCAGCTGCCGACCGACTCCGGCGAGCGCACCCTCGTCTCCGACGGCGAGACGTTCTGGGCGTGGAACTCCGAGGACCAGACCGTGCACACGGCACCGGCGGACAAGGGCCCGGCCGAGCGGGAGTCGGCCGTGGCCGACCCGACCGCCGCGGCCACCGAGGCCCTGGACGTGCTGCGCGCCAGCAGCGAGGTCCGCGTCGACGGCACCGCCGAGGTCGCCGGGCGCCCCGCCTACGAGCTGGTGCTCACCCCGGCCGCCACCGAGCGCACGCTGCTGCGCGAGGTCCGCCTGGCCGTCGACGCCGAGCACCGGGTGCCGCTGCGGCTCACCGTGCTGGCCAACGGCTCCACCGAGCCGGCGCTTCAGCTGGGCTTCACCGACCTGGAGTTCGGCCCGCAGGACCCGGAGCTGTTCACCTTCACCCCGCCGCCCGGGGCCACCGTCGAGCCGGCCCCCGAGGACGCCGGTCGGCCCGGCGGTCCGCACGGTGGCCCGCTCGGCGGCAAGCCCGAGGGGCTGCCCGACGGCGTCGAGCCGACGATCGTCGGCGACGGGTGGGACACGGTCGCCGTCATCTCCGGCGGCGACCTGGGCGGCGCGCTGGACGACCCGCGCCGCGAGGGCGCGCCGGAGGGCCGGCCCGACATCGACCTCTCCGCACTGGGCACGCCGGTGAGCGGGCCGTGGGGCAGCGGGACGCTGATCAGCACCGCCGTCGCCAGCGCGATCATCACCGACGACGGCCGGGTGGCCGCGGGCGCCGTGCCCGAGCAGGTGCTCACCGAGGCACTGGGGCAGTGACGAGCACCGAGAAGACGAGCACCGAGAAGACGACCGAGAAGACGACCGAGAAGACGGGCACCGAAGAGACGGGCACCGACCGGCGCACCACCTCGTCCGACGACCCCGCCACCGCCGCCCCGGCCGCGGAGGCGGGGTTCGCCGCCCGCGCGATCGGGCTGCGCAAAGTGTTCGGCGCGACCGTCGCCGTCGACGGCGTCGACCTCGACGTCCCGACCGGGTCGGTGCTCGGCATGCTCGGCCCCAACGGCTCGGGCAAGACCACCCTCATCCGCATGCTGCTGGGGCTCACCCGTCCCACCGCCGGGCGCGCCGAGCTGCTCGGCCACGACGTCGACGCCGCCGCGAGCGCCGCCCTGCCGCACGTCGGCGCCCTGGTCGAGGGGCCCGGGTTCCACCCGTTCCTGTCCGGGCGGGCCAACCTGAGCCGGGTGGCGGCCGCCGAGCCGCTGCTGGGCCGGCAGCCGCTCGGCCCGGTCGTCGACGCCGCGCTGGAGCGCGTCGGGCTCTCCGCCGCGGCCGACCGCCGCTACCGCGGCTACTCGCTCGGCATGAAGCAGCGCCTCGGCCTGGCCGCCGCGCTGCTGCTGCCGCGCCGGCTGGTCGTGCTCGACGAGCCCACCAACGGCCTCGACCCCGCCGGCACCCGCGACGTGCGGCGCGTCATCGGCGAGCTGCACGCCGGCGGCGCCACCGTGATCGTCTCCTCGCACCTGCTGGCCGAGGTCGAGGCCACCTGCACGCACGTGGCCGTGCTGCAGTCCGGCTCGCTGCTGGCCGCCGGGGAGCTGCGCACCCTGCTCGACACCGGCGGCTCCGGGCTCGTCGTCAGCACGCCGGACGTGGAGCTCGCCCTGCGCACCCTGCGCGAGGTGGGGGTCACCGCGTACCGCACCGAGGACGGCGTCGCCGCCTCCGACGACGGCCCGCCCGCCCCGGAGGTCATCGCCCTGCTGGTGCGCGCGGGCGTCGCGGTGCACGAGGCCCGCCGCAACCGCACCAACCTGGACGAGCTGTTCGCCCGGCTCACCGAGGAGACCCCGTGACCGCCGCGTGGCGCGAGGCCCGCCGCACCGACCCGGACGCCCCGTCGGCCCGGCTCATCGAGGAGGAGGCCCAGTGACCACCGCCGTGCTCCCGGCCGCGGCGCCCCGCTCGGCCCCGCTCGCCCGCCTGCTCGGCTCGGAGCTGACCTGGGTGCTGCGCAGGCCGCGCACGCTGGTGATGCTCGGCGTGCTGGCGCTGATCCCGATCGTGATCGCCATCGGCGTCACGGTGGTCGCCGACGAGTTCGCCGATCGCCGCGGCGGTCCCGGCCTGATCGGCGCGGTCGCCGGCAACGGGCTCGTCCTGCCGGTCGCCTCGATCACCCTGGCCCTGGCCCTGCTGCTGCCGATGGCGGTCACCACGGCCGCCGCCGACGCCATCGCGGGCGAGGCCGCCAGCGGCACCCTGCGCGGGCTGCTGCTGGCCCCGGTCGGCCGACTGCGGCTGGTGGTGATGAAGGCCTTCGGCGTGCTGGTCGTGGCCACGCTCGCGGTGCTGGTCATCGCCGTGGTGGGGGTGCTCGCCGCGCTGGTCGTGGTCGGCGCCGCCGACGGGCAGCTCGTCACGCTGTCCGGCACCACGATCGGCTTGGCCGAGGCCATGGGCCGGTTGGCGGTCGTCGTGGTGTGGACGGTGGGGCAGCTGGCCGCGGTGGGCGCCATCGCGCTGGCGCTGAGCTCCCTGACCGAGCACCCGATGGTCGTGCTGGCCGCGGTGCTCGGTGGGCTGATCGTGTTCGGCGTGCTGACCGCCGTCCCGGCGCTCGACTGGCTGCAGCCCTACCTGCTCACCAGCGGCTGGACGGCCGGTGCCGACGTGCTGCGCGATCCGATGCCGTGGGGCGGGTTGATCGAGAGCTCGCTGCGGGCGCTCTGCTACACGGCGGTGGGCGCCGGCCTGGCGACCCACCGGATGCTGCGCCGCGACGCCTGACCGCCGGGCCTGCGACCATCGCTGCCGTGGTGTGGGTGGACGCGGGAGCGCGGACGGTGGCCGGGCTGCTGCGCGACGCCGTGCTGCTCGACGCCGCGCTGCGCGCGGCGGGGCACCGGCTGTGGCGCCGGCCGACGCGCTGGTTGGTGCCCGGCGACGTGCTGACGATCGGAGTCCGGGTCCTGCCCGGGCTGCGCCTCCCGGTTGCGGTCGAGGTGTGCGCGGCGGGGCCGGAGGAGGTGTCCGCCGTGGTGCGCTCCCGGCCGTGGCGGGGGGCGCGCTGGTCGGGCCGGCTCGTCCCGACCGGCACCGGCACCGCGATCCGCGACGAGTGCGGCGCGGGTCCGCTCACCCGGCTCCTCCTGCGCGGGCTGCGGACCGCCCGGGCGGAGCTGCTGGTCGAGGCCGCCGCCGCGGTCGCGACCGGCGCGGTCGTGGTGGCCACCGCCCTCGTCCGCGACCGCACGGTGCTCGCCGCCCGGCGCACCCGCCCGCCCGCGCTCGCCGGGCGCTGGGAGCTGGCCGGCGGACGGGTGGAGGCGGGGGAGAGCGAGGGCGACGCGGTCGTGCGGGAGTGCCGGGAGGAGCTCGGGTGCGCCGTCGCGCCGACCGGCCGGGTGGGCACCGACCTGCTCATCGACGCCGGGGTGCTGCGCGTGCACGCCGCGGTCCTCGTCGACGGGTCGGAGCCGACCGCACTGGAGCACTCGGCGCTGCGCTGGGTGGGGCCCGACGAGCTGGAAGCCGTCGACTGGGTCGACGCCGACCGCGCCGTCCTGCCCGACCTCCGCGCCCTCCTCGCCGCCACTCCCGCGGCACCCTGACCCACCGGGCCGTTCGCGATCGCGACGGATCGGGGCCGTTCGTTCCCCATCGCACACGGGAGGGGAACCGTTCGCGCCCCGCCGCCGTCAGTGCCGGTCATGGACCGAGACGCCGCCCCGCCCGCCGCCCCCGCTCTCAGCTCCCTGCTCGACCTCCAGGCCGGGGTGCTCACCCGCGAGCAGGCCGTGGCCGCGGGCTTCACCCCGGCCGCCGTCGACGACCGGCTGCGGCTGCGCCGCTGGCAGCCGCTGCACCCCCGCGTCTACCTCGTGCGCGGCCCGATGGGGCCGGAGGCGGCGATGTGGGCGGCCCTGTTGTGGGCCGGGCCGACGGCCGTGCTGTCCGGGCTCTCGGCGGCGTGGCTGCACGGCCTGCTGGCGGAGCCGCCCGACGTCGTGACGGTCACGGTGGCGGCCGCCGGGCGGCGGCCGCGGGTCGGGGTCGGCGTGCGGGTGCGGGAGCTGGGTCCGGCCGACCTCACCCGGGTGCGGGGGCTGCCCGTCAGCGGCCTCCCGCTGACCGCGCTCGACGCGGCCGTCGCGCTGGGCCCGGCCGGAGCCGAACTTCTCGACGGCGTGTTGCGCGGGCACGTCCGGTTCCCGGCCCTGCGCGCCGCCCACCGGCGGATGCGCGGCACGCC
>NZ_JAHDTH010000124.1 GCF_018531445.1 Pseudonocardia lacus
CGGCGAACAGGGTGGCGGCGGCGCCCAGCGCGCCGCACAGCTCGTCGGGGCGCAGGGCCGGCAGGTCGGCCTGCAGCGCGCCGACGACGGCGGCCGGGTCGCGCCCACGCAGCAGCGCAGCGCCGCGGCGGTAGGCGGCGTTGAGCCCGCTGACCGGGCCGTCCGGCACGACCTCGACGCCGACGGCGGCCAACTCGGCCGCGACGACCGGGTCGGAGCTGACCACCAGCAGGTGGCGCACGGCCGGGCAGCCGCGCACCGCGGCCACCGTGTCGTGGGCCAGCGCCAGCGCCAGCCGGGCGTGCGCGGCGGGTTCGCCGAGCCCCCCGTCGGCCGCGCCGCGCAGCCGCGTCTTCGCCGCATGCAGCGGCTTGACCGGCACCACCAGGTCGACCGCCGCGATCGTCGGACTCACCCCTCCATGGTGCCCGTCGCGACGGCCAGGGGTGAGACCCCGGTGGTGGACCCGACAGGTCCGGCCGGGAAGACTCTGCGGGAGTGCCGCCGAAGTGGGAGGAACGTGTGCGAAAGCGAGAGAAGGGCGGATTCTGGATCGCGTTCTGCGCGGCCTTCTTCTACCCGTTCGGCTGGCTGGTCGGGCGGGCGCGCTACCAGGGGCTGACCCACATCCCGGCCAGCGGTGGCGCGCTCGTCGTGGCGAACCACATCTCCCACCTCGACCCCATCTACTCCGGGCTGGTCGTGCACCGGGCCCACCGCGTGCCGCGGTTCCTGGCCAAGCACAGCCTGTGGAAGGTTCCCGTGTTCGGCCGGGTGCTGCGCGGGGCCCAGCAGATCCCGGTGTACCGCGACTCGGCGGAGGCCCAGCAGAGCCTGCGGGCCGGCGTCGACGCGCTGAACTCGGGCAAGGTCGTGGTGATCTACCCGGAGGGCACGATCACCCGCGACCCCGCCGTCTGGCCGATGTACTCGCGCACCGGCGTCGCCCGGCTGGCGCTGTCCACCCGGGTGCCGGTGGTACCGATGGTGCACTGGGGCACCCGCGACGTCCTGGACGGCTACAACAAGCGGTTCCGTCCGCTGCCGCGCAAGCCGATCACCATCCGCTGCGGCGAGCCGGTCGACCTGTCCGCCTACCGCGACCGGCCGCTGGACGCCGCCCTGCTGCGCGAGGTCACCGACCTGCTGATGGTCCGCGTCCGGGCGCTGCTGGCGGACGTGCGCGGCGAGCCCGCGCCCACCGAGTTCTTCCGCCGGGAGGCCCCGCGATGACCGAGGTCCGCAGGGTGGCCGTGCTCGGCGCGGGGTCGTGGGGCACCGCGTTCGCCAAGGTCATCGCCGACGCCGGGCGCGAGGTGCGGCTGTGGGCCCGGCGCCCCGAGGTGGCGGCGTCGATCAACCAGCGGCACACCAACCCCGACTACGTGCCCGGCGTCGAGCTGCCCGGGCTGCTCACCGCCACCACCGACGCCGCCGCCGCGCTGTCCGGCGCCGACGCCGTCGTGCTGGCGGTGCCGTCGCAGACCCTGCGCGGGAACCTGGTCGGCTGGCGCGAGCTGCTGCCGCCCGGCAGCACGCTGGTCAGCCTGGCCAAGGGCGTGGAGCTGGGCACGCTGCAGCGGATGAGCCAGGTCGTCGTCGACGTGGCCGGGGTCGCGCCGGACCGGGTCGCCGTCGTCTCCGGGCCCAACCTGGCCCGCGAGATCGCCGCCGAGGAGCCCACGGCCACCGTCATCGCCTGCACCGACCACGACCGCGCGGTCGCCCTGCAACACGCCTGCACCACCGGCTACTTCCGCTCCTACACCAACACCGACGTCGTGGGCTGCGAGATCGGCGGGGCCGGCAAGAACGTCATCGCGCTGGCCTGCGGGATGGCCGCCGGGATGGGCTACGGCCACAACACCACCGCCTCGCTGATCACCCGCGGGCTGGCCGAGACGGCCCGGCTCGGCGTCGCGCTGGGTGCCGACCCGATGACGTTCGCCGGCCTGGCCGGGCTCGGCGACCTGGTGGCGACGTGCTCGTCGCCGCTGTCGCGCAACCGCACCTTCGGCGAGCGCCTCGGCCGCGGGCAGAGCCTGGCCGAGGCCGAGGAGGCCAACCACGGCCAGGTCGCCGAGGGCGTGAAGTCGTGCACGTCGATCTGCGCGCTCGGCGAGCGCCACGGCGTCGAACTGCCGATCGCCGACGCCGTGCGCCGCGTCTGCCACGAAGGGCTCTCCGCCGCGGAGATGGGCAAGGAGCTCATCACCCGGGCCCCCCGCCACGAGTGACGCCCCCCGCGTCGAGAACGACGTTATCGTGGTCATCCGTGTCTGTTGATCACGACGGCGTCGTTCTCGACGGGGACGGGACGCGGTGCGTGCACGGCGGGCAGCCCGACCCGGTGACCGGGCAGCCGCTGCACGCGGGCCCGGTGCTGTCGGCGCCGTTCCACCTCGGGCCGCCGGACGAGCCCACCCCGGCCGACTTCTACGGCCGCTCCGACAACCCCACCTGGCGCGCACTGGAGTCCGCGATCGGCGAGCTCGACGGCGGCGAATGCGTCCTGTTCGCCTCCGGCATGGCCGCCA
Source organism: Pseudonocardia lacus (assembly GCF_018531445.1). GTDB lineage: Bacteria > Actinomycetota > Actinomycetes > Mycobacteriales > Pseudonocardiaceae > Pseudonocardia > Pseudonocardia lacus. The sequence continues at coordinate 2,538 of NZ_JAHDTH010000124.1, forward strand.
TCGCCGCCGTGCTGCGCATCGGCGCCGCCCGCGGCGGGCTCGTCCTGCCGTCGGACGGCTACTACCAGGCCCGCGCGCTGGCGCACGCCGAGCTGGGCCCGCTCGGGGTGGCGATCCGCGAGGTCCCGACGGTGGGCGAGTGGCCGACGCTGGACGGCGCCGGCCTGGTGCTGGCCGAGACCCCGTCCAACCCCGGCCTGGACGTCCGCGACATCCCCGCCGCCGCCGCGGCCGCGCACGCCGCCGGCGCGCTGCTCGCCGTCGACAACACGACAGCGACCCCGCTCGGGCAATCGCCGCTGGCCCTCGGCGCCGACCTCACCGTCGCCTCCGACACCAAGGCCCTCGCCGGCCACGGCGACGTCCTGCTCGGGCACGTCAGCACCCGCGACCCGGAGCTGGCCGCCGCCCTGCGCGCCGCCCGCACCCGCGGCGGCGCCATCCCCGGCCCGCTGGAGACCTGGCTCGCCCACCGCGGCCTCGGCACCCTCGACCTCCGGCTGGCCCGGCAGGCCGCGAACGCCGCCGCGCTGGTCGAACTGCTGCTGGCGCACCCCGCCGCGACCGACGTCCGGTGGCCCGGGCACCCGTCCGACCCCGCGCACGCCGTCGCCGCGCGGCAGATGCGGCGGTGGAACGGGGTGCTGCGGTTCACGCTGCCCTCGGTCGACGCCGTCGGGCGGTTCCTCGGAGCGTCGCGGCTGACGGGGTCGGCGACGAGCTTCGGGGGGCTGCAGTCGACGGCGGACCGCCGGGAGCGGTGGGGCGACGCGGTGGCGCCGGGGTTGGTGCGGTACTCAGCGGGCTGCGAGGACACCGCCGACCTCGTCGCCGACGTCCGGCAGGCCCTCGACGCCGTGGGCTGAGCCGAGGTCCGCGTCACCTCGCAGCCCTGGGCGTGTCCTCGCAGTGCGCCGGCGCGCTGCCACAACCCACCCCGTGCTGCGAGGCCCACCCCGTGCTGCGAGGCCCACCCCGTGCTGCGCGCCCGGCCCCGGGGGCGTCCTCGCAGGCCCGGCCGCGTCGCGCAGCGCCTGGTGGGTGCTCGCAGTCCGCCGGCGCGCTGCGAGGACACGGCCCGTGCTGCGAGACCCACCCCGCGCTGCGCGCCCGGCCCCCCGGGCGTTCTCGCAGATCCGGCTGCGTCGCGCAGCGCCTGGTGGGTGCTCGCAGTCCGCCGGCGCGCTGTGAGGCCGCGCCCCGTGCTGCGAGGTCCACTTCGCCCTGCGAGGCCGCACCTCGTGCGGCGAGGCCCGCTCCGTGCTGCGCGCCCGGCCCCGGGGCGTTCTCGCAGGCCCAGTTGTGCCGCGCAGCGCCCGGTGGGTCGTCGCAGTCCGCCGGCGTGCTGCGAGGCCGCACCTGGTGCTGCGATGCCCATCCCGTGCTGTGCGCCCGGCCCCTGCGCGCGTTCTCGCAGGCCCGGTTGCGCCGCGCAGCGCCCGGTAGGTGCTCGCAGCCCGCCGGCGCGCTGTGAGGCCGCGCCCCGCGCTGCGAGGCCCACTTCGCCCTGCGAGGCCGCACCTCGTGCGGCGAGGCCCGCCCCGTGCTGCGCGCCCGGCCCCGGGGCGTTCTCACAGGCCCAGTTGTGCCGCGCAGCGCCCGGTGGGTCGTCGCAGCCCGCCGGCGCGCTGTGAGGCCGCACCTGGTGCTGCGATGCCCATCCCGTGCTGTGCGCCCGGCCCCTGCGCGCGTTCTCGCAGGCCCGGCTGCGCCGCGCAGCGCCCGGTAGGTGCTCGCAGTCCGCCGGCGTGCTGCGAGGACGCACCCCGTGCTGCGAGGGGGCACCTCGTGCTGCGAGGCCCATCCCGCGCTACGCGCCCGGCCCCCTGGGGCGTTCTCCGGCTGCGCCGCGCAGCGCGCGGTGGGTGCTCGCAGTCCGCCGGCGCGCTGCGAGGCCGCACCCCGTGCGGCGAGGTCCACTTCGCCCTGCGAGGCCGCACCTCGTGCGGCGAGGCCCGCTCCGTGCTGCGCGCCCGGCCCCGGGGCGTCCTCGCAGGCCCAGTTGCGCCGCGCAGCGCAGGGTGGGTCGTCGCAGTCCGCCGGCGCGCTGTGAGGCCGCGCCCCGTGCTGCGAGGCCCAGTTCGCCCTGCGAGGACGCACCTCGTGCTGCGCGCCCCGCCCCGTGCTGCGCGCCCCGCCCTGGCGGGTCCTCGCAGGCCCGGCTGCGCCGCGCAGCGCCTGGTGGGTCCTGGCAGCCCGCCGGCGCGCTGCCAGGACACAGTCTGCGCTGCGCGGACACAGTCTGCGCTGCGAGGGCCGCCCCGTGTTGCGCGGACACCCCGGAGGGCAGGCGGCGCTGAACGTGGGAGAGCCGCCGCCGAGGATCGGCGGCGGCTCCCCGGCACAGCCGGGCCACGCTGTCCGAGCGAGCTGACCCGTTACCCCGTGCGGCCCGGGGCCTCCGGGCCGAGCCACATGCGGGCCTGGTGTCGGGTGCCGTAGTCCGGGTGGGACCACGCGTCGTGCAGGTAGCTCTTGTAGATGGAGAGGCCGTCGTAGACGTAGAGCGGGATCGGGTTGGAGACGTTCTCGATGATGTAGCGCTGGGTGTCGAGCAGCATCTGCTCGCGCTTGGTGTCGTCCAGCTCGCCGCGCTGCGCGTTGATCATCTCGTCGAGCTGCGGGTCGTTGATGTTGTACCAGTTGCGGGCGCCGGTGCTGAGCCACTCGCCGGTCAGGTAGTCGTCGGCGGCGAGGAAGGGGGTCTGCAGGCCGTAGCCGATGTCGTAGTTCTTCTGGGCCCAGCTCTCGGTGAAGTAGGTCGCGTAGTCCTGGACGTCGAGCTCGACCTTGATGCCGACCTTGGCCAGGTCCTCCTGGACCCACTGGGCCTCGCGGACGACGTTGGCGCCGTAGCCGTCGGTGACGATCATCTTGGCGGTGAAGCCGTCGGGCAGGCCGGCCTGGGCGAGCAACTGCTTGGCCTGCTCCGGGTCGTAGGGCTGCAGCTTCGCGGACTCCTCGGCGGGGAGGCCGCCGAACAGGGTCGGGCTGACCGGGCCGGTCTCGTTGCCGCCCGCGCGGATCGCGGCGACCATCGCCTTGCGGTCGATGGCCAGGGCGACGGCCCGGCGGACCTCCAGCTTGTCGAACGGGGCCTTGGCCTGGTTCATGAAGACGCGGGTCTCGGTGAGGCCCGCCTCGCGGAACAGCACGGCGTCCGGGTCCTCGGCCATGACCTTCTCGGCCTGGGTCTTGTCCAGCGAGAGGGTGGAGAGGAAGTCGGTCTGCCCGGTGCGGAACGCGGCCAGCGAGGCGGCCTGGTCGGGCACGATCGAGATCTGGATCCGGTCGATGTAGGGCTGACCCTCGACGAAGTAGTCGGGGTTCTTGACCAGCACGCGCTCCCGGTCGCGGTTCCAGGTCTCCATGACGTAGGCGCCGGTGCCGATGGCCTGGGTGTTCAGGTCGAACTGCCCCGACGTGCCCTCGCAGGGCAGGATCCACATGAAGTGCCCGGCCATGTTCGTGTCGAACTCGGCGTAGGGCGTCTTCAGGGTGAAGACCACGGTGTACGGGTCGGGCGCGGTCCAGCCGGCGACGGTGGCGAGCTGGCCGACCTGCTGGCCGGGCAGCGCGCGGATGCGGTCCATCGTGCAGATGACGTCGGCCGAGGTGAACTCACGGCCGTTGACCGGGGCCGTGTTGTGCCACTTGACGCCCTTGCGCAGGTTGAACGTCCAGGTCAGGCCGTCGGGGGAGACGTTCCAGGTCTCGGCCAGGTCACCCTCCAGCTCGGAGGCCCCGTAGGGGATGTCCGGGCCGGTCTTGTAGTCGACCAGCTTGCTGTAGGTCGAGCCGATGGCGATGTGGGTGTTGTAGGACGACTGGGTGTGCGGGTCGAGCGACTTGGCGTCCGACGGGAGGGTGTAGCGGAACGTGCCACCGGGCTGCGGCGGCCCGGCGTCCTGCTGCAGGGGTCGTTCCTGGTCGAGCGCGCCGCCGCCCCCGCCCGTGTTCGCGGGACTGAAGCACGCGGTGCCCAGCAGGGCGACCATGAGGATGACCAGAGCGACTCTGATCCGGCTGAGGCTGCGCATGAGGACTCCCGACGTTGGGATCGAACGTGCGTCAGTAGGGGGCAGGAGGAGGGACGGGAACGGGCTAGCGGCTCGACTGCTTCGGGTCGAAGAAGTCGCGCATGGCGTCGCCGAGCAGGTTGAAGGCGAGCACGCCGAGGGTGAGCGCGCCGCCGGGGAAGACCACCATCCACGGGGCGATCTCCATGTAGCGGGAGCCGTCGCTGAGCATCGCGCCCCAGGACGGCGTCGGCGGGGGTGTGCCGATGCCCAGGAAGGACAGCGCCGACTCGGCGATGATGATGATCGCGAACGTCAGGCTGGCCACGACCAGGATCGGGGCCAGCAGGTTGGGCAGGCCGTGCCGGCGCAGGATGCGCCACGTGCTGCAGCCGCTGGCCCGGGCCGACTCGACGTAGAGCTCCTCGCGGATGCGCAGCATCTCGCCGCGGGATACCCGGTTGAACGTCGGGATGACCAGCAGCGACAGCGCGATGACGGTGTTGCGGATGCTCGGGCCGAGCAGGGCGGCGATGAACAGCAGCAGCACGATGCCGGGGATGGCCATCAGCGTGTCCATGATCCGCTGCAGCAGGGTGTCGACCCAGCCGCCCGCGAAGTAGCCGGACGCGACCCCGATGACTATGCCGATGATCCCGCCGGCGACCAGCGTGCACACCGCGACCAGCAGCGACGTGCGGGCCCCGTAGAGGACGCGGCTGAAGATGTCGCGGCCCAGGTCGTCGGTGCCCATGAGGTAGGGCGAGCCGGGCACCGCCAGGAACGCGTCGCGGTGCTGCGCGGTGGGGTCGAACGGGGCGATGAACGGGGCCAGCGCGGCCGCGGCTACGAACAGCACGATGACCACGGCGGCGACGGCGCCCAGCGGCTGGGTGCGCAGCAGCCGGCCGAGGCCGCGGCGCCCGGCGCGGGCGCGCACGGCCGGCGGGGCCACGACGGTGGCGGGTCCGGCGTCGACTTCGCTCATGTGCGCTCCCTCACGCGTACCGGATCCGTGGGTCGATCACTCCGTAGAGCAGGTCGACCACGAGGTTGACGGTGACGAACACGGCGCCGAACACGACGACCGCCCCGAGGACGACGGGGTAGTCGCGCATCTGGACCGCCTGGAAGATCATCGAGCCCATCCCGGGGATGGCGAAGATCGACTCGAGGATGACGGTGCCGCCGAGGATGCCCCCGACCTGCACGCCGATCAGGCTGAACACCGGCACGAGCGAGTTGCGCACGGCGTGGGTGAACAGCACGGTGCGCTCCGGGGCGCCCTTGGCCCGGACGGTGCGCACGAAGTTGGAGCGCATGACCTCCAGCAGCGACGAGCGCAGCATGCGGGCGATGGCGGCCATGCCGGACACGCCCAGTGCCAGCGCCGGCAGCGCCATCTGGGTCAGGTTGGAGACCAGGTCCTCGCCGGGGCTGCGGTACACCAGCGGCGGCGACCAGGAGAACCAGATCGCCAGGTAGGTGACCAGCAGCAGGCCGAGCCAGAAGTTCGGGATCGAGAGCCCGGCCACCGAGACGACCCGCAGCGACTGGTCGAGCCAGCTGTTCTGCTTGTAGGCGGCCAGCAGGCCCAGCGGGATGCCCAGCGCGATGCTGATCACCAGGGCCATCAGGCCGAGCTGCAGGGTGATCGGGAGCCGCTCGGCGATGATCGAGGTGACCGGCTGCTGGCTCTGGAAGGAGATGCCGAAGTCGCCGGTGAACGCGTCGCCGAGGAACTTGAACAGCTGGGTGATCAGCGGCTGGTCGAGGCCGAGGGCGGCGGCGCGGGCGTCGAGCTGCTCCTGGGTGACGCCGGGCGCGTCGGCCAGCTGCAGGCGGACGACGTCGCCGGGGATGAGCCGCAGGGTGAGGAAGACGAACACGGTGACCAGGGCGATCACCAGCAGGCCGTAGAGCACCCGGCGGACGACGTACTCGATCATCGGACCGCCTTCCCGTTGGTCGGGGTGATGTCGAGCAGGTGGCAGGACGCCGTGCGCCCGCCCTCGCCGGCGGGCAGCGGCGCCGGCACCTCGGTGGAGCAGCGGTCGAAGGCCTGCGGGCAGCGCGGGTGGAACGGGCAGCCCGACGGCGGGTTGCTGGGGCTGGGCATCTCGCCGCGGACGACGACCCGGCGGGTGCCGCCGCCGGTGCGCGGGTCGGCGGCGATGGCGCCGGCGAGGGTGCGGGTGTAGGGGTGCTGCGGGTCGGTCATCACCGCCTCGGCCGGGCCCTGCTCGATGATCCGGCCCAGGTACATGACGCAGATGCGGTCGGAGATGTAGCGCACGACGTTGAGGTCGTGGGCGATGAACAGGTAGCTCAGCCCGAGCTCGACCTGCAGCTTGCGCAGCAGGTTGAGCACCTGGGCCTGCACGGAGACGTCCAGCGCCGAGACGGCCTCGTCGCAGACCAGCAGCCGCGGGTTGGTGGCCAGCGCGCGGGCGATGCCGATGCGCTGGGCCTGCCCGCCGGAGAACTGGTGGGGGTACTTGTCGAGGTCGCGGCCGGACAGGCCGACCAGGTCGAGCAGCTCGGCGGCGCGGTCGCGGGCCTGCTTGCCCGAGGAGATCCCCTGTGCCTCCAGCGGTTCGGTGATCACCGAGCTGATGGTCATCCGGGGGTCGAACGAGCTGACCGGGTCCTGGAAGACGATCTGCATGTTGCGCCGCAGCGGGGTCAGCTCGCGCTGGCTCAGGCCCGCGATCTCGCGGCCGTCGAACTTGACCGAGCCGGCGGTGGGGCCGAGCAGCCGCAGCACCAGCCGGGCGACCGTGGACTTGCCCGAACCGGACTCGCCGACCAGGCCGACGGTCTCGCCGGCGCCGATGGTGAAGCTGACGCCGTCGACGGCGCGGACGTGGCCGACGGTGCGCCGCAGCAGGCCCTTGGTGATCGGGAAGTGCTTGACGAGGTCGGTGACCTCCATCAGCGGCGCCCCGGGGGTGGCGGCGGGGTCGACCTGCGTGGCGGGGGAGGCCATCAGATCCCCTTCCGCGTCGTCAGCGGGGGTCCGGCCGGGGCGAGCTCGGCGGACAGCGGCGGCGCCGGCGGGGCCACGACGGCGCTGCCGCCGCCCTCGCGGTGCAGCAGGCAGCGGCTGGTGCGCCCGCCGGGCAGCTCGTAGAGCGGCGGGACCTCGTGCGTGCACGCCTCCCACGCCATGGCGCAGCGCGGGTTGAACCGGCAGCCGGCGGGCATGTCGCGCAGCGCGGGCACGGCGCCGGGGATCGCCGGGAGCTGGCGCTCCTTGGCCGAGTCGGGGTGCGGGATGGCGGCCAGCAGTGCGGCGGTGTAGGGGTGCTGGGGGTTGCGAAGGACCTGGGCCGTGGGGCCCTGCTCGACGACCTGCCCGCCGTAGAAGACGACGACCCGGTCGGCGGTCTCGGCGACCACGCCCATGTCGTGGGTGACCAGCAGCATCGCGGTGCGGTACTCGCGCTGCAGGTCGTGCAGCAGCTCCAGGATCTGGGCCTCGATGGTGACGTCGAGCGCGGTGGTGGGCTCGTCGGCGATCAGCAGCCGCGGCGAGCAGGCCAGCGCGATGGCGATCATGACGCGCTGCCGTTGGCCGCCGGAGAGCTGGTGCGGGTAGGAGGCGAGGCGCCGGCGCGGGTCGGGCATGCCGACCTGCTCCAGCAGTTCGACGGCGCGCTCGCGGGCGGCCCGCTTGGTGACCCGGCGGTGCAGCCGCAGCGCCTCGACGATCTGGTGCCCGACCGAGTAGAGCGGGTCGAGCGAGGTCATCGGGTCCTGGAAGATCATCGCGATGTCGTTGCCGCGGACCTTGCGCATGGCCTTCGGGTTGAGCGGGGCGAGGTCCTTGCCGTCGAAGCGGACCTGGCCGCGGCTGATCCGGCCCCCGTCGAGCAGTTTCAGCACGGCCAGCGCCGTGACGCTCTTGCCGGAGCCGGACTCGCCGACGACGGCGACGGTCTCCTCGGCGCCGACGGTGAAGCTCACCCCGGCGACGGCTTCGACGGGGCCGTCCGCGGTGCTGAACTCGACGTGGAGGTCGTCGACCTCCAGCAAGGGTTGCGGGTGCACGCAGCCTCCTCGTTGGGGCGGGTGCGCTCGCCGGGAGCGAGCGGTCCGAAGCCGGGTTTAGAATCAGGCTCTAGAACGTATCTCGATCGTGATGCACGCCACCGTGTGCTGTCAAGGCTCGTCCCGGGAGCGCCCGGACGGCCGCTGAACTGCGGCTGAACCGTTACCGGCCGGACCGGGGCCGGTCGCGCGCACGGCCCTCGGGTAGCGCAGCGCGTGCGGTCTGAGCTCCCCGACCAGGCGTCCGCGGCCCAGCGCGTCGAGGAACGCGGACGGGCCGTCGAAGTCCGGCATCTCCACCCAGGCGGCCCCGACGCCGGCCGCGTCGTGGGCGTCCGAGCCGGCGCTCACCGGAAGTCCGTGCCGCGCGGCCAGCGCGGCGGCCTCCGCGTTGTGCGCCGCGTCCCCGACCTTCGCGTTGAACGCCTCGACGAACGCCACGGCCCCGCTCGCGCACAGCTCGTCGGCCACCGCGCCGGTGCCCGACCGGACCGGGTCGTAGGGGTGCGGCAGCCCGACCAGCCCGCCCTGCGCCGCGACCCGTTCGATCACCACCGCCGTCGGCAGCACGTACGGGATGCGCTCGCGCAGGAACAGCCCGAGCAGCTCGCCGTCCGGGGTCCGGATCTCCTCGCCCACCTCGATCCGCACGCCGAGATCGCGCCTGCGCAGCTCCAGCGCGGCGTAGACCTCGTGGTGGTCGGTCACGAACACCACGTCGACGCCCTCGGCGACGGCCCGCTCGGCCAGCTCCTCCAGGCCGAGCACGGCGTCCCCGGACGCGACGGTGTGCAGGTGGCAGTCGACCCGGACCCACCCGGGCGGCGGGCCGGGCGCTGCCGATGGTGAGCTCGCGAGCTCGCTCACGACGGGGCGTTCGCGGCCAGCTCGTCGAGCAGCTCCTGGGAGTAGGTGACGCGGCCGGTGAGCGGTTCGGCGCCCGCCGGGGTCGGCCGGACGAGCGCGTACGCGGCCTCGGCCATCACGTCGTCGGGTTCGGCGTTCGGGTCGTCCTCGGTGGTCAGGTGGTGGAACAGCGTGCCCGGGGTGGGCACGACCTTCACCGGGGACAGCGCGTTGACGCGGATGCCGTCCGGGTGCAGCTCGCCGGCCAGGCCCGTGGAGAAGCGCTCCAGCGCGGCCTTGCACATGCCGTAGACGGTGCCGCCGCGCCCGGCCCGGGTGGGCGGCGGGTGGATCGCGGCCCGCGAGGAGATGTTGAGGATCGCCCCGCCGCCGCGCTCGCGCATGCCCGGCACGACGCGGCGCGACAGGTCGAACGGCGCCGCCACCTGCACCTCGAACATCAGCGCGTAGTGCTTCTCGCCGAAGTCGACGACCGGGGTGAACCAGGTGACCGCGGCGTTGTTGACCAGCACGTCGATCGGTCCGAGCCGGGCGGTCACCTGCTCGACGAGCGACTCGCGCTCGGCCGGTACGGCCAGGTCGGCGCGCACCGCGATCGCCCGCCCGCCGACGGACTCGATCTGCGCCACGGTCCCGGCGATCGTGCCGGCGAAGCGGGACTCGCCCTCGGCGACGGTGCGCGCGGACACCGCGACCGAGGCGCCGGCCGCGGCCAGCCGGCGCGCGATCGCCGCCCCGATGCCGCGGCTGGCCCCGGTGACCAGCGCGACCTTGCCGTCCAGGTCTCCCATCAGCTCCTCCAGAGTCCGTCGGTCAGCTCAGTTGTCGTCGACCGCCACCGCGGGCGGGCCTCCCGCGGGTGCCGCCGTGCGCCGCCCGACCAGGGAGGTCAGCACGCACAGCGCGGTCATCACGGCCATCAGCCCGAACGCCCAGCGGAACCCGGTCACCAGATCGCCGAGGGCGTCCGGGGACAGCTGGGCGATCGAGCCCTCCAGCACCTGCCCGCGCAGCGGGGCCGGTAGCGGCAGGCTGATCAGGGTCAGCGAGACCGCGGTGCTGATCACCACCCCGGAGCTCTGCGCCATCAGCCGCACGCCGTTGGTGATGCCGAGCCGGTCCGGGGGCACGTCCTGCAGCATCGCGGTGCTGTTGGCCGGGACGAACCCGCCGGAGCCCAGGCCGATCACCAGCACCGCGATGATGAGCAGCCAGTAGGGCGTGCGCACGTCGATGACCAGCAGCAGGAGGACCATCCCGACCAGCGAGATCGACGACGCCAGCGCCGCCACCGTGCGGGCCCGCACCCGGCGCATCAGCAGCCCGGCCCCCGGCGACGACACGATCGAGGCCACCGCCAGCGGCAGGACCTTGATGCCGGCCTCGCTGGGCGTGTCGCCCTGGGCGGCCTGGAAGTACAGCCCCATGAGCAGCACCACCGCGAACCGCGACATCGTGCCCAGGAAGCCCGACAGCACCCCGATCCCGACGACCGGATCGCGGAACAGCCGCACGTCGACCACCGGGAACGCGACCCGCCGCTCGACGACCAGGAACACCGGCACGGCCAGCGCGAACGCGGCCAGCCCGACCAGCACCACCGGGTCCAGCCAGCCCGTGCTGCCCGACTGCGACAGCGCCACCAGCAGCCCGCCGAGCCCGACCAGCACCAGCAGGTTGCCGGCCGGGTCGAGCGCGACCCGCTCCCGCGAGCGCGGCACCCGCTCCATCACCCGCAGGCCCCACAGCAGGCACACCACCCCGATCGGGACGTTGAGCAGCAGCGTCCAGCGCCACCCGAACTCGGTGGTCACCACCCCGCCCACGGTCGGGCCGAGCATCTGGGCCAGCGAGAACGAGGCCATGTAGACACCCAGGCCCTGCCCGAGCAGCCGGCGCGGGAAGGCGGCGGTGACCAGCGCCGCGCTGTTCGTGATGATCATCGCCGCGCCGATCGCCTGGAGCACCCGGCAGCCGATCAGCAGCCCGACGTCGGGCGCCACCCCGGCGGCCAGGCTCGCCGCGGTGAACAGCCCGACGCCGGTCAGGTACATCGACCTGCGCCCGAACACGTCCGCCAGCCGACCGAAGAAGATCATCAGCGTGACGTGCGCGAGCTGGAAGCTCATCAGCACCCAGCTCGCCTCGAACGGGGTGGCGTCCAGGCCGGAGACGATCGCCGGCAGGGCGATGGTGAGCGAGCTGTTGCTGATCCCGCTCATCAGCGACGCCAGGCACACCACCGACAGCAGCCGGTACGCGTACCGGATGCGGGTGCGCTCGGTGTCCTGCCCCGCCCTCGCCGACCCGACCCCGACCACCGATCGTTCGATCCCCCGTCCGCTCCCGCTCAGACCCCGATGGCGTCGGCCAGCTTCGCCCGGTGGAACGTCGGGTCGCCCAGCCAGAGCTTGGACGCCTCGGCGCGTTTGAGGTGCAGGTGCGCGTCGTGCTCCCAGGTGAAGCCGATGCCGCCGTGGATCTGGATGTTCTCCGCGGCGGCGAAGAAGTAGGCGTCCGAGCAGTAGGCCTTGGCCAGGCTGGCCACCGCCGGGACCTCCGCCGAGTCGCCGGCGATCGCCCATGCCCCGTAGTAGGCCGCCGCCCGCGCCGACTCCACCCGCAGCATCACGTTCGCGGCCTTGTGCTTGACGGCCTGGAACGAGCCGATGAACCGGCCGAACTGCTGGCGCTGCTTGGCGTACTCCACGGCCATGTCCAGCGCCCGCTGCGCCCCGCCGACCTGCTCCAGGGCGATCAGCACGGCCACCTTGTCCAGGGTGGCGGCCATCGACGCCGTCGCCCCGCCGTCGGTGCCGACCAGCCGGCCGGCGGCGCCGTCCAGCTCGACGGTGGCCATCGGCCGGGTCTGGTCGAGGGTGTTGACCGCGGTCCGGGTGACCCCGGCGGCGTTCGGGTCCACCGCGAACAGCGACAGCCCGGCGTCGCCGCGCGCCACCACCAGCAGCAGGTCGGCCAGCGCGCCGTCGGGCACGTAGGCCTTGGTGCCGTGCAGTGTGAACCCCTGGCCGTCCGCGCGCGCGGTGGTCGAGGTGGCCGCCAGGTCCCAGCGGCCGTCGGGCTCGGTGCTGGCGACCGTGGCGATCGTCGTGCCGTCGGCGATGCCGGGCAGCAGGTCCTTGGCCGCCTCGTCGTCGCCGGAGTCGAGGATCGCGTAGGTGGCGAACAGCGTGGACAGGAACGGCCCGGGGAAGATCGCCCGGCCGAACTCCTCCTGCACCACCGCCAGCTCGACGAACGTCGCGCCGCTGCCGCCGTGCTCCTCGGGGACCACCAGCCCCTGCAGGCCCAGCTGCTCGGCCATCCGCTTCCAGCGGGCCGGGTCGTGGGCGTCGCGGGTGTCCATCAGCGCCCGGACGGTCTCGGTGGGCATCTCGTTGTCGCAGAAGCGGCGCACGGACCGGCGCAGCTCCTCCTGCTCGGGGTCGAACACGAGTTGCATGCTGGCGCTCCCTACCTGGTCTGGCCGCTGACGGCGGGCTTGAAGACGCGTTCGACGAGGTCGGCCAGCTTCTCCGGGTCCCACGGCGCGTCGGAGTTGAGCTGGCGGATCGGGGCCGGCCTGTTGAGCAGCTGCACCTCGTAGCCGCGGGCCCCGATGACCTGCCCGGTGAGCCAGTCCGACGCCGGGCCGGCGATGTAGCCGACGATGGGCGCGATGTTGTCGGCGGACATCTCGTCGTCGTCCATCGCGGAGCGGCGGCGGTCGCTCGGGATCGACCCGGTCATCCGGGTGGCCGCGCCGGGGGAGATGGCGTTCGCGGTGACGCCGTACTTGCCCAGCGCGTTGGCGCAGGAGTAGGTGAGCCCGACGATGCCCATCTTCGCCGCGGCGTAGTTGGGCTGGCCGGGCGCGCCGTACAGGCCGGACACCGAGGTGAAGTTGATGATCCGGTAGTGGCCGTCCGGGTTGCGCTGCTCGCGCCAGTAGGCCGCGGCCGGCTTGGTCGTGGCGTAGTGGCCCTTGAGGTGGACGCGGATGACGTCGTCCCACTCCGGCTCGGCCAGGTTGAAGATCATCCGGTCGCGCAGGATGCCGGCCACGTTGACCAGCACGTCCAGCGAGCCGTAGTCCTCGATCGCGCCGCGGATCAGCCCCTCGGCCGCCGCCACGTCGGAGATGTCGGAGCCGTCGACCTTCGCCGTGCCACCGGCCGCGGTGATCTCCTCGACGACCTGCTGGGCCGGGGTGGCGTCGCCGCCGCCGCTGCCGTCGAGCTCGGCGCCGAGGTCGTTGACCACGACGGCGGCGCCCTCGGCCGCGAACAGCTTGGCGATCCCGGCGCCGATGCCGCGCCCGGCGCCGGTGACGACGGCGACGCGGCCCTCCAGCCGGCCCTTCAGCGGGTTCGCGGTCATCGCGCACCCCCGACGGCCGCGGCGGCCTTTGCCGCGGCCGGTGCCTGCGGCTCGCGCGGCAGGCCCAGCGCCCGCTCGGAGATGATGTTGCGCTGGATCTCGCTGGTGCCGGAGAAGATGGTGCCGGCCCGGCTGGCCAGGAAGACGTTCTGCCACTTGCTGGTCTTGTAGCCCTCGCCGTCGGGGCGGACCAGCGCGCCCGCCCCGAGCAGGTCGGCGGCCAGCTCGCCGACGGCCTGCTCGTACTCGCTCCAGAACAGCTTGTTGATCGAGGCCTCCGGTCCCGGCTCCTTGCCCTGGGCCAGCTGCGACATCAGCCGGATCCCGGAGAACCGCATGATCTCGACGTGGCTGTGGCACCAGGCGAGCCGGTCGCGCACCGCCGGGTCCTTGTCGCGGCCGACCTCCCTGGCCAGCTCCACCAGCTCGGTGAACTGGCGCTGGTACTTGAGGTAGCCGGTGGTGGCGCTGCCGCCGCGCTCGTGGCCCAGCGTGGTCATCGCGACCCGCCAGCCGTTGTTGAGCCCGCCGATGACGTTGAACAGCGGGGCGCGGGCGCCGTCGATGAACTCCTCGCCGAACTCCGCGGAGCCGGTCAGCTGCTTGACCGGGCGGGCGTCGATGTTGTTGTCCGTGAACGGCGTCAGGACGTAGGACAGGCCCTTGTGCTTGGGGGCGTCCGGGTCCGTCCGGCAGATGATGAAGATCATGTTCGCCCGGTAGAAGCCGGAGGTCCAGATCTTCTGGCCGGTGATCACGATCTCGTCGCCGTCGACGACGCCGCGGGTGGTCACGCCCGCGAGGTCGGAGCCCTGGCCGGGCTCGGAGAAGCCCTGGCAGTACACGTCCTCCCCGGAGATGATCCGCGGCAGGAAGTGGTTCTGCTGCTCCTCGGTGCCGTGCACCATGATCGACGGGCCGACCATGCCCTCGCCGAATCCGCGCCGGATGCGCGGCAGGTTCGCCCGCACCAGCTCCTCGGAGTAGATGGCGTTCTCCACCGGGCCCAGCCCGCGCCCGCCGAACTTGGTCGGCCAGGTCGGGCAGATCCAGCCGTCCGCGTGCACCCGCCGCGACCACTGCGCGTACTCCTCGGAGTGCTCCGCCTTCTCGAACGCCGCGCGGTCGCCGCCGGTCAGCGGTGTGCTGGTCCAGTCCACCATCTGCGAGAGGCCGGCGGGAGCCGCGGCGGCGATCCAGTCGCGGACCTCCTTCCGGAAGGCCTCCGCCTCGGGACCGAGGTCGAGTTCCATGTCCTTCCCTCCCTCAGGACCCAGCCGGGTCCGGGTCGCTGACTGCACTGACTGCGCTGACTGCGCTGACTGCGCTGACTGCCTTGCCGTCCTGCGCCACCACGAGCACGTCCAGCGCCTCGACCGAGTCGCCGTCGACCCGCAACGGGTTGATCTCCAGGGTCTGCAGGGCGGCGCCGAGCCCGCCCGCCGCGGCCGCGACCCGCGCGACCACCTCGGCCACCCGGTCCAGGTCGGCCGGGCGGGTGCCGCGGGGGCCGCGCAGGACCGCCGCGCCGCGCAGCTCGCCGAGCATCCGGCGCACCTCGGTGGCGTCGACCGGCAGCAGCCGCAGCGAGACGTCCTCGAGCACCTCGATGAACACCCCGCCGAGCCCGACCGCGAGCACCGGCCCGAACGACGGGTCGACGGTGACGCCGACGAACAGCTCGGTCGCCGGCGCGCGCATCGGGCTGACCAGCACGCCCTCGATGTCGTCCGAGACCGCTCGTCCGGCCGCGCGCACCCGCTCGAACGCCTCACGTACCGCCCGCTCGCCGTGCACGCCGAGGGCGACGCCGCCGACGTCGGACTTGTGGGTGATCGCCGCCGAGCAGATCTTCAGCGCCACCGGGCCGGCGACGCGGTCGGCCGCGGCCACCGCCGCGTCGGCGTCGGTGACCAGTTCGGCCGGCACGACCGGCACCCCCGACGCGGCGACCAGGTCGCGGGAGCGGGCCTCCGACCACGGGCCGGACGGGATGCCGGCGGGCGCCGGCGCCTGCTCGGTGGACGGCGGTCGGGGGCGCAGCGCGCGCGTCTCCTGCCAGCGCAGGGCCTGCCCGATCGCGGTCAGCCCGAACTCGATCCCGGCCAGCACGTGCAGGCCGTTGCGGTCGAGCAGCGACTGCGCGTAGGGGGAGAGGTCGCTGCAGGTCGCGGTGAAGTTGACGATCGGGACGGGCGAGCGCTCGGTGGAGGTGGCGATCTGGGCGACCCGCCGCTCGATCGTGCTCGGGTCGGGCGGCTCGACGGCCGGCAGCGCCAGCATGTTGAACACGAAGTCGATGCCCGGGTCGTCGACCACCGCCTCCAGGGCCATGTCGCCCAGCCCGGCCTGCGCGGAGCCGCGCTCGGCCAGGATGATCCCGGTGACGTCGAGGGGGTTGTGCGCCGCGGCGAAGGGCGGCAGCACGGCCTTCAGCCTCTCCGTGGTGGCCTCGGCGAAGTCGACGATGCGCACGCCCTCGTCGGTGCTGCGGTCGGCGATGATGTCGCAGGCGCCGCCGGAGGCGGTCACCACGCCGACCCGGCGCCCCTTCGGCACCTGCCCGGAGGTGAGCAGCCCGGAGGTGATCAGCAACTGCTCCAGGCTGCCCACCCGGATCACCCCGAACTGCCGGAACGCGGCGTCGACCACGGCGTCGTCGCCGGCCAGCGCGCCGGTGTGGGCGAGCGCGGTGCGCTGCCCGGCCTCGGTGCGGCCCACCTTCAGCGCCACGATCGGCTTGCCCCGCTCCAGGGCCCGGGCGGCGAGCCGGGTGAACCGGGGCGCGTCGCGCACCGACTCCAGGAACAGCCCGATGACCTCGGTGTCGTCGTCCTCGATCAGGTGCTCGACGACGTCGGCTGTGGTGATGACGGCCTCGTTGCCCATCGAGGTGAGCAGGCTGATGCCCACCTGGTGGGCCCGGGCGAAGGCGAGGACGTTGCTGGTCAGCGCGCCGCTCTGGAGCACGATCCCGAGCGGGCCGCGGCGCAGCGGGGGCACGATGCCCAGCCCGAACGGGGCGACCGACGCGGCGGCGTTGACGTAGCCGAGGCAGTTGGGCCCCAGCAGCGTGATGTCCAGCTCGACGGCCTTGCGCACCAGGCTGGCCTCGGCGGCGCGGCCCTGCTCGCCGCCGCCGTCGCCGTAGCCGGAGGCCAGCACGATCGCGTTGCGGATGCCGGCCGCGGCGGCGTCCTCCAGGACGCTCTCGACGGCTCGGGTGGGGGCCAGGACGTAGGCGAGGTCGACCGGCTCGTCGAGGTCGCGCAGGGTCGGCACGGTGGGCCGGTCGAAGGCGGTCGGCCGGGTGGGGTGCACCGGGCGCAGCGGTCCGGTGAAGCCGGAGGTGGCCAGGCTGGCCACGATGAACTGGCCCCAGCCCGAGGAGTCCGACGCGCCGACCAGCGCGACGCTGCGAGGGGCGAAGAAGGAGCGCAGGCGCTCGGGAGTGGCGAGCCTGCGGCGGGCTTCGGTCAGCTCCGCGGCGGTGGGATCGGGCCCGGCGCCGGGTCCGGCCGGCCCCGCGTCGAGCGTCGCTGATCGTGTGGACTGCGGCATGTCTGTCCTCCCGGACCACGGCGTCCGTGCATGCTGGATCGGCGTCCTAGAATCGCGTTCGGTAGCCATGACACCGCCCGTCGTTAGCGTTGTCAACGGTCTTGACACGGGCGCCCGGCGGCCCCAATGCTGTCTTAGAACCTCGTTCCAAATCGTGCCTGCGGGTACCGACTCCGCGATCGGGAGCAGCGATGACGCTGGACCACAGCCTGGTGGGGGAAACGTCCGAGCCGGTCGAGAAGACCTGGGACTCCAAGGACGTGATGCTCTACGCGCTGGGGCTGGGGGCCGGCGCCGAGGACCCGCTGCAGGAGCTGGAGTTCACCACCGAGAACACCGCGGGCGTCGAGCTGAAGGTGCTGCCCACCTACGCCGTGCTGGCCGCGCAGGGCCGCGGCGGCGGCCGCAAGATGGGCGACTTCGACCCCGCCAAGCTGGTGCACGCCGAGCAGGGCTTCGAGCTGCACGCCCCGCTGCCGGTCGACGGCCGGGTGTCGATCACCTCGGCGATCACCGGCATGTACGACAAGGGCAAGGGCGCGCTGGTCACCACCGAGGCCACGGCCGTCGACGCGGAGACCGGCAAGCCGCTGATCACCAGCCGCAGCGGGGTGTTCATCGTCGGCGAGGGCGGCTTCGGCGGCGACCGCGGCCCCAGCGACGACTGGGCCGCGCCCGACGGCGAGCCCGACCACGTCGTCCGGTACCAGACCAGGCCCGACCAGGCGCTCCTCTACCGGCTCTCCGGCGACCGCAACCCGCTGCACGCCGACCCGGCCTTCGCCGCCCGCGGCGGCTTCCCCCGCCCGATCCTGCACGGCCTGTGCACCTACGGCTTCACCGGCCGGGCGCTGCTGCGCGCGCTGTGCGACAACGACCCCGACCGCTTCGACTCGATGTACGGCCGCTTCTCCCGACCGGTGCTGCCCGGCGACGAGCTGGTCGTCTCGATCTGGCGCGTCGGCGCCGGGACCGCGCTGTTCCGCACCGCCACCGGCGACGGCACGGTCGTGATCGACAAGGGCCGCGTCGGCTTCCACTAGGCCGCCTCCGCAACCCACGTACCCCCGTTCGGGGGCCCCTCTTACGACTCCACTCCTTCCGGGAGGTCCGCATGGCTCCGCGCGCCGCGGCGATAGTCGGCATCCACGAGCACCCGTCCCGTCGCGTCGACGGGCTGTCCACCTGGCAGATCAAGGGTGAGTCCGCGGCCGCGGCGCTGGCCGACGCCGGGCTCACCTTCGCCGACGTCGACGCCGTCTACGACGCCGGCGAGACCGGGCCCATGGCCGGCATCGCCGTCCCCGAGTACCTCGGCATCACCCCGCGGCTGGTCGACACCACCGGCGTCGGCGGCAGCTCCTACGAGTTCCACGCGGCGCACGCGATGCGCGACATCGCCGCCGGCAAGGCCGGCGTCGCGCTGCTGACCTACGGCTCGACGGCGAAGAGCGACTCGCGCTCCATCGGCACCGGCGGGCCGCGGCCGATGGCCTCGGTCGCCCCGGGCACCAACATGGAGGCGGCGTTCGGGATGCCGCTCATCGCCAACTACGCGCTCGTCGCCCAGCGGCACATGCACCAGTACGGCACCACGCCCGAGCAGCTCGCCGAGATCGCGGTCACCACCCGGGCGCACGCGGTGCGCAACCCCGAGGCCGTCGCCGCGCTGACCGCGCTGGGCATCAAGAAGAACGGCGAGATCACCATCGACGACGTGCTCGGGTCGCGCACCATCGCCGACCCGCTGCACCTGCTGGAGTGCTGCCTGGTCTCCGACGGCGGCGGCGCGGTCGTCATCGCCTCCGCCGACGTCGTCAAGGACACCGCCAAGGCGCCGGTCTGGCTGCTGGGCGCCGGCGAGGCCGTCGGCTACCCGGGCAACGACCGCGACATCACCACCAGCGCCGCGGTGCTCAGCGGCCCGCCCGCCTTCGCCGAGGCCGGTGTCCGACCCGAGGACGTCGACATCGCGATGATCTACGACTCGTTCACCATCACGGTGCTCACCCTGCTGGAGGACCTCGGCTTCGCCAAGAAGGGCGAGGGCGGCCCGTTCGTGGAGGGCGGGCGGCTGCGCTGGGACCGCCCCGGCGCCCCGGCGCTGAACACCGACGGCGGCGGGCTGTCGTCCAACCACCCCGGCATGCGCGGCATCTTCCTGCTCATCGAGGCGGCCCGGCAGCTGCGCGGCGAGTCGACCTCGCAGGTCGAGGGCGCGCGCACCGCCGTCGCGCACGGCAACGGCGGGCTGCTCGGCACCCGGCACGCCGCCGCCACCGTCATCCTCGGGAAGGACTGAACGTGACGTCCACGGAGAGCAAGCCCGCTCCGCAGCGCCCGCTGCCCTCGCTCGCCGACCCGGACACCGGCGCGTTCTGGCGGGCCACCGGCGAGCACCGGCTGACCTACCAGGTGGGCGACGACGGGCGCGTCGTGTTCTTCCCGCGCCGCCACGGCGGCGGGCAGGTGCGCGACTCGGCCGGGCTCGGCGAGATCTACACCTACACCGTCGTCCGCCAGCACGGGCACCCGTTCTTCCGCGCCCACGCGCCCTACGTCGTGGCGCTCGTCGACATGGACGAGGGCTTCCGGGTGATGGCCGAGGTCGACGCCGACCCGGACAGCGTCCACATCGGACAACGGGTGCGGGTGGGCTGGGAGGATCACGAGGTCGGGGACGAGCGGTTGGCGATCCCGGTGTTCTCGCCCGCCGGGTAGGTGCACCGGTTCGCGGCGCCGTACCGTAGCGGGTGAGGACCCGTTGCGTCGTGGGTTCGAGGAGGCGCGGTGGCGATGCGGAGCGACGGCCGTGCGGCACGTCAGTGGAGCAGCACGGAGCAGACCCGAGCCCAGTTCCTCGACGCCGCGCGCGCCGTCTTCGCCGAACGCGGCTTCGCCGAGGCCTCGGTCTCGGAGGTCGTCGAGCGGGCCGGCTCCAGCGTGGGCAGCCTCTACCACCACTTCGGCGGCAAGGCCGAGCTGTTCACCGCGCTCTGGGAGCGCTACCGCGACGAGCAGCAGGCCGCCGCGGCCGCCGCCGTCGCCGACGCCAAGGCCAACGGCGTCGCCGACCCGTTCGAACTGTTCGAGGCGGGTGCCCGGGCGTACATGTCGGCTGCCTGGGGCAACCGCGACATGGTCAAGGTCTTCTACGACGGAGACAGCCCGCCCGGCTTCCAGAAGCTGCTGCGGGTCAGCAGCAAGAAGTGGGTCCGCGACAACTTCCGCCTCCTCGGCGCGCCCGACAGCCCCGTCAACCGGGTCCTGGTGGCCCTGCTGACCAGCTTCATGGGCGACGCCCGCCGCGAGATCGCGTCCGCGCGGTCGAACAAGGAGGCCCGCCAGATGGTGGAGACGATGATGGCCGTGCTGGCCCGGTTGCGCACCGTCATCGAATCCGACCTGATGGCCGACGTGTCCGGCTGAGCCCACCCCGTACGGGTGCCCCGGTTACTCCCCGCTGACGAAACCCCCTAGTTACGAGATCACCGAAACGCCTTCGGGTGATCTATCGACAAGGTGGTTGAGCGTCGGGGAGTTCTGCCGAGGGGACCCATGTGAGTGCCACTGACCAGCGTGTCGTACGCCACGCTCCGACACCGCGGAGATCGTCTCCCGGTCGCGCCCGGACCACCGGCGCCGACCCGGGGCCGGTGACCGTGCGGAGCCGGATGCTGCCGCTGGTGCGCCGCATCCGGGCGTGGATGCTGGTGCTGCCCGTCGACGCCGTCATCCTGCTGCTGCCGGTCCTGTGGAGCGAGCACCAGTGGAAGGCGACGGTCGCCATGGCCGCGCTGTCGCTGGCGCTGCTCACCGGCGGCGGCCGCTACCGCGCCCGGCTGCACCTGAGCGTGCTCGACGAACTGCCCACGCTCCTGGGCAGGCTGCTCACCGCGGCCGCCGTCGTCGCGCTGTTCATCGGCACCCGCTACGCCGCCGAGTCGGTCACCACGTTCCTGGGCAACGTGGCGGTGGCGATCGGCCTGGTCGTCGCCGGCCGGGTGGCGACCACGGCCGTCATCACCTGGAGCCGCAAGCGCGGGCTCACCCGGCACCGCCTGGTGATCATCGGCGGCGGCCCGGTCGCCCTGGAACTCGTCCAGACCCTGGACGGCGACCGGCGCTACGGCCTGTGCGTGGAGGGCTTCGTCGACGACGGCGACCTGCACGACGCCGCCACCGCCACCCCCCGGCTGGGCACCCTCGCCGACCTCGACGCAGTCGTCGCCCGCCACGAGGCCGACGTGCTGCTCATCGCCGACGGCGCCTTCTCCGAGCGCGACCTGCTCGACGTCGTCCGCACCCCCGCCTGCATGCCGGCCGACCTGCTCGTCGTGCCGCGGCTGCGGTACTTCAACACCGCCACCGCCATGTCCGACCACATCGGCTCCATCCCGATCATGCGGATCCGCACGCCGTCGCTGCGGGGGCCCTACCGGGTCGTGAAGCGCGTCTTCGACGTCGTCGTGGCCGGCCTGGCGCTGCTGCTGGTGTCCCCGATCATCGCGGCGTGCGCGCTGGCCGTCCGGATCGAGGGCGGCCCCGGCGTGATCTTCCGCCAACCCCGCGTCGGCCGCGACGGCCGCGAGTTCGACTGCCTCAAGCTGCGCTCCATGCGCCCCACCGACGAGCACGAGGCCTCCACCACGTGGACGGTCGCGAACGACGACCGCGTCGGCCCCGTCGGCCGGTTCCTGCGCCGCTCCTCCCTCGACGAACTCCCCCAGCTGTGGAACATCGTCCGCGGCGACATGACCCTCGTCGGCCCCCGCCCCGAACGCCCGCACTTCGTCAGCCGCTTCTCCCAGGAGTTCGACCGCTACGCCGACCGGCACCGGGTGCAGGCCGGGCTGACGGGGCTGGCGCAGGTGAGCGGGCTGCGCGGGGACACGTCGATCGCGGACCGGGCCCGCTACGACAACTACTACATCGAGAACTGGTCGCTCTGGCTGGACGTCAAGATCATCCTGAGGACGTTCTCGGAGGTGTTGTTCGCGCGGGGGCGGTGACGGTCGGACCGCCTCCGGCGGCGCCGTCGAGCTGACCCGGCTGGACGAGAGCGGCGTTAGTCCGACCAGGTTGGACGAACG
>NZ_JAHDTH010000125.1 GCF_018531445.1 Pseudonocardia lacus
GGCGCCGGTGACGGCCGAGCCCTCGCCGGCGCCCCCGCCCGCCACCGGACCCGGTCGGGAACCGGCCGCGTCGGATCCCGCACTGGTCGAGCTGTGCCGGTCCTGGTCGGCGGGCGCGGCCGACGGCCCCGCACTCGACCGCCTGGCCGCCGCCGCGGGCGGCACGGCGGGCATTGCGGGCTTCTGCGCCGAGGCCGGCGTCCTCGGCGGCGTCGGCGTCGGCGGCGACGTCGGTGCTGGTGCTGGTGCCGGCGCTGGTGCCGGGTCCGTCGGGGAGCCGGGCCCGGGGAAGTCGGCCACCGCACCCGGTCGGTCCGGCGAGGCACCCGGTCGGTCGGGCGAGGCACCCGGCCAGTCCGGCGAGGCCCCGGGGCAGTCGGGCGAGGCACCCGGCCAGTCAGGCGAGGCTCCGGGTCAGTCGGGGGAAGCGCCCGGCCGGTCCGGGGAGGCGCCGGGGCAGTCCGGCGAGGCGCCCGGCCGGTCCGGGGAGGCGCCGGGGCAGTCCGGCGAGGCGCCCGGCCGGTCCGGGGAAGCGCCGGGTCGGTCGGGCGAGGCCCCGGGGCAGTCCGGGGAGGCGCCCGGGCAGTCGGGTGAGGCCCCCGGGCAGTCGGGCGAGGCGCCCGGCAAGTCAGGCGAGGCCCCCGGCAAGTCGGGTGAGGCGCCCGGCAAGTCGGGCGAGTCCGGGGGGCCGGGCAACGGGCGCGGTAGCGCGCACAACGGGACGACGGGAGACCGGTGACCGACGACCCCCTCGGCGCCGGGCCGGTCGAGCCGCTCGGCGTCACGGTCTGCCGGCCCCTCCCGACCGTGGCCGTGCTGCGGCTGTCCGGCTCGCTGGACCTGGCCAGCGCCCCCGTCCTGGACCGGTACCTGGTCGAGCAGGCGGCGACCGACCCGGCGCACCTCGTGCTCGACCTCGCCGCCGTGGGGTTCCTGGCCGCCGCCGGGCTCGGGCCGATCATGCAGGTCCGCCGCGCCCTCCACGGCCGCGGGCGGGTGCACCTCACCGGCGTGGTCGGCAACCGCGTCGTCGAGCGGGTGCTGGAGCTGACCGACGTGCGCTCCGTGGTCGAGGTCGACGACGACCTGGACGCCCTGCTCGCCGCGCTCGACGCCTGAGCGGCCGGCCGACCCGTCGCTCAGGACGGGCCGGTGCCCTCCCCGGGCGCGACCAGCGGCTCCCCGCAGCGCCAGCACCGGCCGGGAGCACCGTCGTCGGCCTCGGAGGGCATGGCCCCGCACTCCGGGCAGGCGTACTGCAACCAGCAGACGGGATCGCCGCCCACGTCTCCGCCCACGTCTCCGCCCACGTCGCCCTCAGCGCCGCCCGGACCGGTGCTCATCGCTCCAGTGAACACCGGCCGGGCGGGTGCGTCAGCAGTCGCGCAGCTCCGGGCTCTGGTTGAGCACCTGCCCGCGAGGGCTGGTGAACGCGCGGTGGGCGGGCCCGCCGACGTCGCCCGGGGCGAAGGCGGCCACCCGGTGGCAGTTCTGGAACGCCAGCCGCACGCCGAAGTGGCGCTCCAGCGCGGCCCGGATGGCGTCGCTGGCCAGCGCGCGCAGCAACTGCCCCCGCTCCCGCTCGGACGGCGGCGGGACCGCGTGCTCGCCGAACGGCGCGTCGGGGCGGTCGAGCCGGTCCCCGACCGCGGCGGCGACCACCGACCAGGCGTAGGGCAACGAGTCGCGAACGACCGCGACGAACCGCGCGTCGTCGAGCTCGCCGCGCTCGGCGGCCTCCAGGACCGGGGTGGGGACGTCGAGGGACACGGGACCTCCTGGGCTCTGCGACCTGCTTCTGACCCTGCGTCGCCGACCAGTGACGCATCCGTGCCCGCCGTTGTGCCAGGGATCAGGCGCATCGGCCGCGCAGAAGCGGCCGGGCGGCCCAGCGGAGGACCGCCCCCGCCGTGCCGGGGTGCCGCCGTCCGGGGGCCCAGGGCGCGGACAGCGTCCTCACGCGGCCAGCAGGGCGTAGCGGCCGTCGGCGGTCACCAGGTCGTCGTGGCGGCCGGACTCCACCACCCGGCCGTGGTCGAGCACGGCGATCCGGTCGGCGTCGCGCACGGTGGACAGCCGGTGGGCGATCGTGATGGTGGTGCGGTCGTGGGCCAGGGCGTCGAAGGCGTCCTGCACGGCGCGCTCGGTCTCGGTGTCCAGAGCACTGGTGGCCTCGTCGAGGATCAGCACCCGCGGGTCGCGCAGCAGCGTGCGCGCGATGGCCAGGCGCTGCTTCTCGCCGCCGGAGAAGCGGTGCCCGCGCGAGCCGACGACCGTGTCGTAGCCGTCGGGGAGCCCGGCGATGAGGTCGTGGATGCGCGCGGCGCGGGCCGCGGCCTCGATCTCGGCGTCGGTGGCGTCCGGCTTGGCGTAGCGCAGGTTCTCGCGGACCGTCGTGTGCAGCAGGTAGGTCTCCTGGCTCACGACGCCGACGACGGCGGCGAGATCGGCCAGGCGGATGTCGCGCAGGTCGACGCCGTCGAGCGTGATGCGCCCGGCGCTCGGGTCGTACAGCCGGGCGGCGAGAGCGGCCAGCGTGGTCTTGCCCGAGCCGGTCTCGCCGACCAGGGCCAGCGTGCTGCCGGCGGGGACGGTCATGTCGACGCCGTCGACGGCCGGGGTGGGGCTGTCGGCGTAGCTGAACGTGACGCCTTCGAAGCGGATCTCGCCGCGCACCCGCGCGGGGTCGACGGGCACCGGCCGGGCCGGGTCGTCGATCTCGACGGGCAGGTCGAGGTACTCGAAGACGCGGGCGAACAGCGCCAGCGAGCTGACCAGCGACACCCCGACGTTGAGCAGGCCCATCAGCGGGCGGAAGAGCCCGGACTGCAGGGTGGTGAAGGCGATCAGGGTGCCGATCGTCATGGCGCCGCCGGTGACGGGCAGGCCGGCGCCGAGGTAGATGACCGCCGGGATGGCGGCGAAGACGACGCTGGTCGAGGCCATCCGCCAGCGCCCGGCGAGCTGCGCGCGCAGCTCCAGGTCGATCAGCCGCTCCGACGAGCCGGTGAACCGCTCGACCAGCGCGGGCCCGGTGCCCATCGTGCGGGCCAGCTGGATGCCGTTGATCGACAGGGCTTCCTCGACGGTGACGTTGAGGTCGGCCAGCTCCCGCTGCTGGGCGGAGGTGATGGTGCGCCGCAGCGTCGCCACGCGGCGGGTCAGCCAGATCGCCGGCGGCAGCACGACCAGCGAGATCAGCGAGAGCTGCCACGACAGCGCGACCATGGCGACGGCGGTGGCGACGGCGGTGGTCAGGTTCGAGGCCACCGAGGTCGCGGTGGAGGTGACCACCGCCTGCATGCCGCCGATGTCGTTGGTGATGCGCGACTGCACCTCGCCGGTGCGGGTGCGGGTGAAGAACGCCAGCGACTGGCGCTGCAGGTGCGCGAACACGTCGGTGCGCAACCGGTGCATGATCTGCTGGCCGACCTTGGTCGACAGCCAGGTCTGGACGACGCCGAGCGCCGCGGTGACGGCCGCGACGGCGACCATGCCGCCGGTCAGCCAGGCCAGCAGGGGCACGTCGCGCTCGGGCAGGGCCGTGTCGATCACCGCGCGGAGCAGGAACGGCGAGGCCATCGCGACGATCGACGAGGCCGCGATCGTGGCGATGACGACGACCAGCGCGCGGCGGTGGGGGAGGAAGAGCCGGCCGATGCGGCGCAGCGAGACCTCGCGGGCCTGCGCCTTCTCGGCGGCGGTGACGGTGGGACGGCGCAGGTCGGAGCGGCGCGGTCCGGAGTGGGGGTCGGGTGGCAAAGGCGTCTCCTGGGTTCGGACTACGGGGTAAGTACTGAGGTAACCTCACTATGAGGCTACAACCCAGGGCGTTGCTAGGGTATTCCGGTGGCCGAGGACGAGTCCCTGCCCGAGCTGTTCCGGCTGGTCAACCGCCGGCTGCGGCACCTGGCCCGACAGGCGCTCGAACCGTGGGACGTCACCGTGGGGCAGTCACGCGCGCTCGGGGTGCTGCTGCGCGGAGGTCCGCTGCGGCTCAACGAACTGGCCGAGCGGCTGCGCATCGTCCCGCGCTCGGCCACCGAGGTGGTCGACGCGCTGCAGGCAGCCGGCCTGGCCGAGCGGCGCCCCGACCCGCACGACCGCCGCGCCGTGCTGGTGGCGCTCACCGACGAAGGGCGGCGGGTGGGGGAGACCGTGCGGGCGGCGCGGGAGGCCGAGGCCGAGAGGTTCTTCGGGGTGCTGGGTGCGGCGGACCGGGGGGAGTTGGCCCGGATCCTGCGGGTGCTCGCCGGGTGAGTCGGGGGGTCTCCGGCGGGCTGCGAGAACACGTCTGACGCTGCGCGGACGCCACCACCCCGGTTCGCTTCATGGCCGCTTCAACGCGCGGACGCCACCACCACCCCGGTTCGCTTCATGGCCGCTTCAACGCCGAACCGCGCCCACCCGCGAAATTGTTCGGTCACGACGAGGACTCGCCCGTTCGCGTCCATTACCGGACCGGTGGGCGCGGGGCGGGTGGCGCTCGGCGATAGGCCGGTGCGCCGTTGCGGCGTGGCCGTCACGGCGGGCGGGCGGTGACTCCGGCCGGTTCGGAATCGGCCTGCTGACCAGGTTCTCGCCGGGTTCGGTGGCGCGGTCGTCAGACGGCGCCGACGTGCGGTTGCCCGGCTCGGCGGGGGTCGGGCGGCGGGAGCCCGCGAAGTTGCCGCCGGTTTCTCGACACGCAGCAACTCGCCGCGAAGCCGGGGGCTCCGATGTGGTATTCATTCGGCCACCCGGACGGGGTCGGCCCGGGAAACAAAGACTTCGCAGAAGGAGTGTGACCTGTGGCGCAGAAGGTGGAAACCCGGCTGGTCGACGATCTGGACGGGTCCGAGGCCGCGGAAACGGTCCGGTTCGCGCTGGAGGGCCGCCAGTACGAGATCGACCTGTCCGAGGACAACGCCGCGCGGCTGCGCAACAGCCTCGCCGACTTCGTGGCATCGGCGCGTCGGGCCGGGGGAGCCCGGGGGGTGCGGGCGGCCGCGTCCGGTTCGGGTGTCGCGGCTCCCAGCCGCAAGGCGACCGACCGCGAGCACGGCGCCGCGGTCCGCGAGTGGGCCCGCGCCAACGGCTTCGAGGTGTCGAGCCGGGGGCGGATCTCCACCGAGATCCTCACCGCCTACGAGCAGCGCTCCTGAGCGGACCGGACGAAGCTCCCGCCGCGAGCACGACGGCGGGAGCCGGGGTCCGGTTCGCGGGTGCCGCTCAGACGCTGTCGGCCGCCTGGGTCTCGGTCACGGCGCCGGCCGAGCGCAGGCTGCCGTCGGCGTTCTCCAGGTGGGCGCGCACGAACCACTGGTACTGCTCGAGCTGCCCGGCCTGCGTGACCAGCAGGTCCTGGGTGACCGGGTCGGGCTCCTCGGTCTTGTCGATCGCGGTGCGGTGGTCCTCGATCACGCCCGTGTAGACGAGGTCGAGCGCGGCGAGGTGGGCGATGGCGTCGGCCCGCCCGACGGAGTAGTCGTCCCAGCTGCGCTCGGCCACGAGGACGCCCGGGGTGCCCTTGGGGGAGCCGCCGAGGGTCGCGATCCGCTCCGCGACGTCGTCGACCATCTCGCGCACGCCCTCGACCTGCGGGTCGAGCATCGTGTGGACCGCGATGAACTGCGGGCCCACGACGTTCCAGTGCACGTGCTTGAGGGTCAGCGCGAGGTCGTTGAGGGCGTGCAGCCGGTCCTGCAGCAGCGTGATGACCTCGGCCGCCGTGTCGGTCTTCAGGCCGGGCACCGTGTAGTTGACCGGGTTCGTCATGGTGGTCTCCCTGATGCGTCAGTGCTCGCCGGCGGGGTCGGGTTCGTGCCGGCGCGCAGGACTACCCGCGCTCGCGCACTTTGATCCCCCGACTTCGACCCCGGCCGGGTGTGCTCCTCGACACCGGTCAGAACGGCCGGAAGTCCTCGAACGCCGGCTCGAACGGCGGGTCGGGCAGCCGTAGCGCCCGGCAGCGGGCCACCGACTCCGCCGCGGGGTCGTCGCCGACGGGCCTGAGCGTGCCGCCCGCGAAGGCGTCCGGGACGGCGCTCCAGCCGAGGTCGCGCTCGAAGTAGCGCACCGCCGCGCGCACCGACGGCGTCCAGTCGTCGTCCAGCACGACCAGCCCGCCCGGGCGGACGATCTTGCGCAGGTAGTAGAGGTCGACGAAGACCTCGTGGAAGCGGTGGCTGCCGTCGACGAACGCCGCGTCGGCGACGAGACCGTCGGCGAGCAGCCGCGGGAGCACCGCCGACGAGGGGGCGGCCACCAGGGTGGTGGTCGCGTCCAGACCCGCGGCGCGCAGCAGGTCCCAGCCGACGCCGTCGTAGGCCGTGCGCTGGAAGGGGTCGATCACGATGTGGCGGGGTTCGGGCCCGCCGACGGCCACCAGTGCCTCGCCGACGGCCAGCGCGGAGCTGCCGTACGCGAGCCCGACCTCGACGACGGTGCGCGCGCCCTCGGCGATCAGCAGGTCGCGCAGCAGGTCGCCGTCGCGCTCGGGCAGGGCGACCGCCGCGAAGTCGCCCTCGCGGTCGCGGGTCCGCGCCGGCCCGTCGTGGGCGAGTCGGCTGCGCACCTCCCGGACCCGGTCCCGGCGGTCGTCGGTGCTCATCCGCCCATCCTCCCGACGACCACCGGGATCCGCCGCCGTCATCCGGCCCCGATCCCGATGTGGGTGCGGTGGCGGGTCGGCTGCTCGATCTGGTCGAGCACCGCGATCGCGAAGTCCGGGTAGGTCACGCGGCTGCCCGCGTCGGCGGTCGCCTCGGCGTAGCGCCCGGTGCGCGCGCCGCTGTGGTCGAAGTCCCCGGCCGGGCTCAGCACGACCCAGTCCAGCGCGGGCCCGGCCCCGACCAGGACGTCGTTGCCGGCCGCGTGCCCGAGGAGGAACGCGCGGAACTCCCGGGGGTAGCCGGGGGTGTCCATCAGCAGGGGCCCGTCCGGCGTCGGGAGCACCGAGGCCAGCCCGACGTGCACGAGCCGGCGCACGCCCGCCCGGCCCAGCCCGTCGACCAGTGCGCCGGCCGCGGCGGGGAAGAACGCGGCGGGGTCGGCGGAGAGGTCGGCGGCGGCGGCCACCGCGGCGTCGTGGCCCGCGGCCAGGCGGGCGATCGCGTCGGCGTCGGTGACGTCGGCGGCGACGACGGTCTCCGCGGGGAGGTCCGGGTGGCGCGCCGGGTCGCGCACGACCGCCGTGACGCCGTGCCCGCGCCGGTGGGCCTCGTCGAGGACGCTGCGCCCGGCGCGCCCGCCCGCCCCGAAGATGATGATCTCGCTCATGCGGCGGACGCTAGCCCGGGCCGTGGTTTCCCGGGATACCGGACGGCCGTCGACTACTGTCGGCGGCGTGACCGCGCCGCTGGACCCGGACATGTTCGACCCGGTCTGCCCGTCGGACCTGTCCCCGATCCGGTTCCGCGACAAGTGGTCCGGGATGATCATCCGCTGCCTGCAGGGCGGGCCGCGCCGGTTCTCCGAGCTGCGGGTGCCGCTGCACAGGGTGACGGCGAAGGTGCTCACCCGGTCGTTGCGGGCCCTGGAGCGCGACGGCCTCGTCGCACGACGGGCCCGCGACGGGCGCGTCGACTACGCGCTGACCGATCTCGGCCGCAGCCTGCTGGGGCCGATCGACGCTGCCTGCGCGTGGACGGCGGCGCACTGGGACGAGCTGCTCGACGCCCGGGAGGGCGTCCGCTGATCCCCGGCGGACCCGTGGTCAGCCGGTGAGGGCCCGCTCGATCGTCGTGGTGAACGCGGCGAACACCTCGGCGTCCGGCGGCGTCACCTGGGTGAGCAGCACGGCGGCGAGGTCGTGGTCGGGCCAGGAGTACCAGAGCGTGCCCAGCCCACCCGCCCAGCCGTAGCGGCGCCCGGCCGGCGTGTCGACGACCCCGACGCCGTAGCCCCATCCGCCGGAGTCGAGGAAGGCCGCCGCGGACGGCCCGCCGCGCTGCTCGGGGGTGAGCTGATCGGTGGTCATCGCGGCCACCGACTCCGGGGTGAGCAGGTCGCCACCGCCGTCGAGCAGCATCCCGGCGAACCGCAGCAGATCGGCCGCGGTCGAGACGAGCCCGCCGCGGGCGTCGGGGAAGGCGGGGCGGGCCAGCCAGCGGCTGTCGGCGACGCCGTCGAACGGGGTGAGGGCGTCGCCGTCGCGAACGTGGGCGGGCACCAGCCGGGCCGGGTCGGCGACGAAGCCGGTGTCCACCATGCCCAGCGGCCGCAGCAGCCGCTCGGTCAGCAGGACCTCCAGCGGCTGCCCGGCGGCGCGCGCCAGCACCGGGCCGAGCACGGCGAAGGACATCTCGTAGCGCCACACCGCGCCGGGCTGGTCGAGGAGGGGCAGCGTCGCGAAGCGGGCGACCCACTCGTCGGGCGGGGGCGGTCCGGTCGGGTCCGGCGGGCCGAAGCCGAGCCCGAGCCCGACGGCGCGGTCGACGGTCGGGCAGTCGGACTCCCACGCGAAGCCGAAGCCCATCCGCATCGTCAGCAGGTCCTCGACGGTCACCGCGCGCCGGGCGGGCACGGTGTCCTCCGGCGGGCCGTCGAGCGCGCGCAGCACCCGCTGGTCGGCCAGCGCGGGGAGGAACCGCCGCACCGGGTCGTGCAGCGCCAGCACGCCGTCCTGGACGAGGAGCAGGGCCAGCGCTGCCATCAGGGGCTTGGTGTTCGAGCTGATCCGCACCACGGCGTCGGGGCGCAACGGGTCGCCGCCGGGCGCGGTGGCACCGGCGGCGTCGATCGTGGTGTGGTCGCCGTGGCGCACGCCGACGACCACGCCCGGCACGCGACCGGCGTCCAGGTGCGCGCGGATCCCGGACATCACCTCGGCGACCAGCATGCGGGGATTCTGGCCGACTGCGGAACGCGCGCGGCCGGCGCCTCAGCCGTGGGCCACCCGTCCGACGCCTAGGCTCGGGCGGGTGGCCCGCCCGTTCCGCACCCTCCGGCGGCTCCTGCGCCGGATCGGCCCGGCCCGGTCCGCGCCGCGGAAGGTGCCGAGGCCGCGGGCGGTCGCCGTCGTCGTCGACGGGGGCCGGGTCCTGGTGGTGAAGCGGCACAAGCGCGGGCGCGACTACGCGGTCCTGCCCGGTGGCGGCGTCGAGGAGGGCGAGACGGCGGCCGAGGCGGTGCTGCGCGAGCTGCACGAGGAGACCACCCTCGTCGCCGAGATCGACCGGCTGCTGTGGACCGGGCGGCACAACGACCGGCCGGCCTCCTACTTCCTGATGACCGCCGTCCGCGGCCGCCCGGAGCTGTCCGGGCCGGAGGCGCTGGCCAACCGGCCGGACAACAGCTTCGAGCTGCGCTGGGCCACCGCCGAGCAGTTCGCCGACCTCGGGCTGCACCCGCCCGACATCCGCGGGCCGCTGGCCGAGCTGATCGCGGGATCCGGGCACTCAATCTGATCCGTGCGCAGGGTCACGGCTGTGGGAACGCGTAGCACGAGTTCCGATCAACCCCTCGCGCGGGAGCGGGTGCGCAGGTCAAGCTGGGGCGTGCCCACTGACGTGCCGCCCCCCGAGCCCGACATCCTGACCACCTACGCCGCCGTGGCGCCGGCCAAGCCCGCGGTGATCGACCCCGGCCGGGCCGAACTCGGCTTCGCCGAGCTGGAGGCCCGGGCCAACCGGCTGGCCAACGGGCTGCTCGGCCTCGGCCTCGGCACCGGCGACCGGGTCGTCTGGTGCGGGCCCAACAGCGTCGAGGTGCTGGTGCTGGTGCACGCGGCCCGCAAGGCCGGGCTGGTGGCGGTGCCGCTGGCCTACCGGTTCACCGCCGAGGAGATGCGCTTCGTCATCGCCGACAGCGGCGCCGCCGCGGTGCTCGTCGACGCCGAGCAGGCCGCGCGGGTCGCGGCCGTGCGCGACGCGCTGCCCGACGTCCGGCACGTGGTCGTGTTCGGCGGCGAGCCCTTCGACGGCGCGCTGGCCTGGGACGACGTCCTGGCCGGCGGATCCGAGCTGCCGCCGCCACCACCCGGCGACGGCGGCGGCTCGATGATCTACACGTCGGGCACCACGGGCAAGCCCAAGGGCGCGCTGCGCACCAAGGCCGACCCGGCGATGACCGCCACCCTGGTCGCGACGCTGCGCCTGGAGCTGGGCACCGAGGTGCACCTGACCACGGGCCCGCTCTACCACTCCGGGCCGCTGGCGTGGGCCACGCTGACCCACGCGCTCGGCGGCACGGTCGTGCTCATGCGCAGCTTCGACGCCTCGCGCTGGCTGCGGCTGGTGCGCGAGTACGGCGTCACCAACACCTTCACCGCGCCCACCCCGCTCAAGCGCATCGTCGCGCTGCCCGCCCAGGAGCTGGCGCAGGCCGATCTGTCGTCGATGCGCTCGCTGGTGGCCAACGCCGCGCCGGTCCCGTACGCGTTGAAGCAGGAGATCGTGCAGAAGCTGGGCGACGGGTTCCTCTTCGAGGTCTACGGCTCCACCGAGCTGGGCGTCGACGCGGTGCTGCCGCCGGAGGAGCAGCTGTCGCGGCCGGGCTCGTGCGGGCGCCCGATCCCCGGCGTCGAGGTGCGCGTGGTCGGCCCCGACGGCACCCCGCAGCCGCCCGGTGAGCCCGGTGAGCTGCAGGTGCGCTCGGGGAGCACCTTCGAGGGCTACCACGGCCGGGAGCGGCTCGCCGACGGCTGGAAGTCCGTGGGCGACATGGCGCACCTCGACGAGGACGGCTACCTCTACATCCGCGACCGCGGCGGCGACCTCGTCATCAGCGCCGGGGTGAACATCTACCCGGCCGAGGTCGAGGCGGTGCTGCACGCGCACCCGGACGTCCTGGACGTCGCGGTGTTCGGGGTGCCCTCGGAGGAGTGGGGCGAGTCCGTGCACGCCGTGGTCGTGCCGCGGGCCGGTCGGGAGATCGACATCGCGGCGCTGGAGGCGCACGTCGGCGAGTACCTCGCCGGGTTCAAACGGCCCCGCAGCTGGCAGGTGCGCGACGAGCTGCCGCGCACCGAGGCCGGCAAGCTGCTCAAGCGGGTGCTGCGGGCCGAGCACGGGCTCTGACGCCGGCGGTCAGGGCGCCGCGGTCAGGGCGCGGTGGTGGCGGTCGGGGACGATCTCGTGGCTGTGCGTCCACCCGCGGGCGGTGCGCTCGGCCCGCTCGATGTGGCTCCCGGCGCTGTCGTCGTGCAGGTGCGGGACGGGCCGGGTGAGCCGCCGCGGCCAGAGCAGGGCCGCGGCGGCCGCCCCGGCGAGCCCGATCCCGAGCAGGGCCGACCAGGCGACGCCGAACCCGGCGGCGGTGGCGAGCCAGCCGGTCAACGGGTAGGTCAGCAGCCAGCACGCGTGCGACAGGGAGAACTGCGCGGCGAACACCGCCGGCCGGTCCCGGGCGGTGCAGGACCGCCGGAGCACCCGCCCGACGGGCATCAGGACCAGCCCGGTCCCGAGCCCGATGCCGCCCCACACGGCGCAGGCGAGCGCCCAGCCGGGGGCCGCGGCCAGCGCGAGCGCCCCGCCCACCGCGGCGAGTGCCGTCGCGGCCCCGACGAGCATCACCGCGCGCTCGTGCAGCCGGCGCAGCAGCGGCCCGGCGGCGACGGCGGCCGCGGCCGTCCCCGCTCCGGACACCGCCAGCAGCCCCGCGACGGCCGACCCGCCGCCGCCGAGCAGGTCGCGCACCACGTTCACGGTGCTGACGAGCGCGATCGCCCCGGCCGCCGACACCACCAGGTCGAAGCCGAGGACAGCGCGCAGCGCGGGGACGCGGCCGAACACGCGGACCCCCGCGGACAGCCGGTCGGAGAAGCGCGACCGTCCACTGCGGTGCGCCGCGGGAATCATCGTGCGAACCGCGAGCGCCGCCGACACGGCGAAACCGACGGCGGTTCCGACGAAGAGCGCGTCGAACGCCATGAAGGTGAGAGCGGCCGCGGCGAGGAGCGGGCTGAGCGTGTTCTCCGCCGCCACCGCGAACTGCGAGGCCGACAACGCCTTCGTGTATTCCCGGTCGTCGGGCAGGACGTCGGGCAGGACGGACTGGAACGTCGGCGTGAACGCCGCCGCGGCCGACTGCAGCACCGCCACCAGGACGTACACGTGCCAGACCTGGGTGGCGAACGGCAGCGTGAGGACGACCAGGCCGCGGACGACGTTCGCCCCGACCAGGAGGGTGCGACGGGGGACCCGGTCGGCCCACGCGCCGACGACCGGCGACACCACCACGTAGGCGGCCATCTTGACGGCCAGCGCGGTGCCCAGCACGGCACCGGCGCTGCCACCGGCCAGGTCGTAGGCGAGCAGGCCGAGCGCCACCGTCGCCAGGCCGGTGCCGACCAGCGACACCAGTTGCGCGGCGAACAGCCGCGAGTAGGTGCGGTTCCGCAGTAATGCTCGCATCCGCCCACCCCGAATCGTCCGGGCCGGACGATAGCGGCCGGGAAAGAATGCGCCAACGCCGCAATTGCCGGGAACCTGCAGGAATGAGGTCGTGGCAACTGGCCGGGGTGTGCGATTCGGATGACCGGGCGCGGCAGCTCGCCGGTCCGCTCACGCCGGGCCGCGACCGGGCGTGGCGGCGCTCGGCGCCACGGCGTACCGGCTCAGCGCCAGCAGCGGCGTGGCCAGGGCGGCGAGCACGAGGCCGAGCGCCGCCACGGCGACCATCGCGCCGCGCAGGCCGGTCGCCGCCGCCCACATCCCGACGTAGACCGGCCCCAGCAGGAACCCGAGGTACGACACGACGGTCACCACCGAGGTCGCGCGTCCGCGCGCGGACTCGACGACGTTGCGCGAGACGACGCTCAGCAGCGTCGGGAACAGCGCGGCGGTCCCGGCAGCGGCGAGGACCAGCCCGGCCAGCGCGACGGGCACGGACGGGGCGGCGGCGAGCACGGCCGCACCCGCGGCGGCCGCCAGCGAGCCGAGGACCAGGACCGTCCGGGCGTGGGCGGGGTCGAGGGCGCTGACCGCGAACCGGGTGGTCGCCACCACGGCGGCGAAGGCCGCGGGGGCGATCGCGCTGAACCCCGGACCGGTGGCCAGGACGTCCTCCAGGTACACCGCGCCCCAGCTCTGGTGGGCGTTCTCGCCGGCGAACGCGAGCGCGCCGAGCACGCCCACCAGCAGCAACGGCGTGAGCGGCAGGCGGGCACCGCTCTCGCCGCCGCGCTCGTCCGGATCGGGGGCCACCGGGCCGGGCGGCAGGAGGTGGCGGATCGCGGTGCCGGCGAGCACCGACAGCACCAGCCCGCCGGCGAACGGGGCCCAGGTGGGCGCCCCGGCGGCGTAGGCGGCGCCGGTGGCGAGGCTGGATGCCACGACGGCGGTGGAGAACATCGCGCCGGCGCGCGTGATGACCGGTCGTCCGGTGCCGCGCTCGGCGCGCCCGCCCACGGAGTTCAGTGCGACGTCGGCGGCGCCGCTGGCCATGCCGACGCAGACCAGCCCGGCGCACAGGCCGGCGAACCCGTGGGCGGTGGCGGCCGCGGCGAGCCCCGCCGCGCCCAGCGCGACGACCAGCGGCGCGGTGAGTCGAAGCCCCCACCGGTCCAGCGCCCGCCCGGTGAGCAGCATCGCGGGCAGCGCGCCCGCGCTGATGAACAGCAGCGCCGTCCCGAGCCGGGCGTCGTCGAGACCGGCCTGCTCGCGCACGCGCGGCACCGCGGCGCCCCACGTCCCCCAGAACACCCCGAACGCGAGCGAGGCCAGGTACGCGGCCGTGACCATGCGCCAGTGCGGCGCTCCGATCGACATTGTGTAACGCTACACAGATACGATCGCGGAGTGCAACGGAACCGGTCGACCCCCCGCCGGGTGACGATGTCCGACGTGGCCCGCGCCGCGGGCGTGTCGCCGATGACGGTGTCCTACACCTACAACCGGCCGGAGCGGGTGTCCGCCGACAGCCGCGACAAGGTGCTGCGCACCGCCGCGGAGCTCGGCTACGCCGGACCGGACCCGAGCGCGCGCTCGCTGCGCTACGGCGCCACCCGCACCCTCGGCGTCGTCCTCGGCGAGCACCTGACCTACGCCTTCGACGACCCCCAGGCCGTCCGGTTCCTGGCCGGCGTCGCCGAGGTGTGCGCCGAGCGCGGCTACGGGCTGCTCATCGTGCCCACCGGGACCGGCGACGAGGACCCGGAGCGCGTGGTCTCCGCGGCCGTGGACGCCTACATCGTGTGGACGACCACCGACGACGACCCCGTGCTGGCCGCCGCGTGCAGCACCCGGCGCCCGGTCGTCGTCCACGGCGGGCCCGAGCGCGAGGGCACCACGCTGGTGGGCATCGACAACCGCGGCGCGGCCCGCGCGGTCGGCGCCGAGGTCTTCGCGACCGCGCGGCGCCCGGCGGTGCTCAGCTTCCCCGTCGACCGGCGCCGCGACACCTTCGTGCGCCCCGGCGTCGACCCGGACACCGTCGCGTACCCGGTCACCCGCGACCGGCTCGCCGGCTACCGCGACGCCGCGCTGGACCTGGGCGTCGACTGGTCGGAGGTGCCGGTCGGCGTCTGCCGCACGAACGACGCCGCCGAGGCCCGCGCGGTCATGGGCCGGCTGCTGGCCGCCGCCCCCGACGTCGACGCCGTCGCCGCCATGAGCGACCAGCTGGCGCTCGGAGCGCTGCGCGCGGGGGGTCCGGTGCGGGTCAGCGGCTGGGACGACGCGGACGTCGCGCGGGAGCACGGCCTCACCTCGGTGGCGCAGTCGCTGCGCGAGCAGGGCGCGGCCTGCGCGGCCGCGGCGCTGGGCGACCCGGTCGCGGACCACCGCGACGCCTGGCGGGTGGTCCGGCGGGCCTCCACCGGCGGCTGAGGTCGATGCCCCGAGTTCGACCACCTGCCCGAGAACGCTGACGAGCGGACCCGGGAGGAGGCGGGCCACGGTCGGGCTCCGTCCCCCGGGGCGGCTCGGCTCCCGACGACCTCAGCCGAACTCCGGGCGCACCCGGTAGTCGGTGTCGTAGCAGCGCACCAGCAGGTCGTCGCCGTCGAGGAGGACGACCTCGGGGCCGGACCGCAGCGGGAGGCTGCTCAGCACCTCACCGGTGGACCCGTCGAGGACGTGCAGGTAGTCGTCCTCCCCGGTGAAGCCGTACCCGGCGACGACCCGGTCGCCGACGGCCGCGAAGGTCGAGGCGTTGGAGACCAGCGGCGGGCTGTGCCAGAGGACCCGCCCGTCGGTGACGTCGATCGCGGTGAGGTAGGCGTTCGCGCCGCCGGAGGAGGCGGCGTAGGTGCTGTGGCCGTGCGAGACGTAGAGGACGTCGCCGACCTGCTCGGCCCAGCGCACCGACTGGTCGACGAACTCCCCCTCGCCCGGCGCGGTGACCGGGGCGGTCGTGTACGCGGAGAAGTCGAAGGCGTAGCGGGGCTCGCGGGTCTTCGGGTCGACCGCGACCAGGACGCCGGCCGATCGCGCGGTGGGGGAGGCGTAGAGCAGCAGCAGGGCGTCGGGCTGCGCGATGACCTGGCGGAGGTCGGCGCCGTCGAACGTGCGGGGGACGTCGGCGGGTGCCTCGTCGGGCGCGATCCGGGGGTCGGGGATCCCGATCTCGGCGAACCACTCGTCCTCGTCGGTGATGTCGTTCGGGGTCTCGGAGACGACGGTCAGCTCGGCGGAGGCGCCGCCCTGGCCGGGCTCGGGGGGCGTGGCGTCGAACGGCGGGGCCGGCAGCGGGACGGGCCGGACGCCGTCGAGGGGGATCGGGGCGTCGGCGGGTGTCGACGTGGCCGATCCGGTCGTGAGCGAGGGCCCGGGTCCGGGCGCCGCGGAAGCGCCGAGGTACGCGACGACGCCGGCAATGGCCGCGGCGGCGGCCGTGGCGACGAGCACCACGGGCAGCGTCCGGCTCCGCCGTCGCCCGGGGCCCGCCGCGCCGGTCCCCGCGGCCGACGTCGCCCCGTCCGGCCCCGTCGACGGCGGATCGGGAGGGCGCGAGGTGATCGGATGGGCGGCGGTCGGGCGCGACGCGTGGTCGTCGCGGACCAGCGGTCGGGGCGCGGTCAGCGCGGTCCGGGCGGCGCCGGCGAGGGCTCCCGCGGTGGGGAACCGGTCCGCGGGAGCCTTGGCCATCCCGCGCGCGACGACCCGGTCGAAGGCGGCCAGGTCGGGGTGGTGCTCGGACGGCAGCGGGGGAGCGCGGTGGATGTGCGCCCCGACCACGGCCGCGAGGTCGAGGCCGGCGAAGGGCTGGCGCCCGGTCAGGACCTCGTGCAGCACGCAGGCCAGCGCGTAGACGTCGCCGAGGCGGTCGGGCTCGGCCGGCCCGAACCGCTCCGGGGCCATGTAGGCCAGCGTCCCGACCGGGGCGTCGGTCCGCGTCGCCGACCCGCCGTCGCCCTCCGCCGCCGATCGGGCGATCCCGAAGTCGGCGAGGTAGACGAACCCGCTCGCGGTGAGCAGGGCGTTGGACGGCTTGACGTCGCGGTGCACGAGACCGTCGGCGTGCGCCGCGTCGAGCGCCGAGGCCAACTGCTCCACGACGGCGACGGCCCGCTCGGCGGGCAGCGGCCCGCGCCGGGCCAGCAGGGTCGCCAGGTCGGTGCCCTCCACCAGGCGCATGTCGATGAAGAGGTGGCCGTCGACCTCGCCGTGCTGGTGGATCGGGATGACGTGCGGGTCGGTCAGCGTCGCGGCGATGCGCGACTCCCGGCGGAACCGCTCCCGGAACCGGGCGTCGTCGGACAGGTGGGCGGGCAGCAGCTTCAGCGCGACGACCCGGTCCTGGCTCGTGTCGAAGGCGCGGTACACCTCGCCCATGCCGCCGCTGCCGATCAGCGCGTCGAGCCGGTAGGGCCCGACCATCCCCGACGTGGCCCGGGCGCCGTCGGGCGAGCTCATGCGCCCACCGTAGCCAGGCGGCCGGCCCTCCCGCGGTCGGGCCCGGCCGGGCGGCCCGTCGCGGTCAGCCCTCCGGCGGGGTGAGCCCGGGCCGTTCGCCGCGCCTGCCGCGCACGGCGAGGTCGACGGTGCGCAGGCGACGGGTCGTCGTCATGCGCATCTCGGAGCCGGGCATCCACATCATGGCGCAGTAGTCGCCCAGGCTGTCCTCCAGCGCGGTGGTGAAGCCCTGCGCGTCCTGGGCCTTGTTCATCTGGATCTTGGCCATGCGCAGCGCCTCGGGGCTGTTCTCGGCCACG
This sequence comes from Pseudonocardia lacus, assembly GCF_018531445.1. GTDB lineage: Bacteria > Actinomycetota > Actinomycetes > Mycobacteriales > Pseudonocardiaceae > Pseudonocardia > Pseudonocardia lacus. The sequence goes on from NZ_JAHDTH010000125.1 coordinate 17,078, forward strand.
CGCCGGGCCCAGGCCATGGTCTCGCGCTCCAGGTCGGCCGCCGGCAGCACCCGGTTGACGAAGCCGTAGCCCGCCGCCTCCTCCGCCGTGATGAACCGGCTCTCGAAGCACAGCTCCTTGGCCCGCCGCACGCCGATGTCCCAGGGGATCGAGTTGTACTCCACGAATCCGCCCAGGAACTCGGCGTCCTCGGCGGCGAACACCACGTCCATGCAGGCCGCCAGCATCCAGCCGGCGTAGATGCAGTACCCCTCGACCATGGCCACGGTCGGCTTGGCGAAGTTGCGCCACTTCACGAGCAGGTCGAGGTTGTACCTCTTGAACTCGTCGTAGCGCTGGATGCCGGGCTCGGCGCCCAGCGCCTCCCGGTAGGCCATGCCCTCGGGGGTCCCCAGGTCGTGGCCGGTGGAGAAGACCCCGCCCGCGCCGCGGACCAGCACCACGCGGACGTCGTGGTCGGGTCGGGCCAGGTCGAAGGCCTGGTCGATCTCGTCGAGCATCCGGTAGCTCTGGGCGTTGCGGTAGTTCGGCCGGTTGAGCGTGATGACGCCGACGCCACCGTCCTCGACGGTGTAGACGATCTCCTGGAAGCCCACGTGCGTCCCCTCCCCGCCGGCGACGGTGCCGGCACCACCGTCAGGCCTACCCCGCCGCCGGTCGGGCGATCAAGGCCGGGCCGGTCGCCACCGCGCCTCGTCGGTGCAGGACCGGGTCACGCCGGGATCGTCTGCGAGGCGTCGGCGCGTCGGCCCCGTCCCCCCGGGGTGTGGCCGTACTCCCGCCCGAAGGCGGCGATGAACGCCGAAGCGCTCGCGTAGCCCACCCGCTGCGCCACGACGCCCACCGGCTGGGCCTGGGCCTGCAGCATGACCCGGGCCGCGCGCAGGCGCAGGGTGGTGCGCCAGCGCGTGTAGCTCGTGCCGAACTCGCGCCGGAAGTCGCGTTGCAGCGTCTTGGTGCTGACGTGCAGCCGCTCGGCCCACTGGTCGAGGCTGGTCGGGGAGCCGGGGTCGCGGGAGAGCTCGCGGGCGATGGCCCTGGCGAATCCCGCGCCGCCGCACGGCCCGTCGGCGGGTTCCTGCGCCGGTCGCAGGGCCGCCATCACCGCGGCGCGGGCGGTGCGCGCCGCGGGCTCGGCGCACCCGGGACGCCCGAGGGCCTGGATGAGGGCGCCGGCCTCGGCGGGGACGGCCACGACCCCCGCGCGCAGCCCGCCGAGCGCGGGGGGCAGCTCGCGCAGCAGGACCCGGTAGAGGGTCTGGCGATCGGCCGCGCGCACCTCGTGGCGCACGCCGCGGTGCACCCACAGCCCCTCGGTCGGCCCCACGAACTGCGCGTCCGCGCCGTGCAGGGCGGACAGGACACCGTCGGGGGACCAGTAGAGCTGGTGCACGACGTCGTCGCGGGCCGTGGGGAACTCGACCGGGCCGCCGCGGTAGACGAGCACCCGGATGCCGGTGGGCCGGCCCAGTCCGTAGCCGTAGTCCTCACACCCCGGTGGCGCCGGCGACGGTCGCTCTGCGTCGGACGCCGCAGGGCCGATGGGCCGGATGCCGGCGCCGTCCTGTCCTCTCGGCGACACAGCGTGTCCTCTCCTCGACATTCCCTCATCTTTGGCAAGGCTAACCTTCCAGCGCCCCGCGACGGTCGCGGGTCGCTGTCGTCCTGAGCACGTCGAAGGAAGTCCCATGTCGTCTCGCCGGTCCTGGCGCCTCGTCGGCGCCCTGACCCTCGCGCTCACCGTCGCCGCCGGATGCGCCTCCGCCGACGCAGCCGGGGAGCAGGCCCCCGCCGCGGCGCAGACCCGCGTGTTCTCCGCCGACAACGGCGAGATCACCGTCCCGGTCGCCCCGCAGCGCGTCGTCGCCACCGGGTACGCGGTGCCCGCCCTGATCGAGGCGGACGCGCCGCTGGTCGGCATCTCGACCTGGGACCGCGGCCTGCCGCTGATGACCCCCGAGGACCTGGCCACCTACCAGGGCCTGGAGAAGATCGCCGGCGGGCAGGCCGCGGAGACCAACTACGAGGCCATCGCCGCCGTCCGGCCGGACCTGATCGTCATCGGCGTGCCCGGGCCCGCGCTCGCCGACATCGACATGGACCGGCTGGAGTCGCTGGCCCCCGTCGTCGCGATCGGCCCGTCGCTGCCCTCGGCGTGGCGCGAGCTGTCGCGCCGCCAGGCCGACGCCGCCGGCCGGCTGGAGGCCTTCGACCAGGCCGAGGCGGCCTACGAGGCCGAGGCCGCCGAGCTGGCCGAGACCTACCGCCCGGTGCTGTCCCCGCTGCGGTTCGGCCACCTGGGCGCCTACGGCGAGATCGCCGACGGCACCTTCCAGCGCGAGTTCGCCGGCTCCTGGGGCACCAACATCGCCGAGGACATCGGCGTCAACTACTACGGCGAGGTCAAGGAGAAGCGGGGCGGCGCCGGCGACGTCTCGGAGTACCCCTCGATCGAGGAGTTGCCGGTGAGCTTCGCCGAGGCCGACGCGATCACCTACACGGTCGACCCCGACGGCTCGGTGCCCGAGGCGGTGCAGTACGTGCTCGACACGGAGCTGTGGAAGAACCTGCCCGCGGTGCGGGCCGGGCGGGTGTTCCCGCTGCGCTACACCGAGGCTGCCACCTACACCTCGGCGCAGCAGACCCTCGACGCCATCGACGCGGCCCTGCGGCCGCTGCTGGGCTGATGGGCGGCCCGCGCGACGACCCGCGCGGGCGGGTCGCCGCCCACCACCGGACGGGCACCGGCACCGCCCGCATCGGCTACCCGATCGGGATCCGCACGCTCGCGGTACGCGCGCGGGAGCAGGTCACCGCGCGCATGGTGCGGCTGACGCTGGCCGGCCCGGAGCTGGCGGGCTTCCACAGCTACCAGGCCGACGACCACGTCAAGATCGTCTTCCCGGACCCGGACGGCACCCGCCGGGTCCCGGTCGGCAACGCCGAGCAGACCCTGGACTGGCCGCACCCGCTGCCCCCGGCCCGCAAGTACACGGTGCGCCGCCACGACCCCGACGCCGGCGAGCTCGACCTGGACTTCGTGCTGCACCCCGGCGGGCTGGCCTCGACCTGGGTGCAGGGGGTCGAACCGGGGGAGCCGGTGACCGTGGCCGGTCCGCCCGGCGCGGTCGCCTTCCCGCACCACTACGACCACTACGTCCTCGCGGTGGACGCCACGGCGCTGCCGGCGGCGGCGCGCTGGCTCGACGAGTCCCCGCCCGAGGTCTCGGCGCAGGTCGTGGTCGAGGTCGACGACCCGGCCGAGCACGAGTACCCCCTCGCCCGGCGCGCCGGCGTCCGGGTCCACCGGCTCGTCCGCGAGGGCGGGCGGTCGTCGCTGGCCGCGACGGTGCGGGCGTTGGAGCTGCCGCCGGGGCGGACGTTCCTGTTCGCCGCGGGGGAGGCCGGGGACGTCAAGCCGCTGCGCCGCAGCGGCCTCGACGCGCTGGTCACCGGGTACTGGAAGCGGGGGGTCGCCGGGCTTGACGAGTGACACGGCCGGTCGCGTCGCCGTCCTCGCCACCGCGCTCGCGGCCCTGGCCGCACTGGCGGTCGCCAGCCTGGTGGTCGGGGCGCGCGGGGTGGCGCCGGCGGAGGTCCTGCGGGCGTTCACCGACTTCGCCGGCACCGACGACCACCTGATCGTGCGCGGGCACCGGGCGCCCCGCACGGGGCTGGCGATCTGCGTGGGCGCCGCGCTGGCGGTGTCCGGCGCGCTGATCCAGGCGATGACCCGCAACCCGCTGGCCGAGCCGGGCATCATCGGCGCGACGTCCGGGGCCGCGTTCGCCGTCGTCCTGGGCAGCGCGTTCGGCCTGGCCGCCGCGCAGGGCGCCGAGCTGGCCCTGGCCGTCGCCGGCGCGGCGGTGGCCACGCTGGTGGTCTTCGCCGTGGGCCGCACCTCGCCGCTGCGGCTGGTGCTGACCGGCGTGGCGCTCAGCACGACCCTCGCCGGGGTCTCGCTGGGCATGCGGCTGATGCTGCCCGAGGTGTTCGACCACTTCCGGTTCTGGTCGGTGGGCTCGCTGGCCGGGCGCGAGCAGGCACCGCTGGCGGTCCCGGTCACCGCGATGGCCGTCGCGCTGGCCGGGGCGCTTCTGGTCAGCCGCAGGCTCGGCGCCATCGCCCTGGGCGAGAACGTCGCCCACGCCCTCGGCGTGCACGTCGGGCGGACCCGGGTGCTGACCCTGGCGCTGGTCACCGTGCTGGCCGGGGCCGCGACGGCGGTGGCCGGGCCGATCGCGTTCGTCGGGCTGATCGTGCCGCACCTGGCCCGCCGGCTGGCCGGGGGCTCGGTGCCGTGGCTGGTCGCCCACGCGATCGTGCTCGGCCCGATGCTGGTGGTGGCCGCCGACACCCTGTCGCGCGTGCTGCTGCCCACCGGTGAGGTGCCGGTCGCGATCGTCACCTCGTTCCTCGGCGGCCCGGCGCTGATCTGGGTCGTGCGCCGCTACGGGGCGGTCGCGCTGTGAGTGCCCTGGTGCTGCGGGCGGGCCGCGTCTCGGCCCGGCTCGACCGCCGCGCGCTCGTGGCGATGGCGGTCCTGGCGGTCGTCGGCCTGGGCCTCGCCCTGCTGGGCCTGTGCCACGGCGCGCGCATGGCCACGCCGTCGCAGGTCCTGCTGGCGCTGGTCGGCCGGGGCGACTCGGTCGTGGTGATCCGGGACTGGCGGTTGCCCCGGGTGGCGGCCGGGCTGGTCTTCGGCGCCGCGCTCGGCGTGGCCGGCGCGCTCTTCCAGAACCTCACCCGCAACCCGCTGGGCAGCCCGGACGTGATCGGCCTGGACGCCGGCGCCTACACCGGCGCGCTGATCGCGATCACGGTGCTCAGCGCCGCGCCCACCCAGCTGGCGGTCAGCTCGGTGATCGGCGGGTTGGCGACCGCGGCGGTCATCTACGCGCTGTCGCTGCGATCCGGGCTCAGCAGCATGCGGCTGATCGTCATCGGGATCGCCGTGAACGCGACCCTGACCGCGGTCAACACCTGGATCGTGCTGCGCGCGGAGCTGGAGGTCGCCATGGCCGCCACCGGCTGGAGCGCCGGCTCGCTCAACGGCGTCGACTGGGCCGAGGTGCGGCTGCCCTTCGCGATCATCGCGGTGCTGCTGGTGGTCCTCGCGGCGCGCGCGCCCGCCGTGCAGCAGGCCGCGCTGGGCGACTCCCTGGCCGTCACCTCGGGGGTCGACCTGGGCCGGCTGCGGCTGCTGATGATGCTGGTCGGGGTGGCCGCCACCGCGACGGTGACCGCGGTCGCCGGGCCGATCGTGTTCATCGCGCTGGCCGCCCCGCAGATCGGCCGGCGACTGGCCGGCGCACCCGGCGTCCCGCTGCTGCCCGCCGCCCTCACCGGGGCGGTGCTGCTGCTGGCCGCCGACATCGCCGCGCAGATGCTGCTGGCCCCGATATCGCTGCCGGTCGGCGTCGTCACGACGGCCATCGGCGGCTGCTACCTGATCTGGCTGCTGGCCAGGGAAGTGGGACGACCGTGACCGCCCGCCTGACCGCGCGCGAGCTGACCCTGGGCTACGGGGACCGGGTGATCTCGACGCGGCTGAGCGTCGACATCCCGGACCGGGCCTTCACCGCCGTCGTCGGCCCGAACGCCTGCGGCAAGTCCACGCTGCTGCGCGCCTTCGTCCGGCTGCTGGGCCCGGCCGCGGGCACCGTCGCCCTCGACGGCCGCGACATCGCCTCCTACCGGCCGAGGTCCTACGCCCGTGCGGTCGGCTTCCTGCCCCAGGACCTGGTCGCCCCGGAGAGCATCACCGTCCACCAGCTCGTGCGGCGCGGGCGCTTCCCGCACCAGTCGCTGCTGTCGACGTGGTCGGCGCGGGACGAGGAGGCGGTCGCCGCGGCGATGGCCGCGTCCGAGGTCGCCGACCTGGCCGACCGGCCGGTGGCGACCCTGTCGGGCGGGCAGCGGCAACGGGTGTGGATCGCGATGGCGCTGGCCCAGCAGACCGACCACCTGCTGCTGGACGAGCCCACGTCCTTCCTCGACATCACCCACCAGTACCAACTGCTCGCGCTGCTCGCCCGGCTGCGCGACGAGGGCCGCACCATCGTGGCCGTGCTGCACGACATCAACCAGGCCTGCCGGTTCGCCGACCACGTCGTGGCGATGAAGGACGGGCGCATCGTGGCCGAGGGCGCCTGCGCCGAAGTCGTCGACGCCACGCTCATGCAGGAGGTCTTCGACCTGCCGAGCATCGTCGTGCCGGACCCGGTGACCGGGACCCCGATGGTGGTCCCGACCATCGGGGCCCCCTCGCCCGCCCCCGGAGTGCCCCGGCGGGCCTGGTGAGGGTCCCGCGCCGTTGAGCTGCCACCCACCGGATCTCGCGCGGATCAGCCGTGGGCCGGCGTGCCACGCAACTCCGCCTCGCCGCGCGGTCACGACCCCGGCTCGTCGAGGAAGGCCCAGTACAGCGGGCACCGGCGACCCGGAGCGGTCGCCATCGCCGCGGCGAGCACGGCCTTCCCGCACATCGCGGTGTAGCGGCCCTCGCCGGACATGAGCCCCTCCTCGTAGAGGCGGAAGGCCACGAGGTGCGCCATGTCGTCCCCGGCGCTGGTCACCTGGACGAACGCCGCTGCGAGTAGCACACGGTCCATCACGGCTTCTGCGCCCGCACGACGCCGAGCAGCGTGTAGGACGTCCGGCCGGCCCGCCGTTCGGCCGCGAACACCCATGCCGTGAGCTCCTCGGCGCCCATCGCCTCGGCGATGGCGAAGGCCGCGGCCCGGCTCGACGCCGATCTCAGGCGCACGACCTCGCGTGGTGGCCCCTCGACGCCACGCTCGGTTCGTCGACCCTGAACCTCGAAGGTCACCATCCCTGCGGCCGCCGGTGCGTACCCCCGACGGGGATCCTTCGCCCTGCTCGACTTCGCAGACGACGACGACCCACCCGTCGCCTACGTCGGGGGCCCAGCCGCTGCAAGGTACTTCGACACCCCAGACGGTCGCGCCGAGTACGAGTACGTCTGGCAGGTTCTCCTGGACAAGTCGATCAACATCGAGGGGTGGACGTGAGCAGCACCCCGTGGATCAAGGCATCGGCGAGTGACGACCAGGGGAGCTGCGTCGAACTACGCCGACACGACGAGGCGATCGAGGTGCGCGACACCAAGGACCGGGGCGGGCCCGTGCTGCGGTTCACCCGCGCCGAGTTCGCGGCCTGGCTCGACGGTGCGCGCGGCGGCGAGTTCGACCACCTCCTCGACCGCGCCTAGTTGTACTGACCGGAGACGTTGGTCGAGATCATGTGACGACACGATCTAGCTGATCTTGATAGGCGAGGACCTCCCGGTGTGGTGTGGAGCTGTCTGACGGCACCCACACACAACCCCAGGAGGTCCTC
>NZ_JAHDTH010000126.1 GCF_018531445.1 Pseudonocardia lacus
AACCACTGCACAAGCAACGCACGGGGTACGCACTCGCACAGCCGAACATATCTGGCACAAAACCAAAACCAGAAAACAATAGCTCGACACACTGTTGAGTTCTCAAAAGACACCCACACACCATCCACCACCGCGAGGTGACTTCCGGGGCGCCCTCGACACTGTACCCCTCCCGGACGCGGAACGTCCGAGGGGCCCTGCCGGGGTGGTCTCCAGCTTACGAGAGCTGACTCTGGGCCTGAGATTCAGTCCCGGTCTGTCGTGCTGCCCTCCGTGGCGACATGGAAGAAGTTACACGCCGGCTTCCGGGAGTTCAAATCCGGGGGGTCGCTTCGGTGTTCCCGCAGGTCAGCGTGACCGACCCGGCGACGGCAGTGCCCCGCAGGGCGCTCCTGCGGGGCACTGGCGACCGTCACGAAGCGGTCACGAAACGATCATCGTGGGGTCACGACGGGGGTCACAGCACGGGCAGGTAGGTCGCCAGCTCGTAGGGCGTCACGTTGCGCCGGTACGCGTCCCACTCCGCGCGCTTGTTGCGCAGGAAGAAGTCGAACACGTGCTCGCCGAGGACCTCGGCGACCAGCTCGGAGTGCTCCATCGCGCCGAGCGCCTCGGTGAGGTTCTGCGGCAGCGGCTCGTAGCCCATGGCCCGGCGCTCGGTGTCGGTCAGCGACCACACGTCGTCCTCGGTGGCCGGGCCGAGCTCGTAGCCCTTCTGCACCCCGCGCAGCCCCGCCCCGAGGATCACCGCGTAGGCCAGGTACGGGTTGCACGCGGTGTCCAGGGTGCGGATCTCCACCCGGCGCGTCGACGACTTGCCCGGCGAGTACATGGGCACCCGCACGAGCGCCGAGCGGTTGGCGTGCCCCCAGGACACGGCGGTGGGCGCCTCCCCGCCGGTGATCAGCCGCTTGTAGGAGTTGACCCACTGGTTGGTGACCGCGGTGATCTCCCGGGCGTGGCGCAGCACGCCGGCCACGAACGCCTTGCCGGTGTCCGAGAGCTCGTAGGGGTCGTCGGGGTCGTGGAAGGCGTTGCGGTCGCCCTCGAACAGCGAGAAGTGCGTGTGCATCGCCGAGCCGGGGTGCGCCGAGAACGGCTTGGGCATGAACGAGGCGTGCACGCCCTGGGTGATCGCGACCTCCTTCACCACGTACCGGAAGGTCATGATGTTGTCGGCCATCGTCAGCGCGTCGGCGTAGCGCAGGTCGATCTCCTGCTGACCCGGGCCGCCCTCGTGGTGGCTGAACTCCACCGAGATGCCCATCGACTCCAGCGTCTCGATCGCGTTGCGCCGGAAGTGCGGGGCGACGTCGTGGCTGGCCTGGTCGAAGTAGCCGCCGGAGTCGGCCGGGCGCGGCGGGCTGCCGTCGGACGGGAGGTCGCGCAGCAGGTAGAACTCGATCTCCGGGTGCACGTAGCAGGTGAACCCGGCCTCGCCCGCCTTGCTCAGCGCCCGGCGCAGGACGTGGCGCGGGTCGGCCCACGACGGCGAACCGTCCGGCATGGCGATGTCGCAGAACATGCGCGCCGAGTAGTGCTCGCCGCTCGCGGTCTCCCAGGGCAGCACCTGGAACGTCGACGGGTCGGGGCGGGCGACCATGTCCGACTCGTAGACGCGCGCGAAGCCCTCGATCGCCGAACCGTCGAAGCCGATGCCCTCCGCGAAGGCCCCCTCCAGCTCGGCCGGCGCGACGGCGACCGACTTGAGGTACCCGAGAACGTCGGTGAACCACAGCCGCACGAACCGGATGTCGCGTTCCTCGAGCGTGCGGAGCACGAACTCCTGCTGGCGATCCATGGCGCGAGCCTAGGAACGACGCGTTACGAACATGTTTCCCGCCAGATCAGGGCGTGCGACATCACGACACGATCGGCTGGAGAGCGCCCTCAGAGCGTGCAGTTCGTCTCCCCCTGCGGCACCGCAAGGTCGATCAGGTAGGCGTTCACGACGTCGTCGATGCACCGGTTGCCCTGCAGCGCGGCGGTGTGCTGGTTGCCCTCCACCGAGATCAGGCTGCCGCCCAGGGCCTGGGCGAGGTCGACGCCCGCCTGGTACGGCGTGGCCGGGTCGCCGGTGACCGAGACGACGATCGTCGGGGGCAGCCCGGCGACCTGCGGCGTGTGCGGCTTGCTGGTGGGCTCCGCCGGCCAGAAGGTGCACGAATCCAGAGCGCCGACGGCTCCCCGGCCGTCGTCGCGGAACGGGGCCGCCTCGTTGGCCCGCCGGATCAGCTCCTCCTGCTGGGCCCGGTCGGTGATGCGCTCCTCGTCCATGCAGCTGATCGAGACGAAGGCCTCGATGCTGTTGTCGTAGTTGCCGTCCTGGCCCCGCCCGTAGTACAGGTCGGCCAGGGCCAGCAGGATGCGCCCGTTGCCCGTGGCCAGCCCGGAGATGCCCTGGGTGAGCACCGGCCAGAAGTCCTTGGCGTAGAGGGCCTGGATGACACCGGTCACCGCGTCGCCGTAGGACAGGGTGCGCGGGCCGACGGCGACGGGCTGGTCGATCAGCGGCCGGGTCAGGGCCTGGAAGGCGGCCGTGGCCTGCGCGGGGTCGGTGCCCAGCGGGCACGCCGGGTTGGTGGCGCAGTCGGCGGCGAACGCGTCGAAGGCCTGCTGGAAGCCGGCGTTCTGCTTGACCGTGCGGTCGATCGTGGTCTCCTTGGGGTCCAGCGCCCCGTCGAGCACCAGCGCCCGCACGTTCTGCGGGAAGGCCTCGGCGTAGGCCGAGCCGATCCGCGTGCCGTAGGAGTAGCCGACGTAGCTCAGCTTCTCGTCGCCCAGCGCCTGGCGCATGATGTCCATGTCGCGCACGACGTCGCGGGTGCCGGAGTTGGCCAGGAACGCCGCGCCGCCCGAGCGCTCGGTGCACCGCTGGGCGTACTGCTCGTTCTCCGCCTCGGTCTCGGCCACGCCGGCCGGCGACGGGTCGACGTCCAGGTCGGCCCGCTCGACCTCCCACTCGTCGTTGGTGAGGCAGTCGATCGTCGGTGTGGAGGCGCCCACGCCGCGCGGGTCGAACCCGATGAGGTCGAACCGCTGGGCCAACGGGCTCTGGGCCAGGGCGGGGGCCAGGTTCGCGACCAGGCTCATCCCGGAGGCGCCGGGCCCGCCCGGGTTGAACAGCAGCGACCCGATCTTCTCGCCGGACGCCTTCTGCCGCAGCAGGGCCACCTGCGCCTTCTCCCCGTCCGGGGCGGCGTAGTCGACCGGCACCTCCAGCCGCGCGCAGTCGAAGCCGGGGGCGGAGTAGCTCTCCCGGTCGTCGGAGCTCACCGCGAACTCCGCGCACGGACCCCACGTCAGCTGCTGGCCGTAGAAGGCGGCCAGCTCGGTGGCGTTCTCGTCCGGCTGCTGGGCGTTCACCCCGCTCGGCGCGGCGGCACCGGAGGTGGACTGGGTGCACGCCGCCAGCACGGCACAGCAGAGGACGAATGCGGCGGTCGTTCCGGTCCGGGCTCTCACCCGCCACAGCATGCCAGTGGCCCGATCGTGGGACCGACCCCACCGATGACGGGATCGCGACATGCGGGTGCGTGTCGGCGACCCGGCAGCGGGTACCGACCTCGTCGTACGGTTCGCGTGTCCCACGGCCCCGATCGCGAGAGGCGGCGTCCGCACGACCATGGCAATCCACGGGCAGAACGACCGGGAGAACTTCCGCTCCGCGTACCGGCACGGCTTCCTGCGCACCGCCGCCTGCACGCTGATCACCGCCATCGCCCAACCCGACCGCAACGCGGAGGCGGTGCTGCGGATCGCCCGGGAGTGCCACGACGAGGGCGTCGGGCTGGCCGTGTTCCCGGAGCTGACGCTGAGCGGGTACTCGATCGAGGACGTCGTGCTGCAGGACACCCTGCTCGACGCCGTCGAGTCGGCCCTGGACGACGTCGTCGCCGGGTCGGCCGACCTGCTGCCCGTCCTGGTCGTGGGCGCTCCCCTGCGCTACCGCAACCGCGTGCACAACACGGCCGTCGTGGTGCACCGCGGACGGGTGCTGGGCGTCGCGCCGAAGTCGTACCTGCCCACCTACCGCGAGTTCTACGAGCGCCGCCAGCTCGCCGTCGGCGACGACGTGCGCGCCACGATCGTGGTGCCCGACGGCGCGGGGGGCCGCACGGAGGTCCCGTTCGGGCCGGACCTGCTGTTCCGCGCCGAGGACGTGCCGGGCCTGGTGCTGCACGTGGAGATCTGCGAGGACATGTGGGTGCCGGTGCCGCCCAGCGCCGAGGCCGCGCTGGCCGGCGCGACGGTGCTGGCCAACCTGTCCGGCAGCCCGATCACCGTCGGGCGGGCCGAGGACCGCAAGCTGCTGTGCCGCTCGGCGTCGTCGCGCTGCCTGGCCGCCTACGTCTACGCCGCGGCGGGCGAGGGCGAGTCGAGCACGGACCTGGCCTGGGACGGCCAGACGATGATCTTCGAGAACGGGGTGCTGCTGGCCGAGACCGAGCGCTTCCCGAAGGAGGCCCGGCGCTCGGTGGCCGACGTCGACCTCGACCTGCTGCGCGCGGAGCGGGCCCGGATGGGCACGTTCGACGACAACCGCCGCCACCTGGCCGAACGGCGCCCCGACGGCGGCGACGGCGTCCGCGAGGTGGTCTTCCGCCTCGACCCGCCCGGCGGCGACATCGGCCTGCGCCGCGAGGTCGAGCGGTTCCCGTTCGTGCCCGCCGACGAGAGCCGGCTCGCCCTGGACTGCTACGAGGCCTACAACATCCAGGTCTCCGGCCTGGAGCAGCGGCTGCGCGCGATCGGCGACCCGAAGATCGTGATCGGGGTGTCCGGCGGCCTGGACTCCACCCACGCGCTGATCGTCGCGGCGCGGGCGATGGACCGGCTGGGGCGGCCCCGCTCGGACATCCTCGCCTTCACCCTGCCCGGGTTCGCCACCGGCGAGCGCACCAAGGGCAACGCGGTCCGGCTCTCCGAGGCGCTCGGGGTGACGTTCGAGACCATCGACATCACCGAGACGGCCCGGCTGATGCTGAAGAACCTCGAGCACCCGTTCTCCCGCGACGAGCCCGTCTACGACGTGACCTTCGAGAACGTGCAGGCCGGGCTGCGCACCGACTACCTGTTCCGGGCGGCGAACCAGCGCGGTGGGATCGTGCTGGGCACCGGCGACCTGTCCGAGCTCGCCCTGGGCTGGTCCACCTACGGCGTCGGCGACCAGATGTCGCACTACAACGTCAACGGCGGCGTGCCCAAGACGCTGATCCAGCACCTCATCCGCTGGGTCGCGGCGACGGACCTGTTCGACGACGAGGTGAGCGCGGTGCTCACCGACGTGCTCGACACCGAGATCACCCCCGAGCTGGTGCCGACCGGCGAGGACGAGGAGGTGCAGAGCAGCGAGGCCAAGATCGGGCCGTACAACCTGCAGGACTTCACGCTGTTCTGGACGCTGCGCTACGGCCTGCGCCCGTCGAAGATCGCGTTCCTGGCCTGGCACGCCTGGCACGACCCGGAGGCGGGCGACTGGCCGGCGGGCTTCCCGGTGGAGAAGCGCCCGTCCTACACGCTCGCCGAGATCCGGCGCTGGTCGGAGGTGTTCGCGCAGCGCTTCTTCGGCTTCAGCCAGTTCAAGCGCTCGGCGCTGCCCAACGGCCCGAAGGTGTCCGCGGGCGGCTCGCTGTCGCCCCGCGGCGACTGGCGGGCGCCCTCGGACATGTCGGCGCGCATCTGGGTCGAGGAGATCCGCGCGAAGGTCCCCGAGGAGTGAGTCGGGGCTGTGAAGTCCGTCCCACGTCGGTGATCTGCCGGCCACCCGGGTGTCACGCTCTCGTCATCAACCCCTGACGACCCGGGGACCCGCGGAGCGGGCCTCGAGGGAGGACGGACGACGATGTCTGAGACCCAGTTCCGCGCAGCCGCGGACCCGACCGGCACGGCCCCAGCGATCGACGAGGTCCCGCCGCCGTACCGCTCGGGGCCGGCGGCCCCGGCGACCGGCAGGCCCAAGCGGACCCGGATCCACCACCTGCGCGAGATGAAGGAGCGCGGCGAGCGCTGGCCGATGCTCACCGCCTACGACACCTACACGGCCGAGATCTTCGACGAGGCCGGGATCCCGGTGCTGCTGGTCGGCGACTCCGCGGCCAACAACGTCTACGGCTACGAGAACACCCTCCCGGTCACCGTGGAGGAGTTGCTGCCGCTGGTGAAGGCCGTGACGCGCGGGACCCGTTCCGCGCTCGTCGTGGCCGACCTGCCCTTCGGCAGCTACGCCCTGGGCCCCGAGCAGGCCCTGACCACGGCCTTCCGGTTCATGAAGGAGGGCGGCGCGCACGCGGTGAAGCTGGAGGGCGGCGCCCGGTTCGCCCCCCAGGTCGAGGCGCTGGCCGGCTCGGGCATCCCGGTGATGGCCCACCTCGGGTTCACCCCGCAGAGCGAGCACGCGCTGGGCGGCTTCCGCGTCCAGGGCCGCGGCGACGCCGGCGAGCGGCTCGTCGACGACGCGCTGGCGCTGCAGGCCGCCGGGGCCTTCTCGGTGGTCCTGGAGATGGTGCCGGCCGACGTCGCGAAGCGGGTGACCGCGGAGCTGGTCATCCCGACCATCGGCATCGGTGCCGGCCAGGAGACCGACGCCCAGGTGCTGGTCTGGTCGGACATGGCCGGCATGAACCGCGGGCGCAAGCCGCGGTTCGTCAAGCAGTACGCCGACGTCGGCGGGATCCTGCTGGATGCCGCCCGGCGCTTCGGCGAGGACGTGCGCGGCGGCTCCTACCCGGACGCCGAGCACTCCTACAGCTGACCCGCGGCGCGGGTCGACCGACCACCCGCACGGGCGCGGACCCCGCGTCGCGCCCGTGCGGTGTGCCAACCGCCCCGACCGTCAGGGGCGGGCGACGGCGTCGTTGCGCAGGCCGGCCACCGGACGACCGGCGGCGTGCTCGGCCAGCATCGCCACCGCCGGGCACTCGCGGCGCTCCCAGCGCCCGCGCAACGACGCCATCCGGGCCAGGTCGGCGTCGCGGCCGGCGAGCGCGGCCGTCGCCGCGTCCAGCAGCGCGCCGGTGCCCGCGTGGACGTCGGGATCGCCCAGCCCCTCCTCGGCCACCTCGCGGTGCAGTGGCCCGTCGGGCGTGGTGCGCCTGCCGGGGAGCGTGTCGTCCAGCACGAGCCCGGTCAGCAGGCTCAGCAGCTCGGCGTAGAGGTCCTGACCGGGGCAGGCGTCGAACGCCTTGAACTCGATCCGGCCGACCTCGGCGGGCAGCCGGGCCGGCTGGGTGAGCGACGGGTCGGCGGGCACCTGCTCGTCGTCGGGGCCGAGGAACACCAGCACGGCCGGTCGTGCCCCCGTGCGCACCTGCGTGCGCGCCGACAGCCCGCCCCACGGCTCGCCGTCACGGAACGGCGAGGAGAACGACAGCGGCACCAGCCACGGGCTGTAGTGGGTGAGCTTGCGCCCGACGTCCACCAGCGCGGCGGCGTCGAGGTCGGCGCAGGACAGGTTCAGGTCGGGTCCGTAGGTCGTCATGTGCAGGTGCGCGGTGCGCTCCTCCGGCGAGCCGAGGCGGTGGTCGCGCTCCCAGGCGTTGAGCGGCGGGTCGATCCGGTAGTGCGAGCGCAGCGGGTTGAACGCCACGGTCGTGGTGGCCAGCCCGGCGCGGGCGGCCTCGGCGTCGAGCTGGGCCAGGTCGGCGCCCAGCGCGGCGGTGGCGTCCTCGATCGAGGTGTGGATGCGGGTGCGCACCTCGATGCCCTTGGGGTCGCAGCGCACCAACTCGCCCCGCTCGTCGAAGCGCTCGTAGCCCTCCACGTACCAGCGCTTGCGCTTGATGCCCTGGTCGCCGATGCGCAGTTGCGGGTAGTCGTCCGGGTCCTCGGGCAGCGCCTCCACGATCGCCTGCAGCTCCTCGAAGGAGACGGCGGTGAAGTCGGCGAAGCTGCCGTCGGCGCGCAGCATCGCGCACTCGTGTTCGATGCCGTAGCGGAACGTGCGTCCGGGCAAGGAGCGACCTCCTGGGGGATTCGGGTAGCGAAGGCTACCCTCACCTGACCGAGGTGGCGTCGCCCATCAGGTGGTCGGCGCGTCCTGCGACTGCGGCGCGTCACCGACCGCGAACTCTATGCGCCCGGTCCCGGGATCGGCAGCCGCCAGCCGGACCGACGCCATCCGTCCGGCCTCCGCAACGCCGCTGCACCGGGCGACGACCGGCGGATCGGCCAGGAACACCTCCCCCGGCTCGCCGTCCGGGCCGCCGGCGCGCAGCACGACCACCTCGAAGCGCTCGCCGACGCGCCCGGACAGCAGGGCCGCCTCCGTGCGGTCGACGCACGCCCGGCCGACCTTGCCGGCGAGCGCGTCGGACGCGGCCATGACCTCGGGCAGGTCCGGCAGCGCGGCGCGCACCCACTCCGGTGGTTCCTCCCCCGCGGCCAGGGCCAGGCACAGCTCGGACCCGAAGCGGTCGACCAGGCGCCGCAGCGGCGCGGTGACGTGCGCGTACGGGGCCCCGATCCCGCCGTGGCCCGGATCGCGCGGGACCGGCGCGCCGGCCGTGGGGTCGAACGCGGTGTAGCGGGCGCCGCGCAGCAGCGCGGTCGCCGAGCGGCGCACCGCCAGCGGCACGGCCCCGGTCGCCGGCAACGCGGCCAGCACCTGCGCCGGGTGCGCGTCGCGGGGCCACTCGACGCCCAGCCCCTCGGCCGTGCGCCGGAACCCGGTCAGCGCGTCCGGCTCGGGCGCGGGAAGCGTGCGCAGCAGGCCGACACCGGCGGAGAGCATGATCCGGGCCGCCGACGTGCCGGTGAGCAGCGAGATCTGCTCGTTCCACTGCTCGACGGGCGTGCGCTCGCGGACCCGCACGGCCCAGCCCGCCCCGGCGGGCACGACCTCCTGCTCGGGCATCTCCAGTTCGATCGCCCCGCGCGCCAGCGCCAGCGCCCGACGCAGCCGACCCACCTCGGGCAGCGCGGCCAGGGCCGGGTGCAGCCGGCCGGCGTCGACGTCGGCCTGCACGCCCTCGTAGTCGAGCTGGGCCAGGGAGCGCACGAGCGCCCGGCGCACGTCGACCGACACCGGCTCGCCGTCGGCGTCCAGGTCCACCGTCCACAGCACGGCCGGGCGGGGACCGTCCGGCAGCAGGCTCGCGGCCCGCTCGGACAGCGCGGGCGGGTGCAGCGGGACCGACCCGTCGGGCAGGTAGACGGTCTGGCCGCGGCGGCGCACCTCGGCGTCGAGGGCGCCGCCCGGCTCGACGAAGGCCCCCACGTCCGCGATCGCGTAGTGCACCCGGAAGCCGTCGGCGGTCCGGGCGACGCCGAGCGCCTGGTCGAGGTCCTTGGCCCCCGGTGGGTCGATGGTGACCAGCGCCAGGTCGGTGGCGTCGACCCGGTCGCCCACCGGTCCCCGCGCGGCGACTCGCTCGGCCTCGGCGAGCACCTCCGGCGCGAAGCCCTCCGGCAGCGCGAACTCGGCGCGGATCGCGGCGAAGTCGGGTGCGGCGGGCCGCGCCCGCTCCGGGTCGTTCACACCCGGCTCCGCGTCGGGTTTCCGCACGGGCCTCACATCCAGCGCGGCGGCGCCGGCAGCCGCGAGCCGTCGCCGGCCCGCAGCTCGCGCCCCGCCGACCGGCCCAGCAGCCAGGTCGCCAGTTCGACCGCGGTGCCCCTGACCTCGACACGGCGCACGTCGTCGGCGGGGATGTGCTCGACGGCGGCGCTCAGCTCGGAGCCGCCGCTCTCCCCGGTGCTGTTCCGGGCGCTGCCCGCACCGGCTCCGCCGAGCGTCCAGCGCCGGTCGAGGTCGGTGGCCACCAGCGCGAGGGGCGGGCACTGCGGGCTCGCCCCGATGGTCGTCGCGGCGTCGTCCAGGACCGCGACGAGCATGGGTGCCGGGGCGTCGGCCAGCGACGCGCCGACGTCGAGGTCCACCGAGTGCACCCACATCTCCCTGGCCCGCATCCACGGGATGTCCGAGGCCGGGAAGCTCCGCCCGCCCTGACCACCCACCCGGGCCTGCCACGCCTCCTGCGGCATCGCGCGCACCGCGACCGCGAGCCGGTCGGAGGAGTGCACCACGTCGTCGCGGATCGCCGACGGGTCGCGCCGGGCGCCCACCTCGATGTCGTGGTCGCGCTGCTCGCGGCTGGCGTAGGCCGGGCTGGGCACGCCGGTGCGCGCCCAGTCCAGCAGGTTGATCATGGCGTCGGCGTTGCGGGCCACGTGGGTCAGCACGTGCGCCCGGCTCCAGCCGGGCAGCAGGGACGGCGCGGCGAACGCCGCGTCCGCCATCCGCATCATCAGCCCGCGCAGGTGGGCGGCGCCGTCGCCCGCCCAGGCCAGCGTCGTGGTGAGCGTGCGGCTCACGACGCGGTCCGGACGGCGTCGTCCGGGGGCGGGTCGGTCACGGCTTCTCCAGCCGGCAGGTGTTGCGCAGCTCGCCCACGCCGGCGACCGAGGTGACCAGCTCGGCGCCGTCGGTCAGGTAGCGCGGGGGCTTGCGCGCGTGGCCCACGCCGCCCGGGGTGCCGGTGGCGATGACGTCGCCCGGGTTCAGCGTGAGGATCTCCGACAGGTACACGACCAGGTCGACCGCGCCGAACACCAACTCGGCGGTCGTCGAGCTCTGCATCGTCTCGCCGTCGAGGACGCTGGAGATCGCCCAGCCGCCCTCGGGCAGCTCGTCGGGGGTGACCAGCCACGGCCCGATCGGGGTCGACTTCTCGAACGTCTTGCCCTGCAGGAACTGCTTGGTGCGGTTCTGGTAGTCGCGCACGCTGACGTCGTTGAGCACGGTGTAGCCGGCGATCGCCGCGGCGGCCCGCTCCGGCGAGGCGTGCCGGACCGGCGCGCCGATCACCACGGTCAACTCGGCCTCGTAGTCGACCTTGTCCGACACCCGGGGCAGCACGATGTCGTCGTGCGCGCCGACGAGCGCGGGGGCGAACTTCGCGAAGACCGTCGGGTAGTCGGGCAGCTGGTTGCCCATCTCCAGCACGTGGTCGCGGTAGTTCAGCCCGACGCAGATGATCTTCTCGGGGGACGGGACCAGCGGCGCGTAGTCCAGCCCGCCAACCGGGTGGCTCGGGCCGGCCGCCGTGGCGGCGTGCTCGGCCCAGTCCGGGCGCTCCAGCAGGGCGCGCACGTCCGACTCGCCGGTCTCCACCGCGGTGTCGTCGGGACCGGTGCCGTCCAGGCGCACCGCCCGCGTGCCCGTCGCCGTGCGGATAGTGGCCAGCCTCATCGCGTCTCCTCGCTCGTCACGCGGGGAAGTCTGGCTCAGCGCCCGGCCCGGCACATCCCCGGGTGGCCGTCCCCACCCGACGATTCGACGAACGGGCGCCCGCCGGAGCGGTGCGGCGGGCGCCCCTGCGCCGCGGCCCCGGCAGGGCCCGTGCTCACGTCCCGTCGGTCAGATCTCGCCGCCCTCGGCGCCGGTGGCCCCCTTCTGCACCGGCAGCGTCGCGAACACCTCCGGCGGCTCGCGCCACGGGTCGGCCGGTCGGCCGGCCCGGGCGTCGCGGATCGCCGACCAGACCCGCTGCGGCGAGCAGGGCAGGTCGACGTGGCGCACCCCGAGCGGGCGCAGCGCGTCGACGACCGCGTTCTGCACCGCCGGGGTGGCCCCCACCGTGGCCGACTCGCCGATCCCCTTGGCACCCAGCGGGTTCATCGGGGTCGGCGTCTCGGTGTTGGACGCCTCGAAGGCGAACAGGTCGGCCGCCGAGGGCATGCGGTAGTCGGCCAGGGTGGCGGTCAGCGGCTGGCCGTCGGGGTCGAAGACGACCTCCTCGTACAGCGCCTGCGCGATGCCCTGGGCCAGCCCGCCGTGCTGCTGGCCCTGCACCAGCAGCGGGTTGAGCACGCGGCCGCAGTCGTCCACCGCGACGTGGCGGCGCGGGGTGACCAGGCCGGTCTCGGTGTCGACCTCCACGACCGAGACGTGCGCGCCGAACGGGAAGGTGGCGCCCTCCTGGCGGAAGTCCAGGCCGGCGTAGAGCTCCTCGCCGTGCGAGGCGACCTGGGTCCAGGTCAGCGTGACGCCGGGGACGCCGGACACCCCGAACTCACCGTCGTCGGTGAGCTCGACGTCGTCGACGGCGGCCTCCATCAGCTCCGCGGCGCGGCGGCGGGCCTGCTCCAGCACGTCGTCGGCGGCCGCGGCGACCGCGTTGCCGCCCATCTGCAGCGAGCGCGAGCCGCCGGTGCCGCCGCCGCGCGGCACCGCGGCCGTGTCGGACTGGACGAACCGGATGCGCTCCATCGGGATGCCCAGCCGGTCGCTGGCCAGCATGGCGAAGGCGGTGGCGTGGCCCTGGCCGTGCCCGGAGGTGCCGGCGGAGATGGTGGCCGAGCCGTCGGCGTGCACGGTGACCGAGCCGAACTCGGTGCCCCCGCCGCCCGCGGTGATCTCGACGTAGACGGCCAGGCCGATGCCCAGCTGGACGGGGTCGCCCGACTCGCGGCGCGCGGCCTGCTCCTCGCGGAGCTTGTCGTAGTCGGCGATGCGCAGCGCCTCGCGCAGCGGCAGGTCGTAGTCGCCGATGTCGTAGCGGGCGCCGGTGACCGTGGTCAGCGGGAAGTCGGCCGGGTCGAGGAAGTTGCGCCGGCGGATCTCGGCGGGGTCCAGGCCCAGCTCGTCGGCGGCCAGGTCCATCATCCGCTCCAGGTAGGCGGTCGCCTCCGGCCGCCCGGCGCCGCGGAACGCCCCCACCGGGGTCGTGTTCGTGGCCGCGACCGCCGCGGAGAAGTCGATCGCACCGATGCGGTAGACGCCCTGGCTCATGGTCCGGGTGGGCCCGATGGCCAGCGCGCCGCCGAACCCGGCGTAGGCGCCGGAGTCGGCGACGACCCGCGCGCGCATCCCGGTGATCACGCCGTCGCGGGTGAGCCCCAGCTCGTAGTAGCCGACCTGCGCGCGGCCGTGCGGCATGGAGACCAGGTTCTCCGAACGGGTCTCCACCCAGCTGACCGGCCGCCCGAGCCGCCGGGCCACCCCGACCGCCGCGGTGTGCTCGGCGATGAACCCGGCCTTGCCGCCGAAGCCCCCGCCCACGTGCGGGGCGATGACCCGGATGCGCTCGGGCTCCAGCCCGAACAGCTGGCCGGCCTGGCGGCGGAAGCCGTGCGGCATCTGGGTCGACACCCGGATCGTCAGCTCGTGCCCGTCGTCGGGGGCCGGGTCGACGACGATGGCGTTGCCCTCCATGGGCATGACCGCCAGCCGCTGGTTGACCATGCGGGCGCGCACCACGACGTCGGCGCCGTCGAGCGCGCTGTCGCGCGCCGGACGCGTCCCGGCCATCAGGTTGGTGCCCAGGTCGGGGAACTGCAGGGGCGCGTCGGGGGCCAGCGCGTCCTCCGCGTCGACCGCCGCGGGCAGCGGGTCGTAGTCGACCTCGACCAGCTCCACGGCGTCCACGGCGGCGGCCTTGGTCTCCCCCACGACGACGGCGACGGCCTCGCCGACGAAGCGGACCCGGTCGACCGCCAGCGGCGGGCGGGGCACCTCGGGGTTGACCGGCATCAGGCCGTGGTGTGCGGGCAGGTCGAGGTCGGCGGCGGTGAACACGGCGACGACGCCGGCAGCGGCGGCGGCCTGGGCCGTGTCGATGCCGGTGACGGTGGCGTGGGCGAGCGGCGACCGCACGAACGCCAGGTGCAGCAACCCGTCGCGGACGTGGTTGCCGACGTAGGTGGTGGCGCCGGTGATCAGGTCGAGGTCCTCGACCCGGCGGACGGAGGTGCCGAGTATCGATCCGGGCATGATCACGACCCTACGACATCCGGAGGCGCCTCCGCCCAATTGATTGTCGATGCTATTGATCCCAACGCGTCCATCAGGGTCATGCGACCCGCCAGCGGTTGACGGCTTACTTCCGGTTCGGAAGTGTTTGCCGTCCAACCCCGACGCAGACCGCGCACCGGAACGGCCCGCCCGGCCCGGTGCCCGCCCCGGGGGGTCGGACCGGTCGGGGGCCGGTCCGACTTCCCGACCCCCGCGAGTGCGGCCGCGATCACCGGCGCAGCGTCCCGATGCTCCGCCGGGGGCCCTGTAACGTGCGGGTTCGTGCCCGACACCAGCCCCTCCCAGCACGCGGCGGCTCCCGACGGCGAGCCCGACTTCGGCTACACCGAGGTCCTGCCCCTCGGCCGGGACGACACCGAGTACCGCCGCCTCGACCTCTCCCCCGGGACCGTGGTCGAGGCCGCCGGCCGGACCTTCCTGGAGGTCGACCCGGCCACCGTCACCGCGCTCGTGCGCGAGGCCGTGCACGACATCCAGCACCTGCTGCGCCCGTCGCACCTGGCGCAGCTGCGGGCCATCGTCGACGACCCGGAGGCCTCGGCCAACGACCGCTTCGTGGCTATCGACCTGCTGCGCAACGCGTGCGTCTCGGCCGGCGGCGTGCTGCCCATGTGCCAGGACACCGGCACCGCGATCGTCATCGGCAAGCGCACGGAGACCGTGCTGACCGGGGGCGACGACGAGCGCGCCGTCGCACGCGGGGTCTTCGAGGCCTACGACTCGCTCAACCTGCGCTACTCGCAGATGGCCCCGACCTCGTTCTGGGACGAGCGCAACACCGGCTCCAACCTGCCCGCCCAGATCGAGCTCTACAGCGCGCCCGGCCGGGCGCCCAGGTACGAGTTCCTGGTGATGGCCAAGGGCGGCGGCTCGGCCAACAAGACCTTCCTCTACCAGGAGACCAAGGCCCTGCTGAACCCGCGCAAGCTGGCCGGGTTCCTCGACGAGAAGCTGCGCTCGCTGGGCACCGCCGCCTGCCCGCCGTACCACCTGGCCGTCGTCGTGGGCGGCATGTCCGCCGAGTACACGCTCAAGGTGGCCAAGCTGGCCTCCGCCCGCTACCTGGACTCGCTGCCCGAGGCCGGGTCCGGGCTGGGCCACGCCTTCCGCGACCGTGACCTCGAGCAGCAGGTGCTGGAGCTGACCCGGCAGTTCGGCATCGGCGCGCAGTTCGGCGGCAAGTACTTCTGCCACGACGTGCGCGTCATCCGCCTGCCCCGGCACGGCGCCTCGCTGCCGGTCGGGATCGCGGTGTCCTGCTCCGCCGACCGCCAGGCCAAGGCGAAGATCACCCCGGACGGGGTGTTCCTGGAGCAGCTCGAGCGCGACCCGGCCCGGTTCCTGCCCGAGACCACCGAGGAGAACCTCTCCGACGAGGTCGTGCGGGTCGACCTGGACCGCCCGATGGCCGAGATCCGCGCCCAGCTCTCGACGCTGCCGGTGAAGACCCGGGTGTCGCTGACCGGCTCGCTGGTGGTCGCCCGCGACATCGCCCACGCCAAGATCGCCGAACGGCTGGAGGCCGGCGAGCCGATGCCGCAGTACCTGCGCGACCACCCCGTCTACTACGCCGGGCCGGCCAAGACGCCCGAGGGCTACGCCTCCGGGTCGTTCGGCCCCACCACCGCCGGGCGCATGGACTCCTACGTCGAGCAGTTCCAGGCCGCCGGCGGGTCGCTGGTCATGCTGGCCAAGGGCAACCGCTCCACGCAGGTGACCACCTCCTGCGCCGCGCACGGCGGCTTCTACCTCGGCTCGATCGGCGGCCCGGCCGCCCGGCTGGCCCAGGACTGCATCCGCAAGGTGGACGTGCTGGAGTACCCCGAGCTGGGCATGGAAGCCGTCTGGAAGATCGAGGTCGAGGACTTCCCGGCGTTCGTCGTGGTCGACGACAAGGGCAACGACTTCTTCGCCGAGGTCAACCAGCCGCTGCTGCAGGTCTCCTTCCGACGGTAGCCGCCGGGTGGGTGGAGAGCGCCCCGCCCTCCACCCACCACCGCCTACCAGACCCCGGCCAGCAGGCCCAGCGCGAGCAGCTTGACCAGCCAGTCCCCGGCGTGCAGCGCGGCCGGCGCCGGCGGTGTGCCCTCGTGCACCACCGCGCCGCTCCACAGCACCAGCGGGAACCCGGCGAACAGCACCAGGCCGAGCACCAGCCCGGCGCCCGCGTCGTCGACCCCCACCGCGGCGGCCAGCCCGAGCACCGCCACCGCCAGCACCAGGCTGCGCACCACCTCGGCCGGCATCGTCCACCAGCGCATCGGCGCGGGCGCCGGGCCCGCGCCCCGGGCCGCCGCCAGCCGACCACCGAGGACCGCGTAGTACACCGCTCCGACCACGAACGTCAGCGCCGCCGCGACCAGGACTTCGACCACGTCCAGCTCAGGCATCGGGGGCACCGCCCGCGAGCCGCCCCACCAGCACGACGAGCCGCTCGCGCCACCACTGCTTCGCCCGGGCCGCCTCGTCGGCGTCGGGCAGCCGGCTGTGCGAGACCGTCACCGTGCAGCGGTCGCCGCCCTTCGGCACGACCGTGACGTGCACGCGGGTCCCGTCGTCGCCCCGGTCGAAGCGGGCCGATCGCGGGCGGGTCGCGGTGCGGGCGCGCAGCACGACGCCGGGCAGCCACCCGGCGCGCGCGTCCGCGTCGACGAAGGCGTCGAAGACCCGCTCCGGCGCGACCGCGAGCGTCCGCGACGCCGACACCGTGAACCCGTCGGCGTGCTGGCCCACCGCGCGCCCGCCGCGGGCCCGCTCGTAGCTGCCGGTGACCGCCTGCGCCGGCCACGCCAGCGGGACGACGCCCAGCAGCTCGGCCACCCAGCGGGCCACCTCGCGGTGCGGCCGACCGCCCATGCCGGCCTCGTCGAGCAGGTCGAACCACTCCTCCCAGCCGCGACCGGTCCGCTCGCGGATCCGCTCGTCGGAGGTGGCGAGGACGGGTGCGGCCGGGGTGGCCGCGGGGGCGCTGTTGATGGCGCTGTCGGGGGCCGGCTCGGGCTCGCGGGCCGCCAGCAGCACGGCGCGCGCCGCCGTGTAGCTCTCCCCGGTGCGGGCCATCCTGGTCCGCACGAGCCGCTTGAACGATCGGTTCCTGGTCATCGGGTGCTCCTGTGCACGGCGGCAACCCACGACCCACGCTCGACGGACACCGCCGGGACGGACGCACGACCGACCGGCACCCCGAGGGATCGGGCCCCCTTTGCCCCCGCCGCGCCGGTGGCGTGGGCACCGGATCCGGGGGTTGGGCGCAGGACGGCGCCCGGGCGAACACTACCGGGACCCGTACCGGCGGCGGAACTCATCGCTTCCCCCGCACGCCGACCCGATCGGGCGACCAGAGGCTCTCCGGGCACGAGCGCTCAGGGGCAGCGACGAATTCAGGGCAGCGAAATCAGGGCAGGAGCGAGCGGACGGCCGCGGCCAGCTCTCCCGGCGCCTCCAGGGGCACGAAGTGCCCGACGTCGTCGAGCACGGTGAAGCTGTGCCCGGGCAGCATCGCCTCCAGCCCCTCGCTGAACGGCAGCGGGAAGAGCGGGTCGGCCGCGCCCCACACGACCGCCGAGGGCACCTCCACCGGCGGTGGCGCCGGCGGCGCGACTCCGGTCGCGGCGGCCACCGCGACCGGGAGGCTGGACGAGCCCGAGCGGTACCAGTTCAGGCCGGCGGTGAACGCGCCCGGCTCGGCGTAGACCCGGACCAGCGCCGCCAGGTGCGCCGGGCCGAGCGGCCCCTGGCGACCGCCCCAGTGCCGGTAGAAGTGGCCCAGGTAGGCCGCCACGGCCCGGGGCTCGCCGTCGACCAGGGCCGTGGCCAGCTCCAGCTGGTGGAAGTCCTGGTACCAGAACTCGCCGCGGTGGCCCGGAGCGAGCAGCCGCGGGCCGGCCGCGGGGTTCATCGGGTTGCCCAGGGCCAGCCCCACGACCCGGTCCGGGGCGTCGCGCGCCACCTGGACCGCCACCGCGGACCCGACGTCGTAGCCGACCAGCACCGCGCGCTCGATGCCCAACGCGTCGAGCACCGACAGCACGACCCGCGCCTGCGCCGCCCGCGAGTAGCCCTCGGGCGGCAGGTCCGGTCGGTCGGAGCCGCCGAAGCCGCGCAGGTCGGGCAGCACGACGTCGGCGTCCGGCTCCAGCAGCGGGCGCAGCAGCCGGTAGTCGAACCAGGCGCCCGGCCAGCCGTGCAGGCACACCACCGACGGAGCGCCCCGGTCGGTCCGGCCGCCGCGCGTCAGGTGCACGCGGTGGCCGTCGGCGTCGCGGACCGTGCGGTGGCCCCACGACTCGTCCTCCGGCTCGACGAACACCGGCCCGCCGCTCACCGCAAACGCCGCGGGCCGCTGTCCGCGCGCTGCGGCGGCGGCCCCAGCGTCATCTTCGCCCCGACGACCGCGACACCCTCGGCCGAGGCCAGCACCGGTTCGAGCACCAGCGAGCGGACCTCCGGGAGGTCCTCGGCCAGCGCGCCGACCCGGCGCACCAGCTCCTCCAGCGCGTCCAGCCGGGTGGGCTCGGTGCCGCCGTAGCCGGCCAGCAACGGCGCCGCACGCGGCGCCCGCACGAGCGCGGCGGCGTCCTGGTCGGAGACCGGCACGACCCGGAAGGCCCGGTCGCCGAGCAGTTCGGTGGCCATCCCGGCCAGGCCGAACGACAGCAGCGAGCCGAACGTCGGGTCGTCGACGATCTCCAGCACGCAGGAGATCCCCTTGGGCGCCATCCGCTGCACGTAGAGGTCCTCGGCGCCGGTGAGGGCGAGGAAGTCGCCGTGCGCGCGGCGCACGGCGTCCGCGGTGACCACGTCGAGGCGGACGCCGACCTGGTCGGTGCGGTGGCGCCAGCGCTCGCCCGCCGCCTTCACCGCGACCGGGTAGCCCAGCTCCTCGGCCGCGGCGACGGCCTGCTCGACGCCCTCGACGCGGCGGAAGTCGACCAGCCCGATGCCGTAGCAGCCCAGCAGCTCCACGGCCTCCTCGTCGCCGATCGGGTGGGTGCGCTCCGCGCCGAGCCGCGCGACCAGGGCGCGCGCCCGCTCGGGTTCGGTGCCCTCCGGCCGGGCGAACTCCCCCACCGGCCGCGACCGCCAGCGCGCGTACCGGCTGACCCCCGCCAGCGCCGCCGCGGCCCGCTCCGGGCTCGGGAAGCTGGGCACCGACCCCCGACCCGGCCCGCCGCCGGGACCGGGCACGGCCAGCTCGGCCGGGACGCCCTCGGCGGCCAGGAACACCGCCACCACCGGCTTGCCGCTGTCGGCGACCGCCTCGCGCAGCGCCCGCGCGTAGGCCGCGCCCGGCGTGGCCACCGGGGGCACGAACACCGCGACCAGGCCGTGCACGCCCTCGTCGCCGACGGCCCCGGCGACCGCGGCGGCGAACTCCTCCGGGGTGGCCGTGACGCCCACGTCGACCGCGTCGCCCGCCGGCTCCATCCCCTCGTCGAGCAGCGCGTCCTCGACCAGCATGCCCAGCGCGGTGGAGTTGCCGACCACGGCGATCCGCGGCCCCGCCGGCAGCGGCTGGTGGGCCAGCAGCAGCGCCACGTCGAACAGCTGCGACAGCGTCTCCACCCGGATCACGCCGGACTGCTCGAACAGCGTGCGCAGGCTCGCGTCGTCGACCGGGGTGGCGGTGGCCGCCAGCGCCGGCGTCGGCCCGGAGTGCCGGCCGCTCTTGACCAGCACGACCGGCTTCGTGCGGGCCAGCCGCCGGG
This sequence comes from Pseudonocardia lacus, assembly GCF_018531445.1. Taxonomy (GTDB): domain Bacteria; phylum Actinomycetota; class Actinomycetes; order Mycobacteriales; family Pseudonocardiaceae; genus Pseudonocardia; species Pseudonocardia lacus. Next base: position 19,465 of record NZ_JAHDTH010000126.1, read on the forward strand.
CCAGCCGGGCGAACTTGCGCGGGTTGCCGAAGGTCTCCAGGTAGAGCAGGACGACGTCGGTGGCCGGGTCGGTCTGCCAGTACTGCAGCAGGTCGTTGCCCGACAGGTCGGCCCGGTTGCCCGCCGAGACGAACGTCGACAGCCCCAGCCCGCGCTCCTTGGCCGCGGCCAGGATGGCGATGCCCAGCGCCCCGGACTGGGAGAAGAAGCCCACCCGGCCGAGCCCGGGCACGTCCGGGGCGAGCGTGGCGTTGAGCCGGACCTCGGGGTCGGTGTTGGCCACGCCGAGCGCGTTCGGCCCCACGACGCGCATCCCGTGCGCCCTGGCCTCGGCGACCAGCCGCCGCTCGGCCACGGTGCCGCCGGCGCCGGCGTCGGCGAACCCGGCGCTGACCACCACCAGCGCCTTGACCCCCTTGGCCAGGCAGGAGTCCATGACCTCGTCGATGTTGGCCGCCGGGACCGCGACCACCGCGAGGTCGACCTCGTCGGGGATGTCGGTCACCGAGGGGTAGGCCCGCACGCCGCGCACCGACCGGGCGTCGGGGTTGACCGGGTAGACCGGGCCGGTGAAGTTGCCCCGCAGCAGGTTGGCCAGCACCGCGTGGCCGATCTTCGACGGGTCGGTGGACGCGCCGATGACCGCCACCGAGGTGGGGTGCAGCACGTTGTGCACGCTGCGCGCCTCGGCCCGCTGCTCGCGCGAGTCGCGCACGGCCAGCGACCGCTCGGTGGGGTCGACGTCGAACTCCAGGTGCAGCACGCCCTCGGCGAAGGCGCGGCTGACCTGGTAGCCGGCCTGCCGGAACACCCGCACCATCTGCTGGTTCTCCACCAGCACCTCGGCCTCGAACCGGCGCACGCCGTTCTCCCTGGCCGCCGCGGCGAGGTGCTCGAGCAGGATCGAGCCCAGCCCGCGGCCCTGGTGCTCGTCGCGGGCGACGAACGCCACCTCCGCGGAGTGCGGGCCCTCGCCCGGCTCAGCGCCGCCGGGCAGGCCCTCGTACCGCCCGACCGCGATGATCTCGTCGCCGAGCAGGCAGATGAACGCCACCCTGGCGTGGTGGTCGACGGTGGTGAAGCGTTCCAGGTCGCGCGGGGGGATGCGTGGGTACGGGCCGAAGAAGCGCAGGTAGCGGGTGCGCTCGGAGAGGCTCTCGTGGAACCGCAGCAGCGCCTCGGCGTCGCCGGGCAGGATCGGGCGCAGGTGCACGATGCCGCCGTCGGAGGCCACCACGTCGGCCTCCCAGTGCCGCGGGTAGCCGGGTTCGGTGGGCGATGGGGCCGCCGGTTTGGTCGTGGGTCGGCTGGTCGGCTCGTCGGTCGGTTGGCCGGTCGGCTGGCTCGTCGTCGTGTCCACGTCAGTCCCGGGGGTCGTCGGGGTCGAGGCCGTGCAGCGGGAACACCGCGCGCCGCACGTCGAGCACGGCGCTGTCCACCCGGTCCGAGCCCTCGGTCCACGGCTCGTGGCTCGGGTCGCGCCCGTCGGTCATCTCGGTGGGCAGCGGGCGCCCGGTCAGCCCGGCGGCGTGCGCCGTCCATGCGGCCGGGATCGGGCGGCGCGGGTCGACGTCGCGGTCGAGGACCGTGGCCAGCAGGTGGGTCCAGGACCGGGGCACCACCCGGAACAGCCCGTACCCGCCGCCACCGGTGGCCAGCCACTTGCCCCCGGCCGTCTCCACCGCCAGCTCGCGCAGCGCCCGGTAGATGGCCCGGTGGCCGTCGACCGACAGCCCGAGGTTGGCCAGCGGGTCCTCGGCGTGGGTGTCGACCCCGCACTGGGTGACCAGGACCTGCGGGCGGAACTCCCGCAGCAGCGAGGGCACGACCGCGTGGAAGGCGCGCAGCCAGCCGCTGTCGGCCGTGCCGGGCGGCAGCGGGACGTTGACCGCGTAGCCCTGCCCGTCGCCCCGGCCGAACTCCCCCGGCCAGCCGGTGCCGGGCCAGAGCGTCAGCGGGTGCTGGTGCAGGGAGATGGTGAGCACCCGCGGATCGGTGTAGAAGGCCTCCTGCACGCCGTCGCCGTGGTGCACGTCGACGTCGACGTAGGCGACGCGGTCGAAGCCGTGGTCGAGCAGCCAGGAGATGGCCACGGCGCAGTCGTTGTAGACGCAGAAGCCGGCGGCGCGGTCGGGCATGGCGTGGTGCAGCCCGCCGGCGATGTTGACCGCCCGGTCGGCCCGGCCCTCGGCGATCTCCCTGGCCGCCAGCAGGGACCCGCCGCAGACCAGCGCGCTGGCCTCGTGCATGCCGAAGAAGATCGGGTTGTCGTCGGTGCCCAGCCCGTGGCCCACCCGGAACGGCGCCTCCGGGGCCGACTTGACCGCGGTCATGTAGGACGGCAGGTGCACGCGCTGGACCTCGGAGTCCGGCGCCTGCCGCGGGACCAGCGGCTCGACGCCCTCCAGCACGCCGAGCCCGGTGGCCAGGCGCATCGTCAGGTCGAGCCGGACGGGGTCGAGGGGATGGTCGTCGCCGAGGTCGTACCCGAGGAAGTCCGGGGTCCACACCACTGCGGCCGTCATGGGCCCGACCGTAGGGGATGCGGGCCCCCGATCGCGCGTTCCGACCCGGCCCGTGGGCGAGGCCGGCCACGGGTGTGCGGGGCCGCGCCGAAGTGCGGCGATGCCGGGCGGCCTCTCGGACATCCGACGCGGATAGGATGGAAGCTGACCGAAGGGGCTGCAGCGTGAACGACCTCATCGACACCACCGAGATGTACCTCCGCACCATCTACGAGCTCGAGGAGGAGGGCATCGTCCCGCTGCGCGCCCGGATCGCCGAGCGCCTCGGCCAGAGCGGGCCGACAGTCAGCCAGACGGTCGCCCGCATGGAGCGCGACGGCCTCGTCGTCGTCGCCGGCGACCGGCACCTCGAGCTCACCGAGACCGGGCGCTCGCGGGCCGTGTCCGTGATGCGCAAGCACCGCCTCGCCGAGCGGCTGCTGGCCGACGTGATCGGCCTGGAGTGGGAGTTGGTGCACGCCGAGGCCTGTCGGTGGGAGCACGTCATGAGCGACGCCGTGGAGCGCAAGCTCGTGCAGCTGCTCGACAACCCCACCATCTCGCCCTACGGCAACCCGATCCCCGGCCTGGACGAGCTCACCCGGCCCGCCGCGGAGCCCGGCGCGCTCGACGGCGTGGCCACGGGCCGCACCGCGTACAACGCGCCGCCGACGCTGGAGGCCGGCCTGCAGCGCCTCGACGAGTTCGCCCGGCGCGGCGGCGGCCAGGTGGTCGTGCGCCGCATCGCCGAGCACGTCCAGGTCGACGCCGACCTGATGGCCGACCTCAAGGGGGCGGGCATCGTCCCCGGCCACGACGTCGAGGTGCGCTCCATCTCCCGCTTCGGCGAGTCGGTGCCGGTGAGCTCGCGCGGCGCCGAGTCCGCGGTGGCCCCGCTGATCGCGCACGCGGTGCTGGTCGCCGCGCGCTGATCGGGCGCGGCGGCCGGCTGGCCGGTCCCCCGCGGGGGTGGCGGGCGGACGCATGAGACGGTGGGCGCCGCCGTCGCCCGCGGCGGCGCGAACCCGTCTCCGAGGAGGATGTCCGTGAAGCTGCTCGTCACCGGTGGTGCCGGCTACGTCGGCAGTGTGTGCGCCGCCCATCTGGTGGACGCCGGCCACGACGTGACGGTGCTCGACGACCTGTCCACCGGCCACCGCGACGCGGTGCCCGACGGGGCGGCGTTCGTCGAGGCGGACCTGGCCGAGGCCGCGGACGAGGTGCTCGGGGCGGGCTTCGACGGCGTGCTGCACTTCGCGGCGCGCTCGCTGGTCGGCGAGTCGGTGCAGCGCCCCGAGCTGTACTGGTCGGGCAACGTCGTCACCTCGCTGCGGCTGCTGGAGGCGGTGCGCCGCCACGGCACCCCGCGCCTGGTGTTCTCCTCCACCGCCGCCACCTACGGCGAGCCGGAGGAGATCCCGATCCGGGAGGACGCCCCCGCCCGGCCGACCAACCCCTACGGCGCCAGCAAGCTGGCGATCGACAATGCCATCACCTCCTACGCCTCGGCCCACGGCGTGGCCGCGGTGAGCCTGCGCTACTTCAACGTGGCCGGTGCGCACGGTCGCTTCGGCGAGCGGCACGCCGTCGAGACCCACCTCATCCCCCTCGTCCTGCAGGTGGCCGTGGGCACCCGCGAGTCGGTGCAGATCTTCGGCGAGGACTGGCCGACCGCGGACGGCACCTGCGTGCGCGACTACGTGCACGTCGACGACCTGGCCGACGCCCACGTCCTGGCACTGCAGCACGCCCGCCCGGGCCACCACGGCATCTACAACCTCGGTTCGGGCACCGGCTTCTCGGTGCGGGAGGTCGTGGAGGCGTGCCGCCGGGTGACCGGCCACCCCATCCCCGCGGTCGCGGCCCCGCGCCGCAGCGGCGACCCGGCGGTGCTGATCGCCTCCAGCGACGCGGCCAAGGCCGAGCTGGGCTGGAAGCCCTCGCGCACCGACCTCAGCACGATGGTCGGCGACGCCTGGACCTTCGTGCAGAGCCGCCGCCAGCTCGTCTGACCGACCGCGCGGCGGCGGCCACGTCCGTCAGGCTGTCGCCGAGCAGCTCGCGCACCCGCCGCGGCGGCACCGCCGCCGCGGCCAGCACCCGGAGCAGGCCGGCGAGCCGGTGGCCCGGCCAGGCGCGCTCGGCCCGCTCGATCGCGATGTTGGCCAGCG
>NZ_JAHDTH010000127.1 GCF_018531445.1 Pseudonocardia lacus
CGCGGCCCGGACGGGCCGGTGCCCGGCGGCACGACGCCACCCGCCGCGCTGCCGCGCACGGGTGCCCGAGCCGGTCGCGCGCTGGTCGGTGGCGGCGCGGCCCTGTTGTTCGGCGGACTGCTGGCCGCCATGGGCGGAGACCCCGTGGCCGTTCCGCTGGTCGTGGCCGCGGCGATCGGCGTGGTGGCCGGCGCCAAGCTGCGCCGCGTCCACACCCCGGTCCAGGCGCGCGGCCCTCCGGCGGAGCGCGTCCGGCAGCTCGCTGCCGCCGTGACGGTCATCGCACTGGCGGGTGGACCGCTGGCCGCGATGGCGTCCGGATTCGGATCTCCCGCCGATGCGGCCACGGCCGGTGCCGTGACGCGGGCGGAAGACCTCACCGAGGTGTCGACGAGCGCGGTTGCGACCGGCGCTCGGCCCGTGCTGGAGTTCGGCCTCGAACTGGCCGCCTGGGACTGGGCGGTGGCGGGTGGCGCCATGGTGGTGGCCACCGGGATCGCTGTCGTGGTGCGGACGGTCCGTGCCCGACTGGCCCAGGCTCGGCTGCGGGTGCTGGCGGGGTGGGCCGCTGTGCCGCCTGCGGTCCTGCCGCTCCCGGGGCAACCGGTGCGGGCAGATGATGCGGTGCGGTTGCTGGTGGGCGCGGTGGTGCACCTCGGGCGGCCGGAGTTCACCGCGGCCGAACTGCTGACGGCCCTGCGCAGCGAGGACGGTGCGCCCGACTGGCTCGCGGCGCTGTCGGCCAGGCTCGCCGGCGACGGGTCGGACCCGACCCGGGCGCAGGCGCTCGACGCGGTGCTCGCCGAGCTCGTCGCGGCCGGCCTGTTCGCCGTCTCGCCGAGGCAGGTCGGTGCGCCCACCTACCGGTTGGGCGACCTGCTGACCGACCTGCGCGCCCGCGCGCCCCCTGCCTACGTCGATGCGTTGCTGCGCAACCCCGCCGAGCTGGTGGGGGCGGCGATCGGGGACGGCCGGGCGGAGTCGGTGGCTCGCGCGGTGACCGCGGGCCTGCGGACGGCCATCTGGGACCGCCGGGTGGACCCGCGCCGGTGGCGGGCCCTGGTGCCGCGTCCGCTCCGGGCCGCGCGGCTGCGCTCCCGCCTGCACCCGCTGCGGGTGCAGGGCGCCCTGGTCGTCGCCCTCGAACAGGCCGTGGCCGAGGAGATGGCCGGGGAGTCCGCAGCGGTGTCGGCGGCGGCCGAGCCGGAGGCGGCGGCGCCGGAGAGCGACGTGGTGAAGACGGCGGGCCAGGCGCGCGACGCATTCACCCGCGCCGGGGCCGCCGAGGCCGACCGGGCGGCGGCGGAGGGGATCACCGCGCGGCAGTTCGCCCGGGCGTTCGGTCCAGTACTGCGCGACCGCCTGCTGGACAGGTGGCTGTGGGGCGCGCAGGGCAAAGCCCTGCACCTGCTGCGCCGGATGGCGGACGCGCCGTCCGGTCACGCGCAGCGGACGGCCGTGCTGGCCGCGATGCGGTTCGCGGCGGGGGCAGGCGTGCCCGCGGCGCGGGTCGCGCGGATCGTCGGGCTGCCCGTCGAGGCGGTCGAGCTGCACCGGACCGAGCCGGCGGGCGACCCCGGTCCAGAGCGCACCCGGATCGAGACCGCCGTGGCGGCGCTGTTCGACGGCATGCTCGCCGAGCCGGCCTCGGTCCAGGATCGGCTCGGGCAGCTCCGGTCCCTGTTCGTCGAGGCGGTTGCGCTGGCCGGCGGCTGGTCGACGGGGCTGGAGCGGCTGCATGCCGGGGCCGCTGCCCTGCACTGGGAGCTGCGCTGGCAGGCCGACGGCGAGGTGCAGGTCGTCGGGCGCCTGGGCGACGGGCCGGAGGGGACGTTCGTGGTCGCGGCCGATGCGGTGGCCCGGGCCGGGAACTGGCTGTCGGACCGGCGCGGCGAGCAGGTGCCCGAGGAGCAGCGGCTGGCCGAGGCGGCGGGGTCGTGGGGCACCCTGGTGGCCGGGCGCGTCGAGCCGTCGCAGGTGCCGGTGGTGGCGGCGCTGAACGCCATGGCCGCGCTGCAGACCGCTGATCCGCGCACGGCGGCCGCGGTGGCCGAGCTGGCCACCGAGCTGCTCTCGCAGGTCACGCCGGACGCCGCGCAGCGGAAGACGCTCTCGGCGGCGGGCGATGCGCTGTTCGAGCAGGCACTGCCGGAGGCCCGCCGGGCTGCCGACCAGCGGGCGGCGCTCCTCGCCGACCCGGGCGCCCGGGTGGCCGCGCTGCTGGCGGACGTCGCGCAGTGGACCGACGCGGCGGTGCCGGCGACGGAGGGCAGCCCGGTGGCCCGGATGCGCGCCGCGGTGGCGGCCGCGGTCGCCGAGCTCGCCCGTGCCGAGGAGGCGCTGATCGCGCTGATCGCGGCCAAGCGAGCGGCGCTCGTCGCGACCGACACCGACCTGCGGAGGAACTCCGAGGACCTCGAACGGGTCCGCACGCACGAGGACCGGGGCGCCGAGGAGGCGGAGCGTGAGGTCGAGGTCGAGCGCGGACTGATCCTCGACAACCAGCGGCTCCTCGCCGCGGTGATCGTCGCGGTGCACGACGCCAGGACCGCCGCCCAGACGTCCCGCGCCGCCTACGAGCAGTTGGGCCGTCTCCTCGACGGGGCGCTCGCCGCGGGGGCGCTGGAGGTGGCCGGCCTGGCCGCGGTGCGGTCGGTCCTGGCCGAGGTGCAGGCAGCGGTCAGGGCCTACGAATCGGCGCTGGAGGCGACCGCGCCGCCGCGGACGGTCCTGCCCGGCGCGGTGCCGACCGGTGAGCTGCCGGACCTGCCGGGCCTGACCGACCAGGTCAACACACTGCTCGCGCAGCAGGGCCTCGGCTACCGCTACACCCGGGCGATGCTGGACTCCCGGGTGCGCGGCAACGTGCCGGCGGCGACCGGGCCCGACGGGTTCGTGCTGACGGTCCCGGCGCGGCGGTCGACCCGTCGCGGTCTGCCGCGAAGCGGTCGGCAGCCCGCCGAGCTCAGGTTCGTCTGGCGGCCCACGCGGATGGTCGAGGTGACCGACCCGGAGGCCCGGGCGGGCCGGGTCGCCGCCGAGCTCATGCAGGGCAGCATGGCGCAGGGTGGCGGAACGATCGGCGCCGCGGCCACCTCGTCGGTGCGCAACTCGGTCTCGGTGACGGCCGACGTCGGTGCGCTGCCCGCCTTCATCGCGGCCCACCCCACGGCTGCTGCGCTGTTGGAGTGGGGGACGGCCCGGGCGAACCTGGCCCGGCAGTGGACGAGTGCGCGAACCCGCTCCGCGGCGGCGGGCAACGCCGCGCTGGGCGGGGGAGTGACCGACAACCGCGGGCCGTCGGTGTTGGTCGAGGTGGCCGGCGGCTGGGAGGTGCAGGTACGGACCGGTACGGGCACCGGCGGCGACCGCGGCTGGGTCGGTCTCGCCGAGCCGCGACGCGCCGGGCGCAGGCGCGGCGACCCGGCCGGGGCCGCACCGGCCGAGCCGGCTCGGATGTGGGTCTCGCAGGCCTACAGCGCCCGGGCTCCGCCGGAGCCGCAGCCGGGGGTGCCGCCCGAGGCAGACGTGGAGTTCCCGCCTGCCGCGCCGGTGTGGGTCGGTGGGCTGGAGGAACTGGTCGACCGGGTCGCGGCCACGCTCGACCGCGCCCATGCCGCCACGATGCGCGGCACGGACACCGCGATCGGTGGCGTGACCCGGCGTCAGCTCCGCGCGCAGCTGGTCGGTGAGCTCGCCTCCCGCCTGGACGTCGCCGTGAACGACGACCGGGGGTTGCGGCTGCCGATCACCGACCGCTTCGGGCGGCCACTGGCCGAACTGGAGGTGCACGCGCAGCCCGATCGCGACACGGCGGAGCTGGTGGGCCGGACGGTGCGCAAGGAGTTGCTGGAGGACCTGCACGTCTGGTTCTCCACCTTGTCGTCCTCGCTCAACCAGGTGGAGTCGCACGGGGGCGCCTTCACCCTCACGCTCGCCCCGCTGCGCAAGCTGCTGGCCGCGATCGGCCTGCCGGAGCGGGTCGGCCCGGCGCTGAGCTGGACGCGCACCCGGCTCCGGGCCCGCACCGGCGGTCGGGCCAGCAGCCAGGTCACGATCCGGCCGGGCGTCCACCGGGAGTCCGGCTGGACCAGCGCGTACCTGATGGACTGGACGTACTCGGTCACGGTCCGGACCTACGACGACCGGGTCCACGAACCGGTCACCGCCACCGCTCAAGCGCTGTTGCGCATGGGCGAGCTGAACGCCCACGGCTACGGGCTGCCGATCGAGCGCGCCGCGCTGCGGGCGGGCGAGTCCGCGCCGGAGCGGCTGCGCGGGCAGCTGGACCCGGCTCCGCCGCCGGGTCGGCAGGGCGCACCGCCGTCGTGGCTGGGCAGCGGACCGGGTCAGCTGCAGGTGATCGGGCAGAGCCTGGTCCGCGACATCCCGTGGACGTTCGTGCGCGAGGTGCGCACGAAGGTGCTGGAGCAGCTGCGCGCCGAAGGGCTCATCCCACCGATCGACCCGCCGAGGAAGGACGGGCGGCCGGCGGACGAGGCCCGCGACGATGACCGGACGGTGCTCGCGACCCAGCACGCGAACCAGCGCGAGGTGCTCGCCCTGCTGTCGCCGGAGCGGTGGCAGACGGGACACGACCAGGCGGTCCACGGCGGTCTGGTGATCACCCTGGAGGACGTGGCGCCGCGTCGCCGGCTGCCCGGGGTACAGCAGCGCGAGCAGGTCGAGATCGTGTTGACCCTCGTACCCGACTGGGGCCACTCCGACAGCGGCTACGTCGGCTTCACCGCCGCGTGGACGACGGTCGGCCTGGACATCCAGTCCAACACCTCGTCGCTGTCGTCCGGGGAGTCCTGGAACCGGTCGTCCTCGTACGAGATCGGCACGGGCCTCGCCCTGGATGCCGACGTCGACCAGGCGAAGGCGGGCGTGCAGGCCGAAACCACCGCGTCGCTCACGGCGAGCGGTCGGCGCGGGCGGAGCCGCAGCGCCGGGATGAGCGTCGGCACCACGGTCAACGCGGTGAAGCTGATCGAGGGCATGGGGTCGACCGCGGGCTTCCAGGTCCGCTACCGCGCGGCGGTGGCGCTGCGACGCTTCCGCGGGACGCCGACGGTGCTGGCCGACGGTGAGTTCACGGCGTCGGTGATGATGGCCGCCGACCTGCTGCCCGATGCCCGCCCGTACCCCCGGGTGGCGCAGCAGGAGCTGCCCGGCTGGGCGCGCGACCGGATGGTGCCGCTGGCCATGCAGGCGAGCGGGATGTACGACACCGTGCTCGATGCGGTGCGCCAGCAGCTGCCGCTCGGCTTCGACCTCGACCTGTCGGTGGAGCGCCAGCTGCGCGAGTGGACCAACATCGACCGGCTCCGCGCGTCGCTGTCGGACCTGCTCGACGCGGGCCTGCGCACCTCGGTGCGCGCTCGCGGGCCCGACGGGGAAGCGGCGTGGTTCGACGTGCGGCTCGACGGGACCACCGGGACGACCGAGTTCATCACCGTGGCCGACCTGCTGACCGCGGACATCAACCTGACCCTGAACTCACTGGGGTCGGACCAGGGACAGGGGTGGAGCGTCGGCGGCCGGGGCGGGGTGGGCCTCGGGCTCGACGGCGTGACCGACCCGCACCGCGTCGGCGGTGGCGGCGGGTATGGGCAGGACTTCGGCCACGGTTGGAACGACCTGGCGATCTGGGGGCGCGAGTTCCTGGGCATCGAGCTGGGCAAGCACCACATCGGCAGGCTCGGGGTGGATCTCCGGGTGAGCGTGGAGGGCGGGGAGGCGCGGCCTGTCGCGGCCGAGGTGGTGTACGCCCTGCCCGAGCGGGACGTCCTGGACCACTACGCCTTCGACGAGGAGGGCGTCCGCGGGTCGGTGCCGGTCGAGGCCATCGGTGAGGCCGTCGAACGGGTGCTGCAGGGCGAGAAGAGCCTCCTGCTGGATCTGCGCACGGCCGGCGCGGTGGTCGAGCGGTTCTGGTCGGAGTGGGAAGCGGCCGACGCCGAGCGGATGCGGGAGGCGGCAGATCGGCTGCGGACTGCGGCTACCCCCGAGCGTCCGCAAGGGCCGGCTACCGCCGCGCAGCCGCGGAAGGTGCCTACCGTCGAGCAGAGGGACCGCGACCGCATGCGGCTGCGGTTGAACCGGTACCTGCGGGCGCAGCTGACCGCGGAGCTGGCGCGGCGCAACCCGGGCAAGGACCCGTACGCGGCCGAGGTGCTGCGCGGGAACGGGGCGCCGCTGCCGGCAAGGGAGGACCTCTCCGTGGCTGCCCGGGAGCGGCTGGCGCGGCGGAACCCGGGTGGCGTGCCTGACCTGCGGTCCTGGACCTTCGCCACGGTGCGGGATCGGGTCGGCCGGCTCACCGCACGGGAACCGCGGGTGGTGGCCCCGGAGCTGCTCCGCCACGGCATGTCCGAGTCGTCGATCGAGCGTGTGGACCTCTCCGCCGCCCGTGGTCCGAACACGGTGTTCGGGCAGGTGCTCGCGGCGGTGGACGAGGTGGCTCCGCGGCCGACCGATGCCGACACGGTGCTGTGGAACTGGTTGTCGAACCTGTTCGCCGGTACGCGGTGGCGTGGGCACATGGACCGCCTGCTCAGCGACGGCGGCATGTCCGTCGCGGTGCCGTTGTACGAGGGTTCCGGGGTGCCGGGCGTGGCGGCCCGGCGGAGCGGGTGGCTGCACCTGCGCCTGCACGCGGTGTTCGGCGAGGAGATGACCCTGGCCGGGCGCACCGACCTGCTCGGGCTGATCGTGCAGGACTACTCCTACTCCCAGCGCGACGTCACCGACCGGCACGGCCGGGCCGCGAGCGGCGACGTCACCGGCGCCGACTCCGATCCGTTCACCTTCGGTGGCGTGCTGAGCACCGGCCGGGACCGCGGTTCGTCGGGAGCGCTGTCGGAGCAGAGCACGACGGTGCGCGGCATGGCCAGCTGGAAGGGCGCGAACCGGGTGCGCCAGCCGCTGAGCGTCGTCGTCGAGGCGCGGTTCGTCCCGGCCACGAACCCGGGGCCGCCCACCCGCGCCCGGCGGGTGCTGTCCGGCGAGGTCGTCCGGCTGATGCCGGACGGTCTCGTGCAGGTGCTCACCGAGGGTGCGGAGGCGCCGGCCGACCCGCCGCGGCCCGGTGGCCCGGTCCGGCAGCCGTTCGAGCTGTCCGACCAGCCGCGCCTCGACGCCCGCGGGGTGCCGTTCGGCCGGCTGATCGACCGGCTGGTCACCGTGCTGGCGCACCCGGACCTGTTCGGGACGGCCGCGGAGTCCCAGCGGTGGATCCTGGAGCACGCGCTGTCCCCGGTGGCGCTGAGCGTGTTCCTGGACCAGATCGCCACCCCCGCCGGGTTCTCCCTGCCCGCGCTGCCGGTGCCCGGGAAGATCGGTCAGTACGTGCGGCTCACCCTGCGGGCGGGCCTGCTCGGCGAGAGCGTGGTGGTGGACCGGCGGCCCGATGGCGAGATCCGCGACGTGCACCGCTGGCAGGAGGTGGCCAAGAACGGCTGGAGCGTCAGCGACCTGGCGCCGTTCGGGTACACCGGGACCGCCGAATCGCCGCCGCTGTGGGAGGAGATGGTCATCGGCGGCAGCACCGCGGGTGGCGAGCAGACCGGACGGACCGGCGACAGCGCGAGCGGGTTGCGCCGCGAGATCACCCGGTACGAGAAGGGGACGGTGTCGACGTTCCGGGTGGCTGCCCTGTACGAGGTCACCGCGACGCGCTTCACGATGCGCCGGGGCGAGCGGGTCCGGACCACGTACGAGCTGACCGAGCCGGTCCGCGCCGAGGGCGTCGTCTACGTCACCGAGTTCGACAGCGCGGAGGTCCCGGTCCGGGAGCGGGTCCGGGACTGGGGTCTGCGTCCGGGCGGCACGGCGCGTCGGGACGTGCTGCCGCCGGCGGCGGGGACCCGGTACCCGGTGCCGCTGTGGGGTCCCGGACCACCGCCGCGCCCCGGTGGCACCGGCTACTCCGGCGGGTTCGCCGGTGGTCCGCTCGCGCCCGGCTTCTCCGCGGCCGATGTCGCGGTGGTGGGTGGGGTGTTGGCGGGGATCGGGGCCCGGCGCGGGGTGTTCATCGGGGCGCCGATGTCGGCGCGGGGTCCGCCGGGGTCGGGGTTGCGGTCGCGGGAGCGGCTGCTGGTGGTCGACGCCGCCGAGCTGGTCTCCGGGCTGGTCGCGGGTGGGGTGGACCCGGTGCGGGCGGCGGATCTCGTCGACCGGTTGTGGGTGTTCAGTTGGCGCGCTGGGGCCGCCGGGATCGATGTGATCGCCGTGCGCGCCGACCGGCTGGGTGAGTTGGTGGCTGCGGGTGCGTGGGCGAAGGCGTTGGCGCACGAGCGGCGGTTCCACCTGGAGCCGGGGTCGGACCGGCACGGGCACGAGGAGGACGTGCGGCGGATCCTCGGGATGGTCGAGGGCCAACAGTCCGGGTCGTCCGGTGACCCGTTCGCCGTCCCGGGCGGCGTGCTGGCGTCGGGCCTCGCGGCGGCGGGCTGGGACTGGGCGGTCGCGGGCGGCGCGGCGGTGGCGATCGCCGGGATCTCGGTGGCGGTGCGGCTGGCCGGTGTGCGGTTGGCGCTGGCTCGGCAGCGGGTCCTGGCGGGATGGGCGATGGTGCCGCCAGAGGCCTTGCCGCTACCCGGTCGGCCGGTGCGGGCCGACCAGGCGGTGCGGTTGCTGGTGGGTGCTGCGGTGCACCTCGGGCGGTCGGAGTCCACCGCGGCGGAGCTGCTGCGGTCCGCGGACCCGGGCACGGGAGCCGCCGTGGCCGAGGTCGCCGCGGAGCTGCTGTCGCAGATGACACCGGATGCCGCACACCGGAAGGCGCTCTCGGGGGCGGGCGAGGCGCTGTTCGACGAGGTGCTGCCGGCGGCGCGGACGGCGGCCGGACAACGGGCCGCGCTGCTCGTCGACGTCGGCGCCGACGCGGCCGCGATGCTGGCGGCCGCGGAGCGGATGGTCGCCCGGCCCGACGCGCCGATGCCCGCTCCCGAGGTGGGCGCGGTGGCTCGGCTGCGCGCCGAGGTCGACGATGTGGTCGAGGTACTGACCCGTGCCGACGCGGCGCCGGCCGGGCTGTTCGAGGCCAAGTCCGCGCCGAGCGGGAGCGCCGGGCCGCTCGCCGTGGGCGGCCTCGACGCCGTGGACACCGAACTGGTTCACCAGGCGCTCATGACGATGCGGCGGGACCGATCGGGTGCGCAACCGGACACGTTTGTGCGTCGCGCGGCCGGTCTCCGCCATGACGAGGAACTGTTCGTCCCGCGCCCCGACGAGCTGATCGAGCAGCTGCGGCAGCTCGGCGTCGATCGGGAGCATGCCGTGGACGTCGCGCGCCGGCTGATCGGGTTCGGGTGGCGGGACGAGGCCACCGGGGTGGGCGTGATCGCGGTACTCGAGCACCGGCTGGTCCAGCTGTTGCAGCTGGGATTGCTCGCCGAGGTGGTCGAGCACGAGCGGCTCTTCCACATGGGGCGTCGGCACGACCCGAAGGACCACGTCGACCACGCGTGGCCGATTCTCCAGCGGCTCGGCATGACGAGCGCGCCGCCCGGCGTCGACGCCGCCCGCCCGCCGCTTCTTCCTGAGGCCGTGGAGGGCTGGAAGCGCTCCGGGGTGGCCCGGCACTGGGGGTGGATCGGTTCCGGCAGGGAGGCCGTCCAGGTGTGGTTGTTGCAGCTGGACGGGGTGGTCCTGACCGCGGCCGAGGCGGAGGCCCTGGACGAGGTCGGGGGGAGGTTCGCGATCGAGGGCGGGATCGTGGTGACGCAGGAGGCGGCGCTGCGCTGGGCCGATGATCTGGCCGCCGGGCGGCCGGGGCCCGATCGGATGACGGCGGACGGGGTCGTGGCCGCCGAGTTGGCCCGCCTGCGTGCCGAGCGCGACCTGCGCGCGGACCTGGCGAGCGGCAGCCCGACCGTGCGGGCCGTGGCGGGCGATCTGTACGAGATCGAGGTGAACGGGCGAGCGGTCGCCCAGTTCGTCCCGGCGAAACCCGAGTGGATCGACACCGAGGCGGCTTTCGCGCTCGCGCAGTACGAGCTGGCGGTTCTGCTGGGTCGACCGGGCGCGGTGCCGTTCACCGTGGAAGCGGCCCACGAGTCCCTCGGCCGTGGCGTCGTGCGGCGTGCGGCGGATCCCGGCGCGGGCGACGACGACGCGCACGCGCGTGCCGTGGTGGTCCACGTCCTCTCGGAGGCCGGGACGAGCGGGAGCGACGAGCGGGTGCGGCCCTTCGTCGGGGTCGGGCTCGAGTACGACCTGGGGCACGATGTGGATCGCGTGTTCCGGAACCTCGATCTGCTGCGCACCAGATGGCGGGAGATCGGCCTGACCGACGCCACGATCACCGCAGCACTCGGGCGGCTGATCAGGGTCTATTGGAACTTCGGGATCGTCGTCAAGCTGCAGAGGTGGTCGAGGCGGAGAACGTCGGCGCAAATCGCGGACTCGGAGCGGGTGGCCGCTCGCCCGCCGGGCGGCGGGCCGCCGGCGGTGACTCCGCGGGTCCTGGCGATCGGCGAGTCGACGGCGAATCCGCGGCCGGGCCGCGGCACGTCCCGCCCGGCCTCGGTCGGCGGGATCGAGGTGCCGGCGCAGCTGCTGGTACCGCGGAGCGCGAGTCGCGTCGTCCTGCCCTCGGAGCTCGCGCGGATGGGCGCGTTGGGCCTCGGGTGGGACCAGGCCGGCAGGTGTTCCGGGTTGTGCCTGGTCGACGGGCTGGCCGAGCTCGGCGCGGCGGGGGCGGTGTTCCGCCGGGGCGATTGGTTGTTCACCGCCCCGGCGAGCATCGATGATCCCGCACTGGGGGCGCAGCTGCGTTCCCGGCTGGGTGCGGGCCGGGGCATTCCGGGGGCGTTCGAGCCGGGCGGGCGGGCCGTCGGTACCGGGCCGTCCGCGGATCCGGGCCGTCGGCTGGTCGTGGGTGGCCACGGGGTCGAGGACGCAGTGTGGTCCGCGCGGTGGTCCGCGCGCGACGACCTGCTCCGGGTGCAGGACATCCGTGGCGCCGGGACACTTCCTGGCTTCTACCGCGAGGTCGTCGTGCGGGACGTGGATGCGTTCGAGGTCACCGGTCCGATGCGCGGCCGGATCGTCGAGCTGTGGGAGCAGCTGACGACCGAAGGTGGGGTGCTGTTCGTCGATGCGCGTGGTCTGGGCGGTGCTCATCGGGATCAGCTGGTGGAGGTGCTCCAGGACCTGGGCGCGGAGTTCGCCAGAACGGGCAGCCCGGACCGGGTCATCGCAATCAAGAACGAGCGGCCCGACTTCGACCGCTACGCCGGGGTCTACCTGCGGATCCGGGACGAGATCCGTTCGGCGCTGTCGGGACGCGCCCGCGACCGCCCCGATGCCGGCGGCGCCTGGTTGGCCGACGCGACCTGGTGGGCCGGCTCGTGGAGCGTGCTGAGGGGGATGCTGGCCGGGGCCCGGCGGCACGCGGAGCAGCGCTACTACGACTACCTCGAGGGTGCGCCGCTCCTGCTGGACGTCGAACCGGCCCCGCGCCCGCGCGATCGAAACCGGCCCGGCTCGCCTCAGGGCCCGGCGACCGCAAGAGAGAGCGAGGAGGACTCTCCCGGCGGCCTTGAGACGCCCTCCGACCCACCGGCCCGTGGTTCGCCGCTTCCGTCGGTCGCGGAGCGGCAGGCGATCATCGACCGGCAGATCACGGTCCAGGGCAGGCAGTTCCTGAAGAAGAAGCGCAAGGCCGACCGCGACCGGTTCGTGGCGGACCCGGAGCACTACGTCGACCGGAACGACTGGGTGGCGCGGGTCCGCGGCATGGCCTTGGAAGACCTGGCGGAGCCGCTGGTGCGCGCCCAGGCCGCCGAGCGCGGGGAACGCGTCTACCGCAACGTGGAAGTGGAACTGGTGACGGTCGAAGGGCGCAACGTCCGACGGCTGATGGAGCTCGACTACCTGCTCGTCGGGACCGCGGGAGTCCGCTACCTCAGCGTGAAGACCAACCCGGATGACTTCACGAGGAGGAAGGACCGGGCGGACGTGGAGCGTCTCGTGGCGGGCTTGCCCGCCGATTCCCCGGTCGAGCTGCGCGCGGTGCTGGACGCGCTGATCCTGGACAGGACCGCCGTCGCGGCGACCGAGTCGGTGACCGTGACCTGGGCGGGGCTGACTCGTTCGATCCCGCTGGCGGAGTTCCGCCGGGTCCACGTCGGGTCGGCGGCCGGGTCGGTCGCCGTCGAACTGCTCACCCCCGACGGCCTGCACCTCGGTGACGGTCACCACCGGGTCGCGATGACGGCCGAGGAGATCCGCAGCGAGGTGATCGCCGGGATCCATCGGCGGGTAGCGGCCCTGGACGGGCCTCCTGCCACCGGCGGGCCGGCGGCCCACGGCGAGGGTGAGCACCATGGTGGCGCGTCGTGGGCGGAGCGGAACACCGAACGGGAGTCCACGCAGCTGCGGGTGCCGAAGCCGGCGACGAGTGCGGATCTGGAGCGCATCCGGGCCGAGGCGATCGTGAACCCCGACGGGCGCGGCATCGTGCTGGTGCCGCCCGGCGACCCGCTGCGGGCGCACGCGCTGGAACTGAGGGTGGCGCCCGGCGAGGTCGTGCTCGTCATGCACGGCGACGGGGACGGGTTCGTCTACCCGACGGGGGAAGCCGACGTTCGGGTGTCGGCCGCGCAGGTCGCGGCGCTGTTGGAGCAGTTGCTGCCGGGCCCGGCGCGGTCGGGGCCGCTGACGGTGTGCGCGTGTTCCCCGGCGGCGGGGCACGCGACGGTCGCCCGCGAGCTGGCGCAGTACGCCGGCCGGCCCGTGGTGGGTTCGACGTCCCAGGTGCAGGTGCACCGGCCGGGGCGCGCCGGCGCGCGAGTGACGACCGACGGAAGGTGGCTGCACGTCGACGCGACAGGGCCGGCGCGGGTGACACAGCCGCCGCCGGCGCTGCTGGACCCGGAGGCGGCGCCGGGCGCGCAGCGGCTCGGGCCGGCCGGGGTACGGCTGCCGATCGCGCCGCGCGCACCGCCGGCTGTGGCCGGCGGGGACGGCGAGCTCGAGCGGCTGCTGACCGGTCCGAATGCGCCACCGGTTGGGCGCTGGGCGCGGATTCTCGGCATCGAGGCGCGGGGTGTGGTCGGGCGTGTGGTGGCTCTCCTGTTCGGTCGCATGACGCCGGCGCAGCTCCGAGCGAGCGCCCGCCGGGTCGTCGCCATTTCACCCGACGCGATCGCGGAGGAGGTGACAGCAGCCGGGCTCGACGAGGCGACGAGCGCCCGGCTGCTTGAGGTGTTGCTCGCCCGGCGCGTCGACATCGCCGATCGGGCGGGTCTTGTGCTGCCGGAGAGCCACGGCTTCTCGAGCGCCGATGACGATCGTTCCGGTGGGATCTCGACGCCGGACGTGCTGGCCGGGCTGACCGACGGGCCACTCACGGTGTCGCCCGACGTGCAGGTCCAGGGATGGTCGGCGCGGGGGCGTCCGGGGACTGCGAACACGGGGGACCGGGACACCGGCTCGGGCCGCAGCAGCGGTGCGGTGTTCGACGGCGAGTGGACCGCGGAGCTGCAGCAGCGCTGGGAGACGGTGCTCGAGTGGCTCGACGCGCGCGGTGCGCTGCGACAGCGCTCGGACATCACGCACTTCGCCGTACCCGGGACCACCGTCATGGAGATCCGCATGGGCTGGCGGGTGCGGCTCGAACTGCGGCGCGCCGGGCTGGCGGGCTTGCAGCGTCGGCTCGTTGCCTACTACTGGGCTCGCCCGGATGACCGGGGCCAGGTCGTGATCTTCGCGCCGATGCTGCGTCGGCTGCGCGCCATGGGGCCGGCGCTGCTGGCGAGTGTGCTCGTGCACGAGGACGTCTTCCACCGGCAGGGCCGGGCCGAACTGGGGGAGCTCACCCACGCACAGCACAACGACGCGATCGTGGAGCAGCTCCGGGCGCGGTCGTTCCGGTTGTTCTCATGGGGCCGGCTCGGCGCCGACCTCGGGATGGCGGCGACGACCTCGGCGTTGCCGGTGCTGGCCGCGGTTCAGTTCGACGCCTCCGAGCTCGTGGTGAGCC
This sequence comes from Pseudonocardia lacus, assembly GCF_018531445.1. GTDB lineage: Bacteria > Actinomycetota > Actinomycetes > Mycobacteriales > Pseudonocardiaceae > Pseudonocardia > Pseudonocardia lacus. Next base: position 13,997 of record NZ_JAHDTH010000127.1, read on the forward strand.
TGTTCACCGTCCTCAGCTACGGCGCCGGCGCGGCGGTGGGGCCGCACGCCGGTCTGCTGGTCGACCGGACGCGCAAGCGGGCGTTGCTGATCCGGCTCGAGCTGGCCCGGGCAGCTCTGATCGCCTCGGTGCTGGTCGCCGCCCTGACCGGCGTGCTGACGCTCGGCCATCTCTACGTGGTGACCGTCGTCGGCGGCGCGCTGTTCATGGTCACGCTCGTCGCGTCCCGCACCTACCAGGGATTCCTGCTGCAGGAGCAGTACCCCGACGTGACGGGCTGGGGTTACCGGCAGGCGGCGAACCGGGCGAACACCGTGTGGTCGGTCGGTCCGATCGTCGGCTCCTGGCTCGCCCCGCCCGTCGGGGCGGCGAGCCTCCTGCCGGAGGTGGTGGGCCGGGTCGGTTCGGTGGTGAACCTGGCCCGGATCCGCGATCCGGATCCTGCGCCGGAGAACCCGCTCGGGTGGCAGGACGTGACGCGGTGGCTGCGGCAGGCGGCCGCTCGGGCCACTGCGGTGGTGACCTTCGGTCGGTTCCGCGGCGACGACCCGGCTCCGAGGGCGGGGTCCGAGCGCCCCGGGCCGCTGGACGGGGCCCGGGGGCTGCGCAAGCACGAGATCCTGCGACCGTTGGCGGCCTACGAGGCGGCCACCAAGTTCTTCTCGCAGATGTTCCTGGCTGCCCAGGCCGTCTACCTGCTGCAGCTGTCGCCGGTGAAGACGGAGGCCCTGGTCGGCCTGGTGATCGGCATCGTCGGCGTGGCCGTCTTCGGGGGTGCCGTGCTGGCCGGCCGGGCGGGACCGTGGTTGACCACCCGGTTCGGGGTGATGGGGGTGTTGTGGAAGCTCCCGGTCGCGGTGATGCCGCTCTACCCGCTGTACCCGGCTGCCTCTGCCGGATGGCTGGGGCTGGTCGCGGCCGGGACGGTGCTCGCGGTGCTCGAGGCGGTGGGCCGGATCCGCGCCCCGCTGCTGAACATGATCGTGGCGGCTGCGGCGCACCGTGAGGGCCGGGCGGCGGGGGCGATCCACGCGGCCTGGCTCTGGCTGACCGACCTCCTGGTTTCGCCCGGCGCGCTGACCGGCGGCCTGCTTGCGGTCGCGATCGGGTACCGGCCGATGACGGTGATCGCCCTCGTCGGCCTGGCAGCTGCGTCGATTCTGTTGGTGCGCTCGCCGGTGCCGGCGATCGGGGAGATCGAAGGCGTGCTCGCGACGGCCATGGCGCGGATGGAGGCAGTGGCCCGGATCCCGAGCACAGACCCGTTCCTGGTCCGGAACATGCGGAGTACTGCCGTCGATCTGCACGACCGGGTGCAGGAGGTGCAGGCCGCCGCGCACCCGGATCCCGACGAACTCGATGCGCTTCGTCGTGAAGCCGCCGCGCTGAAGAGGGTGGCCACCTGGAGCCAGAAGCGACTGGCCCCGCAGACCACGGCCGTGGCGCGGCTGCGCGGGCTCGGTCGCACCATGGCTCGGGTGGCAGTGCCGGTGTCGCCGGCGGTGCCGCTCATGGCTGTCCTCGGCGCCGGCGGGACGGTGGCGTTCGCGGCGGGGCTCGCCGTGGCGCATGTGGCCGCGCGCCAGTTGGCTCCCACCCTGCGGGACGGGCTCGCCCGCGGTCCGCCGCCGGCGGGTGCGTTGTTGCTGGGTCTTACCGGTCTGGTCGGATGGCTGACCTGGACCGGTGTCTCGGCCGTCGAGGCGCTGGTGTTCGCGGCCGGGCTGGTGCTTCCAGCCGCGCTGAGCCGGGTGACCGCCTGGGTCGCCCGCCTGCGGGCTGCGGCCGGCTCCAGCCATTGGCTCTCGGGGCTGTTCGGGCCGACCGTGCTGCGGGCGCTTGCCGCTGCGCCGTCCCGGTGGGTGGCCGCGCATCCGCGCACGGTGCGCGTCGCGGTCGGGACCGCCGTCGCCGTCGCCCTGGTCCTGCTCCTCGACGGTTCCGCCTCCGCCGCCGTGGTCGGAACACGGCCCGACCAGGCGACCCAACCCGTGATGCCGGCGGTCGGGGCGGCTGTCTCGGCCCTGCTCGCGGTGCGGGTGGTCCGCGTCGCCGCCGTGATCGGGCGCCGGTGGATCGGTCGCCTTCGGACGGCGGTCGTGGGCTTGGGCGTGGCTCGGCAGGTCGCCGTCCTCGGGGCCGCCCCGCCGGTTGACGCGCACACGACGGCGGTCGTCCCCACCTTGGTGTTGGCCGCGGTGGCGGGCGTGCGTGCGCTGGGGCGCGCGACGCCGGGGTGGGTGCGGAAGGTCGGGGGCTGGTTGCGGTCGGGGCGGGGATCCCCGCTGTCGGGAAGCTCGTCGCGACACCGACCGGGGAGACGCCGGGAATGCTGGCGGCCGGGTCGGTGAGGCCGAGCCGGTCGAGCACACCGAGCATCCGTGTCCGGACCTCGAGGACCTCGGCGCGGGCTCGGGTCAGATCGGCCAGGGCGAACCCGACCCGTTCCAGGGCGCCGCAACGCTGCTCGGTGACCCCGACCTGCGACCGGGCCGGGTCGGTGGCGCGTCGAACACCGCGCGCACGATCGCGGAGTACCAGCGGGTGCGGCCGAGCTCGCGACGGGCCGCGGCGGCGAACCGGTTCCAGCCCAGGGCGCGGATCACCGCCAGGTCCCCGGTGTCGCCGACCCGCCGCACCGCCGACCGTCGCGGTGGCAGCACGGCCACCACCGGCTCGTGCGCAGGTGGGCGACGAACCGCCGGGCCCGCTACCCGTGCCGGCGCAGGTCGTGGAAGAAGTCGGGTACGACCTGCAGGTCGCCGGCCTGCCGTACCTGGTCGTACACGTCCTTGCCCACCGCGAGGTCGAGCACCCCGAGGCCGAACGGCGAGAACACCACCGTCCGGTCCCGCGGCACGCCCACCCGGCCGCTCAGGACGTCGTCGAGCGTGCCGTGCAGGAAGTCGCGATCACCGGTGAGCTGTTCGACCAGGTGTGGCGAGGTGTCGGCCTTCAGACAGTGCTCGACGTCGTCGACGATGTTCACGGCGTCGAGCAGGATCCGCGGCGACAGGTCGCGCAGCGACACGTGCAGCACCAGCGGATGGTGGTCGAACCACGCGGGCTCCTCGACGTGCGGCTGGGCCGCGACCGTCGCGAACACCACCAGGTCGCTGGAGCGGATCAGCTGCTCGGCGCTGTCGTGCACGGTGATCCGGGCGGCGCCGGCCGCATGCCCGCTCCGCTCGGCCTGTTCCAGGTGGTCGCGGAACCCGGCCGCGCTCCCGGGGTGGGTGTCGTGCACCCCGATCTCGTCGAACGCCCAGCCCGTGCCGGCCAGGAACGTGTGGATGTAGCGGGCGATCAGGCCGGTACCGACGAACCCGACCCGGCGCGGGCGTGGCCGCCCGGCGCTGAGGCGGTCGGCCGCCAGCGCCGCGGACGCCGCGGTGCGGGTGGCACTGATGATCGAGCTCTCCAGGCAGGCGAACGGGTAGCCGGTGTCGTGGTCGTTGAGGATGAGCACGGCCGAGGCGCGCGGGATGCCCGCGGCGACGTTCTCCGGGAAGCTGGAGATCCACTTGATGCCGTCGACGCGGACCTTCCCGCCGATCGAGGCGGGCAGGGCGATGATGCGGGCCGTCGGCCGGTCGGGGAACCGCAGGAAGTACGACGGCGGGTTCACCGTGTCGCCGGCACCGTGCCAGCGGTAGGCGGCCTCGATCAGCTCGACGATCTCCTGCTCGCGGCCCTGCAGCGTGCGCTGCACCTGGGCCCCGGAGATCACCGCGAACGGCGGGGGCATCGTGGTCATGCCGCACCGCCAGGGGAGACCAGGCGCACCGGCGCGGCCATCCCGACGAGCACCTGCCGCGGCCCTTCGTAGGCGTCCCGGCTGTGCGCGCAGCGGACGTTGTCCACCAGCATCAGGTCCCCCGGCCGCCAGGCCTCGCGCATCGTGTGAGCGGCGTAGACCTCGCTGATCAGCTCCACGATCCCGGGACCGATCGGCTCGCCGTTGCCGAACAGGGTGGTGAACGGCAGCCCCTGCGGCCCGTACATCTCCACCAGGAACTCCCGCACGTCGCGCTCCATCGTCCACTCGCTGAGGAACGCGATCTGGTTGAACCAGCAGCGCCGACCGGAGCCGGCGTGGCGCAGCACGGCGCTGCGCCGCTGCCAGGTGCGCAACCCGCCGTCGGGCTGCCACTGGAAGCTGATCGCGTTCGCGCGGCAGTACGCCTCGACGGCACCGGGGTCGTCGGTGCCGAACGCGTCGGCGACAGAGGCCCCGATCTCCTCGTTGTAGTTGCGGGTGAGGACCCAACCCTCGCGCTCGAACCGCTCGACCAGTCCGCGCGGGAGCGCGTCGAGCACGGCCGCCGCGTCGGCGACACCCGTCGCCCCGCCCGCGCTCGGCGCGGCCAGGCAGGCGAACATCATCATGCCCGGGAGCTCGGACGCGTAGCTGCGCTCGTGGTGCATACACATCGGCTGGTTCGCCGGCCACTTCGTGGACGAGTGGACCCCGTTGGGTAGGACGTCGCGGTGGGCGAAAGCCTCCCGTTCCGGCATGAGCTCGCCGCCGATCAGCCGGAACACCGAGCCGACCTGGTCGGGGTCGCGCAGTCCGAGCCCCCGGACCAGCACCGCGCCGTACTGGGCGAGCACGCCGTGCAGCGCGGCGCGGTGGTAGGCGGCCCAGCCCTCCGGGTCCGCCGCGCCTGCGGCGAGCACCAACGGTGGACGGCCGGGCGCGGTCTGCACGGCGAGCGTGGGGGCGGGGCGGGTGGACAGGTTGGCGGTCATCGGGTTCTCCTTCGCAGGGCGTCGTGGCTGGTCAGGCGGCAGAGCGCCGGTCGATCAGGGCGGCCAGTTCGGCCAGTACCGGCTGGCGGGTGACGTCCTTGAGCGAGACCGCGCGGCCGGTGGCGATGACGAGCCGCACCGCGGTCAGGGACGTGCCGCCGCGGTCGAAGAAGTGGTCGTGGCGCCCGACCTCGCCGACCGGCACCTCGAGCACCTTCGCGAACGCGGCCGCCAGCATCTGCTCGGTGGTCGTGGCGGGCGGGCTGGCCTCGTCCTCGTCGCGCGCGGCGAGTTCCGCGGCGAGCGCCCGCAGCGCGTTCGTGTCGATCTTGCTGTTGGCGGTGAGGGGCAGGCTCTCCCGCCGGTGGTACAGCGACGGGACCATGTACTCGGGCAACCTCTCGGCGAGGTGGGCCGTCAGCACGTCCGGGTCGATCGGGCGTCCGGCGGCGTAGAACGCCACGAGGTGCTTGCTCCGGTCGGGCCGCTCCGCCACGACCACCGCGCCGTCGCGGACGCCGGGCACGCGCAGCAGCGCGTTGTCGATCTCCCCGATCTCGATCCGGAAGCCGCGGATCTTGACCTGGTCGTCGCGGCGGCCGAGGAACTCCAGCCGGCCGTCGGGCAGCCAGCGGCCGTAGTCGCCACTGCGGTACAGCCGCTGGCCGGGCCGGTGCGGGTCGCCCAGGTAGGCCTGCCGGGTGCGCTCCGGGTCGTTGACGTAGCCGCGCCCCACGCACACCCCGGAGAAGACGATCAGACCGGGCGCCCCGAGCGGGACCGGGTCCAGGTTCTCGTCGACGACGTAGACGCGCACGTTGCGCACGGGGCGGCCGAGCGGGACCCGGCCCGACGCGGGGACGTCTCGCATGACCTCGTGGTTGGTGTCGTCCGAGGTCTCGGTCAGCCCGTAGGCATTGACCAGCGGGATGCCCGGGGCGACGGCGAACCAGCGCTGGATCAGCTCGTACTTCAGCGCCTCCCCGGTCGCCGAGACGGCCCGCAGGTCGGGCAGCTCCCGGGGGTGCTGTTCCAGGTAGGCGGCGATGACCTCCAGGTAGGAGGGCACCACCTGCAGCACCCCGACCCGGCGGGCGGTGATCTGCTCGACGAACCGCTCGACGTCGAGGATCACCTCCTGCGGCACGAGCAGCGTCTGCCCCCCGACCAGCAGCGCCGACACCAGCTGCCAGAGCGAGATGTCGAAGCACTGCGGTGCCGTCTGGGCGACCACGGTGCCCTCGTCGATGCCGAGGTCCTCGATCTTGGCGTAGAGGTGGTTGATCATGCCGGCGTGCTCGCACATCGCGCCCTTGGGCTGACCGGTGGACCCGGAGGTGAAGTAGATGTAGGCGAGCTGGCCGGCCGCGACCGGGACGCCCAGGTCGCCGTCGGCGTGGTCCTCGGCGTAGGCCTGCTCGAACAGCACCGCCTGCGCGCCGGGCACGGTGTCGAGCGCCTGTCGCAGCGTGACGTCGCTGCCCGGCTCGGTCAGGGCCAGCGCGCAGCCGGCGCGGGCGAGCGTGGTGGCGATCCGGCCGGCCGGGAAGTGCGGCTCGATCGGCAGGTACACCCCGCCCGCCTTGAAGATCGCCAGCACGGCCGCCATCCAGTCGAGGTTGCGCTCGGTCACCACCGCGACCACGCCCTCCCGGCGCAGCCCGCGGGCCAGCAGCGCCCGCCCCAGGCGGTTGGCGCGGGCGTTGAGCTCGCGATAGGTCCACTGCCGGCCGCCGTGCTCGGCGGCGACGGCGCCCGGGTGGGCGGCGGCCCGCTGCTCGAACAGCTCGTGGAGGCGCTCGGCGGGCAGCTCGCGGTCGGGCCCGGCGAGCCCGTCGATCTGGAAGGCGTACTCCTGCGCCGACAGCAGGCTCCGCCCGCCGTGCTCGGCGTCGGGGTCGGCGGCCATCGCGGCGAGGGCGGTGAGGTGGTAGCCCGCGATGCGGGAGGCGGAGTCCGCATCGAGCACGTCGGTGCGGTAATGCAGGCGCAGCTGCAACTCCTCCGCCCCTTGCTCGACCGACAGCCGCAGCGCGGTGTGCGGCGCGGGCGCCTCCGCACCTCCGTGCAGGTCCACCTCGACCTCGAACAGCGGCGTGGTGCGGCCCAGCTCCGTGGCGAGCGCGTCCACCGGGAAGACCCGGTTCGCCTGCAGCCGCTCCTGCGCCCGGGCCGCGTGCTGGACGAGAGCGCGCCAGGTCGCGGGTTCGGTGGTCAGCCGCAGCGGCAACGGCGCGGCGCCGGCCGCGGCGGCGTAGCCGGTGGTGACCTCGCGCTCGCCGCTCAGCGCCGCCAGGACGACCGCGTGCGCGGCGAGGAGCGGCGCCCCGCGCAGCGGGCCGACGGTCCGGCTCACCGCGTCGACGAGCCTGACCGGGATTGGCTCGACGTGCTCCCCGACACCGGGCCGGGTCTCCTGCGACCACCGCGGAACCCCGGTGGGACCGCCCCCGGTCAACGCCCCCAGCCAGTACTGGCGTGCCGACCCGTCGATGGCGACGTTCATGTCTTCCTCCGCACTGAGCTGTTGATCGAAAGAGGTGCGTGGTCCAGTTCGACTGCCGGGTTGCCGCCCCAGCGCGTGCGCGGCGCGATCTCCTCGCCCTTCATCAGGAACGAGTCCGCCTCGAGCAGCGAGCCGTCGCCGAGGCGCGTTCCGTAGTGGACGAACCCGCCGACCCCGACGGTCACGCCGTTGCCGATCACGACCCGGTCCGACTTGAACGCGTCGTTCTCCTGCGAGTGGCACTGGATGACGCTGCGCTCGTTGAGGGTGCAGTGGTCGCCGATGGTGACGAACGCCCGTTCCGAGATCGAGCAGCCGTCGTCGAAGAGCCTGCGCCCCACCCGCACACCGAGCACCCGCCAGAGCACGTTCTTGAACGGCGTGCCGTTGAGCCGCTGGACGTAGCTGTCGGCGGCGATCTTCCAGTACCGCTCGTGCCGCCAGAACGCCCGGTCGTAGATCGACACGCCCTGCGGCCGCCATGCCGCCAACCACCGAACGGTGCGGTCGAGCAGCCCGAAGTAGGTGTAGGTGAGCAGCAGGTTCGCGGTGCCGAACGCCGCGATGGCCACGGCCCCGAACTGGGTGTGCAGGTCGAGGGCGAACCGCGCGAGCGCGATGACCAGCGTGAAGTGGAACCACCGGCTCAGCAGCAGCAGCGCGATGCTGACCAGGTTGTGCCGGTTCTTGGCCGCCACGCCGTGGCGGCGCTGCTCCGGCCCGACCGCCAGCCTGCTGTCCCGCTGGACCGAGCGCGGGATCTCGAAGCTGGGTGAGCCGAGCAGCCCGACACCCTGCCGGACGCCCCCGTCGATCGGGACCATGACCTTCGTCGCGAGCAGGCAGTTGTCGCCCACCCGAGCCCGTGCCGGGTAGAAGATCGCGTTGCCCAGGAAGCTGTGCGCGCCGAGGCGGACCCGCGACACCTTGAACGAGGTGTTCGAGTAATCGGCGTTGAGCATCGTCAGGCCGTCGGCGACGACGGTCCCGCTGCCGACCTCGCAGAGGAACGGGGAGTCGTGTGCCACGGTCATGCCGAAGTTGGAGCCGGTCTGCTCCACCCGGAGGAACCGGTAGCCGAGGGCGCGCAGGTAGCCCACGATGTACGAGCTGTCGCCGAAGACCCGCGTGAAGAACTTGCTGTTCGACATCCGGGTGACGGTCCGCAGCGCCCAGTAGGCGCTGCCGTACAGGCGGTAGGCCCTGCCCGGCCGCACCAGCGGCGCGAGCATCCGCGGAACGGTCGCCGCGACCAGCAGACCGAGCAGCAGGCCGCCGAAGTACAGCGCGGCCGAGAGGATCACCACGTCGGCGAGGAACGGCACGTGCGCGGAGGCGGTCTCGACGTCCACGACCAACGCCTGCACCTGCGGGACCTCGCGCACCAGTAGGGTCAGCCCGGTCATGCCGAGCGGCAGGACGACGCCGAGGGCCAGCACCAGCTGGGTGAGCGGGTACAGCAGCTTCCGCAGCGTGCCGCCGCCGACCGCGGGGACGGCCCGGTAGTTCACCGAGGTCGGCTCCGCGGGGGAGCCGTGCCAGCGCTCGCCCGCCGGGACCGACTGACCGGCGTGCAGCGCCGAGGTGTGCCCCAGCTGGGACCGGTCGCCGAGCGAGCTGTCGATGTCGAGCACGGTCGCCTCGCCGACGAGGACGTCTGCCCCGATCGTCACCAGACCCACCTGAACGACGCCGGCGTGGGCGCGGTACCCCACGAACGAGGAGGCCTTGCGGATGACTGTGCCCGCGCCGACGGTCAGCAGGTCGGTGCACACCGGCACGGTCGGGGACAGGATCGTCACTCCCTTGCCGATCTTCGCGCCGAGTAGCCGCAGGTAGAACGGGTAGAGCGGGGTGCCGACGAACCGGACCAGCGGATTGGTCCGGATCAAGGTCTTGACCAGCCAGAACCGGTAGTAGCGAAGGCTCCAGACCGGGAACCGGGCGGGCTTCCAGTGGCCCACGAGCAGCCACTTGGCCAGGATCGGCAGCAGGCTGGTGCCCAGCATCAGCGCGCCGGCGACCAGCACCGACCGCAGGTACACCTCCACCGTGGTGGTGGCCGTGAGGACCCATTCGGCGCCGAGGGCGAACGCGTAGGCGATGAGGGCGGGGTAGCCGAGCAGGAACAGCAGTTGCAGCGTGCCGCACAGCAGGTAGCGCAGCGTGCCGACGGGCGCCTCTCGCGGGTCGGGCGGCGCGTCCGGGCCCGGCGCGCGGGGCAGCAGCACGGTCGGCGAGTCCAGGTCGCGGGAAGCCGACGCCTGCAGGCGGGCGGGCGCAGCGGGGGCCACCGCGCCGGCCGGGTTCGGGGACGGTGCCGGAGCCGACGTCGCGGCTCCTGCTCCGGAAGCCGCCAGCGCCGCGATCGTCGGGGCGCGATAGATGTCCTTGATGGCGATGTTGGGCAGGTCGGGCCGGGTCCGCACGCGGGCGCAGAACCGGGCCATGACCATCGAGTCGGCGCCGAGGTCGTCGAAGAAGTTGCTGGTGACCGGCACCCGGACGATGCCGAGAACCTCGGCCAGCACCGCCGCGTACCCGGCTTCGAGCCCGCTCGGCGACGCTGCCGGCGAGGCCGCGGGCGCGGGCGGCGTGGCCGGCACGGGCGACGGGCGCAGGCCCGTTGGCTGCGGCCGGCCCCGCCGCATCACCGGCGCAGGCGGAGCGGG
>NZ_JAHDTH010000128.1 GCF_018531445.1 Pseudonocardia lacus
GGGACCCGCGCGGGCTGGCGCAGCTGCGCGCGGCGCTGGCCGACTACCTCGCCCGGGCCCGCGGCGTGCGGGCCGGGCCCGAGCGGATCGTGGTCTGCTCCGGGTTCGGGCACGCCCTGACCCTGCTGGGGCCGGTCCTGCGGGCCCGGCGGGTGCGCGCGGTCGCGGTCGAGTCGCACGGCCTCGCGCGCCACCGCGAGGTGCTGGCCGAGGCCGGTCTGCGCACGCCTGCCCTGCCCGTGGACGAGCGCGGCGCGCGCACCACCGACCTCCCCGGCCTGGACGGCGTCGGCGCGGTGCTGCTGACCGCCGCCCACCAGTTCCCGACCGGCGTCGCGCTCGACCCCCACCGCCGCGCCGCCGCCGTCGACTGGGCCCGCGGGTGCGGCGGGTTCGTCCTGGAGGACGACTACGACGGCGAGTTCCGCTACGACCGCCAGCCGGTCGGCGCGCTGCAGGGCCTCGACCCCGAGCACGTGGTCCACCTCGGCACGACCAGCAAGTCGCTGGCCCCCGGCCTGCGGCTGGGCTGGGTGGTGCTGCCGGAGCGGCTGGTGCCCGAGGTGGAGCGGCGCAAGGGCGACGCGGAGCCCACCTGCGGCGCCGTCGACCAGCTGGTACTGGCCGACCTGCTCACCTCCGGCGCCTACGACCGCCACGTGCGGGCGATGCGCGCGGCCTACCGCCGCCGCCGCGACCAGCTGGCCTCCGCGGTGGCCTCGGCAGGCGCGCGGGTGACCGGGCTGGACGCCGGCCTGCACGCCGTCGTCGAGCTGCCGGCGGGCACCGAGGACGCGGTCGTGCGGGCCGCGGCCCGGCGCGGGCTCGCCGTCCCCGGCATCGGCCACTACCGCCATCCCGACGCCGCGCCGCACCCGGACGCGCTGGTCGTCGGCTACGCGACGCCGTCGGCGAGCGCCTGGTCGGGGGCGCTGGACGCGCTGCGGGCGGCGCTGACCGCGGCCCCTCGGGGCCGTTAACGGGGCGTGATCGACACCGTCTTCGCAGAGTCCCCGTAGTCCTCGCAGGTGCTGTGCACTCTGCGCCGACCAGACCGCCCCTGCGAAGACGTGCGTCAGCGGCCGGCGAGCGCGGCGGTGACCCGATCGAGGTCGACCGGTGCCGCTCCCCTGTTCCAGGGCATGCGGGCCAGCAGGTCGGCCATCGGGCAGATGCCCACCAGCGCGGTGACCACGAGGGCCCCGGCGATCAGCGCGGAGAACCACTGCAGGCCCGGCACCAGCAGGCCGCCCAGCAGGCCCAGCAGGACCAGCAGACCGGCGGTGAACCGGACCTGCCGGTCCAGGGCCCAGACCTGGCGGCCCCGCTCGACCCGACCGCCGGCCGCCGCCCAGCCGGTCATGCCGCGGGTGAGGACGAGGGCGTCGACGACGCCCGCGCCGGCCAGGACGCGCCCGGCCCGCTCGGCGCGCGGGCCGGTGGCGCAGACGAGCACGGCGCCGGGGCCGATCGAGCCGCTCAGCTCGGCGGCGTGGGCGCGCAGCACGTCGAGGGGGATGTTGACGGCGCCGGGGATGTGCGCGGTCTCGAACTCGGCCGGGGTGCGGACGTCGACCAGCCGGGGCGGTTCGGTGGAGGCCAGCCGTTCGCGGAGGTCGGCCGGGTGCACCTGCGCCGTAGTGGTCATCCGGCCTGCTCCTCACGTTGTGGGGGTCGCGCCCACCACTGTCCGGCGAGCGGGCGGCACCAACGCTGCTCCGATGCGGTGAATTCCCGCTCGACCCGCAATACCCCTAGGGGGTACCTTGTTGGGGTCGTCGGACGACGAGAGGAGGCCACCATGGCCGACCACAGCGGACACCACGACGCGGCCGCGACCGACCCCGGCGGGCGCGAACTGACCAGGATGGCGATCAGCGCGACCCTGCACTGCCTCACCGGCTGCGCCATCGGGGAGGTGCTGGGCGTCGTGATCGGCACCGCGCTCGGCTGGGACACCCTGCCGACCATCGCGCTGGCCATCGCGCTGGCGTTCGTCTTCGGCTACTCGTTCACGATGGTGCCGCTGCTGCGCGCCGGGCTCGGGCTCGCCGCCGCCCTCGGCGTCGCGCTGGCCGCGGACACGCTCTCCATCACGGTGATGGAGATCGTCGACAACCTCGTGCTGGTGCTCGTCCCGGGCGCGATGGACGCCGGGCTGGACTCGGTGCTGTTCTGGGCCTCGCTCGCGGCGGCGCTGGCGGTCGCGTTCGTGGTGACGGTGCCGGTCAACCGGGCGCTGATCCGGCGCGGCAAGGGCCACGCCGTCGTGCACCGCTACCACCACTGACACCAGTACCGACCCGCACCGACCCGCACCGCCGAGGCGCCGCGGCGGTGGTGATCGGCTTACGCTCTCGGGCGTGCCGAACCCCACCGCCGCGTTCCTCGTCATCGGCGACGAGATCCTCTCCGGCCGCACCCGCGACGCCAACGTCCAGGTGCTGGCCCTCGCCCTCGCCGGCGCCGGCATCGACCTCGTGGAGGTGCGGGTGATCCGCGACGACCGCGACGCGATCGTGGGCGCCGTGCGGTCCCTGCGCACCACCTACGACCAGGTCTTCACCTCCGGCGGCATCGGCCCCACCCACGACGACATCACCGCCGACAGCATCGCCGCGGCCTTCGACGTGCCGATCGGCGTCCGCGACGACGCCCGCGCCCTGCTCGAGGAGCGCGTGCGCGAGCGGGGCATCCCGATGTCCGAGGGCATCCTGCGGATGGCCCGCATCCCCGACGGCGCCGTGCTGATCGGCAACGAGCTCTCCGGTGCGCCCGGGTTCAGCATCGGCAACGTGCACGTGATGGCCGGCGTCCCGAGCATCTTCGCGGCGATGGTCGCCGTGCTGGTGCCGACGCTGCCGGGCGGGACGCCCACCGTGTCGGGCAGCGTCGTGGTCGAGCGCGGCGAGGCGTTCTTCGCGGCGGCGCTGGCCGAGTTCGCCCGCGAGCACCCCGACCTGAGCATCGGCAGCTACCCGTTCCGCAACGACGACCGGTTCGCCGTGGAGGTCGTGGTGCGCGGCCACGACCGGGCCCGCGTCGACGAGGCCGTGGCCCGGTTGGCGGTCGTGCTGCACGAGGAGTGAGCGCCGGCCGAATTGTCCGGACAAAGCGGCGGGACGTCCCTGCCGCTGGGACGCGTTGGCGCGGCGCCGACACCGTGTGATTCCATCTCGGCGTGACGCCGAAGTGGTTCCTGGGAGACATCTGGGGACCCCGTCGCGCGCACCACTTCGACCAGTGCTGTCCGGCGAGCTGACGCACCCGCGCCCGCTCGTCCGTTCCGATCCGCACTGGAGCCGTCCCGTGTCCCCGCACGCCGTCGCGTCCCCGTTCGCCCCTGCCCTGCTCGGCCTGCGCGCGCTCACCGAGCTGACCCGCCGCTACGCCGCCGAGGTGCGCGCCGGGCGCCACCGCGTCGTCGTCGACCCCGAGCAGCGCTGGTACAACCTGCTCCGCAGCGACGACGCGGTGGACGTGTGGCTCATCACCTGGTCGACCGAGCAGTTCGCCGAGCTGCACGACCACGGCGACTCGCTGGGCGCGCTCACCGTGGTCCGCGGCGGGCTCACCGAGGACCGGTGGGTCCCCGGCCGGCACGCGCTGGCCGGGCGGCGGATCGGGGCCGGGCGGTCGGTCGGGTTCGGCCGCGGCTACGTGCACGAGGTGAGCAACCCGGATGCGCAGGCCGCGGTCAGCGTGCACGCGTACTCCCCGCCGTTGACGCGGATGTCCTACTACGCCCCGGACGCCCGGTCCGACGGCGCGGGTTCGGTCCTGCGCCGCACCCGCACCGTCGTGACCGGCCCGGGCCGCCCGGAGGGTGTCGGATGACCACGGTCGCGGACCTGCTGGCCGCCGCGCGCGCCCGCCTGGACCGGATCGGTCCGCGGGAGGCCGCCGAGCGCGCCGAGCGGGGTGCCCACCTGGTGGACACCCGCCCCCAGTGGCAGCGCGAGCAGGAGGGCGAGCTGCCCGGCGCGCTCGTCATCGAGCGCAACCACCTGGAGTGGCGGCTCGACCCCAGCAGCGACGCGCGCATACCCGAGGCCGTCGACCACGACGTCGAGTGGATCCTGTTCTGCTCGGAGGGCTACAGCTCCAGCCTGGCCGCCGCGTCCCTGCAGGACCTCGGGCTGCACCGGGCCACCGACGTCGACGGCGGCTTCCGGGCCTGGGCCGCCGCCGGGTTGCCGACCGCCTGACCCCGCCTCCCGTCGAGAACGAACCCGTTGTCGCGTGGACCGGTCCACCATCACGACAACGTCGTTCTCGACGGTCAGGCGCGGAGCCCGGCGACCACCGCCAGGTCGTCGACCATCGCGGTCAGCGCCTCTTCACGGGCCTCGGCCGGCCCGCGCAGGATCGACGACGGGTGCACCGTCGCCACCAGCGGTCGGCCCTCGAACTCCAGCACCTTCCCGCGCTCTGAGGTGATCCGGAACTGCGAGCCCAGCAGGGCCTTCGCCGCGGTGGCGCCCAGCGTGCCGACCACTGCCGGGCGCACCGCCGCCAGCTCGCCGTCCAGCCAGGGCCGGCACGCCCGGACGTGGGTGACGCCCGGGGTCTTGTGGATGCGGCGCTTGCCGTCGCGCTCGAAGCGGAAGTGCTTGACCGCGTTGGTCACGTAGACGTCGTCGCGGGCGATGCCGGCCCGCTCCAGCGCCTCGTCGAGCACTCGGCCGGCGGGACCGACGAACGGCTCGCCCTTGCGGTCCTCCTGGTCGCCGGGCTGCTCCCCGACCAGCATCAACCAGGCCCCTGCCCGCCCCTGGCCGAACACGGTCCGGGTCGCCGGCTCGTGCAGCGGGCACCGGGTGCAGGAGCGGGCCCGCTCGCGCAACTCCTCCAGCGTCAGCACCGGCAGGGGCTACCCGGCTGCGCTCAGCGCAACCGCCGCGTCCGGTTCCAGGACCCGGAAGGTGAAGGTCTCCTCCAGGTAGAGCCGCACGGTGTCGGCGTCGTGGTCGACGTAGCCGACCGAGAGGTCCTGCCCGACCCGCAGCACGAAGTCGCCGCCGCGCTCGCTGAGCAGCACCGCGCCCCGGACCCCCGGCGCCCACACCACCCGGCCCCCGGTGATCCGGGCCAGGTGGTCGACGAGCAGGAAGCCGCCGTGCTCGGTGGTCTCCACGATCCGGGTGTAGCCCTCCGGCCCGATGACCAGCGTGTAGGGGCCCTCGATCCCGCGGCAGCGCAGGGTGTCGGCGGCGCGGGCGACGATCCCGGCGTAGGCCGTGGGCTCGGTGCCCAGCCCGACCGCCGGGTACGGAGAGGAGTCGGCGATGCCGGTGATCCCGGCCGCGCCCCAGCCGTGGAAGACCGCCCGGTTCTCGACCTCGGCGGCCAGCCGCGCCGCGCGCTCCAGGTCGGCCAGGTCGGCGGCCGGGTCACCGCGCTCGATGTCCTCGATCGCGGAGCGGTCGACCGTGAAGGGGACGCGCACCTCGGCCAGCGGCGCCACGCGCCGCCGGCGCAGCCGCACCTGGTCGCCGGGCACCCCGTCGGGCGGCGAGGGCAGGTCGTCGGTGCGGCCCAGGCTCAGCGAGTCGGCCCCCCAGCCGCCGCCGTCGGAGTAGTCGACGACCCGGCGGGCCGCCAGCAGCGGGGTCAGCCGGGCGCGGGCCTCGTCGTCGATCTCCTTCCAGGCCCGGGACGGGATCGGCGCCAGGTCGCGCAGCAGGTGGTCGGACACGGCCATGGTTCAGCGCCCCCTCAGGCTTCCGATGCCCAGCGACCCGTCGCTCGGGTCCGAGCCGATCTCGCGTTCCACCGCTCGCACGTAGCCCTGCGGGTCCTTGTCCGAGGTGTCCAGGCCGGCGGTCGTGCGGTGCGCGGCGAGGAACTCGGTGAACTGCACGCCGAGCGCCTCGCGCAGCCCCGACGGCGCGTGCTGCCGGAAGTCCGACAGGCCCTCGCGCTCCTCCTCGCCCATGTGCTCGTCGTTGGCGGCGCGGGCCCTGCCGACCGCCGCCCACCACTCGGCGGTGCCGACGGGGTACCGGCCGGCCTCGTGCACGCCATCGCGGATGTCGTTGTGGTCGCCGATGGCGTCGAGCGTCTCGTCCTGCGGGTCGTCGCCGAAGCGCAGCAGCTGCGGGTAGAAGATCCGCTCCTCGGCGATCGCGTGCACGTCGAGGTGGTCGGCCAGCGGCTGCCACACCGCGCGCACCGCCTCCACGTCGAGCGGGTCCTGGCCCTGCAGGCGGTCCAGCGCCGCGAACTGGCGGCGGAACCACTCGTGCTCGTCGAGGATCACGTCGGTGATGTCGGCCATGCGCACCCGCCCGTCGTCGGCGATCGTTCCGGCCCCACCTTGGCACGGGTGGTGCGGATCGTCGCGCACCCGCGGGCGGGACGCGCCCGACGATCAGGCGCCGGGCGGCAGCGGGAACCGCAGGACCGCCGCGACCCCGTCGTCGACGGGGCGGCCGACGAACCCGCTGCGCCCCCCGCCGAGCGGCACGAAGGCCGCATCGGACGCCGCGGCCGCACGCAGCAGCGCGTCGTCCACGTCCAGCTGCTGCACCGGCTCCGCGCCCATGGCACGCAGCTCGTCCTCCCGGGTGGCGACCGCGGTGGGCGCCTCGCCGACCCACACCCGGCCCGCGCGGGCGACGCCGCCGTCGAGGAACAGCGTCTCCACCGCGGTGGCCCGCAGGGCGGCCAGCACCGGCTCGACGCCGTGCACGGCGAGCCCGTCCGGCCGTCCGAGCGCCTGGTCGAGCTGCTCCAGGGCGGCGTGCCGCCGCTCGTCGACGACGTCGCGGACCGCGGCCTCCACCGCCTCCTCCAGCTCGTCGGACCCGGCTGCGGTGCTGTGCTCGACCTCCACGGCGATCCCGGACGAGCGCTCGCCGAGGGCGCCGCGCAGCCGCGAGCGCGACTGCGTCTCCCCGGCGATCACCACGACGCCGGCCGCCGTCTCCGACACCAGGGTGTCGATCCGCTCGGCGACGGCGGCGGTGTTGCGCCGCCAGGTCTCCTCGACCCGGTGCTGCATCTTCAGGTGGTGCCACCCGCCGCCGCGGACCTTGTGGACCGGGCCGGCCGGGTCGGCGTCGACCTTCCCGCCGACCGGCTCCGGATCGGATCCCGGGCGGGCCAGCAGGATCTCCCCGCCCGTGTCGTCGATGCGCGCGACCACCGCGGTCACCGGCTCGCCCTGGTCGACCAGCAGCGGCACCAGGTCGGGCACGGAGCCCCAGCGCACCCTCGCCGACGCGGGCGGCTCGGGCACCAGCCGGTCGAGCAGCACCTGCCCGCCGGCGGCCACCAGCACGCGCCCGGCGCGACCGACCGGCGGGTCGTCGCGCGTGGCGGCGGCCTCCAGCGCGGCCAGGGTGGCCTCGTCGGCCCCCTGCTCGGCCAGCTCGCCGCGAGCGCCCGCCCAGCGCAGCCCGCCGGCGTGGGCGGCGTCCTCGGTGTCGTGCGACGCGTCCAGGTAGGCGGTCGCGAACGGTCCGGGCTTCTCGGTCAGGTCCCGCACGAATCGAAGGTCCACGCAATGGGGCCTACCCCGCGAGCCGACCGCGAACCGCCACGACCGGGCTTCAGCGCCGGCGCCGCGGCAGCAGCTCCTGCAGCTTCGTCTTCGCGCCCTGCCACACCAGGTGGGCGGCGGCCGGGTCGCGCTTCAGCACGGCCTCCAGCATCGACTTGGCCTGGTCGACCGTGGCGTGCGGCGGGATCGGCGGCACGTCCGGGTCGCAGTGCACGTCGAGCACCGCTGGCCGGTCGGCGGCCAGCGCGGCGTCCCAGGCCGGGCCCAGCTGGCCGGGTTCGGTGACGGTGATCGCCTCCAGCCCGAGCCCGCGGGCGAAGTCGGCGTAGGAGACGTCGGGCAGGGTCTGCGACGGCTCGAACTTCGGCGCCCCGCCCATCGCCCGCAGCTCCCAGGTGACCTGGGTCAGGTCGTTGTTGTGCAGCACGCAGACGACGCAGCGCGGGTCGCTCCAGCGGTCGGCGTAGCGGGCGATCGTCAGCAGCTCGGCGAGGCCGTTCATCTGCATGGCGCCGTCGCCGGTGAGCGCGATCGCCGGGCGGTCGGGGTGGGCGAACTTGGCGCCGATCGCGTACGGCACGGCCGCGCCCATGCTGGCCAGCGTGCCCGACAGGGAGCCCCGCACGCCCTCGCGCATCCGCAGGAACCGGCCGTACCAGTCGGCCGACGACCCGGAGTCCGAGGTCACGATCGCGTTGTCGGGCAGGCGCGCGGAGAGCTCCCAGACGATCCGCATCGGGTTGACCGGCTTCGCGTCGAGCATGGCCTGCCGCTCCAGCGTCCCCCACCAGGAGGCGACACTGGACTCGATCTTCTCGCGCCACGCGCGGTCGGTGGGGCCGGACAGCAGCGGCAGCAGCGCCCGCAGCGTGGCCCGCGCGTCGCCGACCAGGTTGACCTCGGTCGGGTAGCGCATGCCGATGAGGGCGCCGTCGAGGTCGATCTGCACCGCCCGCGCCCGACCGAACTCGGGCAGGAACTGGCTGTAGGGGAAGTTCGAGCCGACGATCAGCAGCGTGTCGCAGCCCTCCATGAGCTCGTAGCTGGGCCGGGTGCCCAGCAGGCCGATCGAGCCGGTGACGAACGGCAGCTCGTCGGACAGCACGTCCTTGCCCAGCAGCGCCTTGGCCACCCCGGCCCCGAGCACGTCGGCGACCCGCTCGACCTCGGTGGCGGCACCCCGCGCGCCCTGCCCGACCAGGATCGCCACCCGCTGCCCGGCGTTGAGCACCTCGGCCGCGGCCCGCAGCCCGGCCTCCCCGGGCACCGGGGCGGAGGCGACGAACCCGGGCGGGCTCGACGGCACCTGCTTGAACTCGTGGCGCGGCGGGCTGTACTCCTCGGTCTGCAGGTCACTGGGAATGATCACGGCGGTGGGCGCGCGGCGGGCCAGCGCCGTGCGGAACGCCCGGTCGAGCGCGTTGGGCAGCTGCTCCGGGACGTTCACCTCGACCAGGTAGTCGCTGGCCGCGTCCTTGAACAGCGCCTGCAGGTCGACCTCCTGCTGGTAGGCGCCGCCCATCGCCGAGCGCTCGGTCTGCCCGACGATCGCCACCACCGGCACGTGGTCGGCCTTGGCGTCGTAGAGGCCGTTGAGCAGGTGGATCGCCCCCGGCCCCGACGTCGCCATGCACACCCCGACCCGCCCGGAGAACTTCGCGTAGCCCACGGCCTGGAACGCCGACATCTCCTCGTGGCGTGACTGGATGAACCGCGGCCGGTCGTCGGCCTCGCCGAACGCGACCACCAGGCCGTTGATCCCGTCGCCGGGGTAGCCGAAGACCTGCTCGACACCCCACTCCCGCAGCCGCTGCAGCACGAAGTCGCCGACCGTCGCCGCCATCCCTGGCACCTCTTCCCTCGTCGTCCCCAACCGTCTACCCGGTAGGGGGACGCGGACACGGCAGGCGTGGATCCCGGCGCAACGGGGTAGTCGCAGGCCATGGTGAGCAGAGCAGAAGGCGTTCCGCCCCGTGACCTCGCCGACGACGACCTGCGCCGCGAGATGCAGCACCTGCACGACACCCGCCACGACGTGGTGACCGGCGGTTCGGAGTCGGCGCTGGAGACGCACACCGCGCGCATGCTGGCGACCGAGCAGGAGTTCCTGCGCCGGTTCCCGGCCGATGGCGCCCCCGACCCGGGGCGCACGCGCGAGGGCGCGAGGGCCAGGACGACCGGCGCCGGCTGACCTGCTCGTCGTCGCGAGCGAGGCTGCGGGCGCCCCTGTGGACCCCCGGCGGCCGGGTGCACGACGCCCCGCCCCGGCCGTCGGTGTCGACCATCCCCGACAGGAGTGCGCTTCCCCTCCATCGGGTACGAACCGGACATGCCGCCCTCCGTCGTAGTGTTCAACCCGTCCCCCCTGGTCACGGTCACCATCGAGGACCGCGGCGGGACCCCCGACATCCACGTCCACGCCGGCGGGCAGGGCGTGTGGCAGGCCCGGATGATCTCCACGCTGGGCGTGCCGGTGGTCATGTGCGCCGCGCTCGGCGGCGAGACCGGCGACCTGCTGGCGCACCTGCTGCCCGCGGAGGGCGTCGAGCTGCGCCGGGTCACCACGTCCACCCGCAACGGCGGGTACGTGCACGACCGCCGCGACGAGGAGCGCGACGAGATCGTCGAGGCCCCCGGCGGTCCGCTGGACCGCCACGAGCAGGACGAGCTCTACGAGCTGGTGCTGCACGAGGGCATCACGCACGGCACTGCGGTGCTGGCCGGACCGAACTCCGACCAGGTCGTGCCCGCCCACCTGTACGGCCGGCTGGCCACCGACCTCTCGGCCAACGGCTGCCGGGTCGCCGTGGACCTCGCGGGCGAGCGGCTGAACGCCGTGCTCAAGGGTTCCCCGTTCCTGGTCAAGGTGAGCCACGAGGAGCTGCTCGACGACGGCCGCGTCGACAGCGGGGAGCCCGCCGAGCTGGTGAAGGCCATGCGCAAGCTGCGCGAGGAGGGCGCCGGCACCGTCATCGTGTCGCGGGCCGCCGACCCGGCGCTCGCGCTCGTCGACGACGACGTGCTGGAGATCCGCCTCCCGCCGCTGGAGCCGGCCGAGTCCAGCGGGGCGGGCGACTCGATGACGGCCGGCACGGTCGCCTCGCTGGTCAAGGGTCTGGAGGTCCGCGAGGCGCTGCGCATCGGCGCGGCCTGCGGTGCGCTGAACGTCGTGCGCCGGGGCCTGGGCACCGGCGGCGACCACGCCATCGACACCCTCGCCGAGCGGGTGGAGCTCGTCGACTGGAAGGAGTAGGCCTGCGGGACCGGCCGGGGCGGGCCAGGATTGGGCGGTGCAGGATCGAGCGGTGGCGGACGCAGAGCGGGACTTCGACATCGCCGTGTTCGGCGCCTCCGGCTTCGTCGGCCGGCTGGTTGCCGACTACCTGGCTGACGCAGCCCCGGAGGGCACGCGCATCGCGCTGGCCGGGCGGTCCGCGGCCAAGTTGCGGGCGGTCCGCGCCGAGCTGCCCGCCGCCGCGCACGACTGGGCGGTCGTGGAGGCCGACTCCACCGACCCCGCCTCGCTGGCCGCGCTCGCCGCGTCGACCCGCGTGCTGGCCACCACGGTGGGGCCCTACGCGCGGTACGGGATGCCCGTGGTCGCCGCCTGCGCCGGGGCCGGCACCCACTACGCCGACCTGACCGGGGAGATCCTGTTCGTCCGCCGGGCGATCGACGAGTTCGACGAGGTCGCCCGCCGCAGCGGCGCGCGGATCGTGCACTCCTGCGGCTATGACTCGGTCCCCTCCGACCTCGCCGTGCTGCTGCTGCACGAGCGGGCCGCCGCCGACGGCGCCACCGGGCTGCGCGACGTCCGGCTGGAGGCGACGGTGCGCGGTGGCATGAGCGGCGGCACGATCGCCTCGCTGCGCGGGCAGGTCGAGGCGATGCGCTCGGACCCGGCGCTGCGCCGCCTCGCCGCCGACCCGTTCGCGCTCAGCCCCGACCGCGACGCCGAGCCGACCGTCCGCCAGCCCTCCGACGCCGTCCCACCCGGGCGCACCGAGGACGGGCGGTGGACCGCGCCGTTCATCATGGCCCCCTACAACACCCGGATCGTGCGGCGCAGCAACGCGCTGCAGGGCTGGGCCTACGGCCGCTCGCTGCGCTACGGCGAGGTGATGGGCGTCGGGCGCGGGCTCGGCGGGGCCGCCGCGTCGGTCGCGGTCACCGGCGGGCTCGTCGGGGCGCTCGGCGCGCTGTCGTTCGGCCCGACCCGGTCGCTGCTCGACCGCGTGCTGCCCGCCCCGGGCACCGGCCCGTCGGCCGAGGTCCGGGAGAAGGGCTGGTTCCGCATGGTCGTCGACGCGGTCACCGAGGACCGCCGCCGCTACCGCGCGATCGTCTCGGGGCAGGGCGACCCCGGCTACGCGGCCACCGCCGTCATGTTCGCGCAGAGCGCGCTGGCCCTGGCCCTGGACGGCGACCGGCTGCCCGACCGGGCGGGCTCCTTGACCCCCGCCACCGCGCTGGGCGGCGTGCTGGTCGAGCGGCTGCGCGCGGCCGGGCACACCTACGAGGCGGCGGTGCACGCCCGCGCCGACCACTGACCCCGGCGGGTGTGCCGGCCCGCTGACCGGGCACTCCCCCGCCATGACCGACGCACCCACCGACCGCCCCGTCGCCCTGGTCACCGGGGCCAGCCGCGGCCTGGGCTTCCTGATCGCCCGCGAGCTCGCCGACCGCGGCCACGACCTGGTCGTCTGCGCCCGCTCGGCCGACGGCCTGGGCCCGGCGGCGGAGGAGCTGCGCGGGCACGGGGCCACCGTGCACGAGGTGGCCGCCGACGTCGGGGTGCAGGACGACGCCCGGCGCGTCGTCGAGCAGGCCCAGCAGCGGT
Organism: Pseudonocardia lacus; assembly: GCF_018531445.1. Taxonomy (GTDB): domain Bacteria; phylum Actinomycetota; class Actinomycetes; order Mycobacteriales; family Pseudonocardiaceae; genus Pseudonocardia; species Pseudonocardia lacus. The sequence continues at coordinate 12,348 of NZ_JAHDTH010000128.1, forward strand.
TCGGCCGGCTCGACGTGCTCGTCGTCAACGCCGGGATCATCCAGGTGGGGCCGGTCCAGGAACTGACCGCGACGGAGTTCGCGGCGGCCATGGACACGATGTTCTGGGGCCAGGTGCACCCCGTGCTGGCCGCGCTGCCGCTGCTGCGCCGCACCCGCGGCCGGGTACTGGCGATCACCTCGATCGGCGGCAAGCTGCCCGCGCCGCACCTGCTGCCCTACACCGCCGCCAAGCACGCCGCCGTCGGGTTCGCCGAGGGCCTGCGCGTGGAGGCCGCGCGCGACGGCGTCTCGGTGACGGTCGCGGTGCCGGGGCTGATGCGCACCGGCTCCACCCGCAACGCGCTGTTCACCGGCGACCGCCCGGCCGAACGCGGCTGGTTCACCGTGGCGGACAGCCTGCCCGGGCTGTCGATGTCGGCGGAGAAGGCGGCCGGCCGGCTGGTGCGGGCCGCGCTGCGGGGCCGCCCCGAGATCACCCTCACGCTGCCGGCGAAGGTAGGTGCCCGCGTGCACGCGCTGGCCCCGTCGACGACCCTGCGCGCCCTGACGCTGGTCAACCGGCTGCTGCCGGGACCCGTCGGCTCCGGCGGCCCGCGGCCGGGGCACACCGCGACGCCGCCGTCGCGGTGGTTCGCCCGGCTGACCCGCACCGACCGTGCCGCGGCCGGTCGGCTGCACCAGCACGACGACGAGGTGCCGGTGCGCGGGGACTGAGCGCGCGAAACGCGGCTGCCCCGGCGGGAGCGCCCGGCCAGACTGGCCCGATGATCGTGCTGTTCCCGTCCGACGGCCTGCGCCCGCGCCGGCCCGACGAGCACTTCGCCGCCGAGGCGGCCGCGGCCCGCGACCTCGGGCTGACCGTCGCCCTGGTCGACCACGACGCCCTCGCCGCGGGCGGCCGGGCCGAGCGGGCCGTCGCCCGGGTCCGCGACGAGGGGACCGCCGTGTACCGCGGCTGGATGCTCGACGGCGAGCGCTACGCCGAGATGGCCGCCGCGCTGGCCGGGCGCGGCGTCCGGCTGCGCACCGATCCGGCCGCCTACCGGGCCGCCCACGAGCTGCCCGGCTGGTACGACGCGCTGGCCGCCGTCACCCCGGAGTCGGTCTGGACCGACGGCACCGACCGGGCGGCGTTCGAGACCGCCCGCCTCGCGCTCGCCCCCGGCCCGGCGGTGTTGCGCGACCACACGAAGTCGATGAAGCACCACTGGGCGGAGGCGATGTTCGTGCCCGACCTGACCGACGCCGACGCGGCGTGGGCGGTGGCGACCCGGTTCCGCGAGCTGCGCGAGGAGTACGGCGGCGGGGTGCGCGGAGGGTTCGTGCTGCGCCGCTTCGAGCGGTTCGCCTCCGCCGAGGCCAGGACGTGGTGGGTGGACGGCCGGTGCGCGCTCGTCGGCCCGCACCCGGACGCCCCGCACGGCGAGCCGTGGCCCGGGCCCGACCTCGCCGAGGTGGCCCCGCTCGTGGCCGGGCTGGGGCTGCCGTTCGTGACCGTCGACGTCGTCCGCCACGCGGACGGCCGCTGGCGGGTCGTCGAGCTGGGCGACGGGCAGGTCAGCGACCGGCCCGCCGCCCTCGACCCGGCGGCGCTGGTCAGCGCACTGCGGGGCTGAGCTCGTCGCGGTTGAGCTCGTCGGTTCCGGCCGAGGCCTCGCGCAGCTGGGCCAGCGACTCCTGCCACGACCGGACCAGCCCCGTCTCGTGGTAGGCGACGCCGACCTCGGCGCAGTAGCCCCGCACGACGTCGCGGGCCGCCCGCAGGTTCGCCGTGGGCATGCTGGGGAACAGGTGGTGCTCGATCTGGTGGTTCAGCCCGCCCATCACGACGTGCAGGGGCCGGTCGGTCAGCCCGCCACCGCGGACGTTGCGCGAGGTCAGCACCTGCTTGCGGAGGAAGTCCATCCGCTCGGTGGGCATCTGCATGCCCTTGTGGTTGGGCGCGAACACCGATCCCAGGTAGAGCCCGAACAGCGCCTGGTGCAGCACCAGGAACGCCACCGCGAGCCCGGCCGGCAGCACGAGGAACAGCGCCGTCAGGTAGACCGCGACGTGCGCGGCGATCAGCGCCAGCTCCAGCCCGCGCAGCGGCACCTGCCGGCGGTCCCGACCGAGCAGCGCCTGCAGGCTGGCCCGGCGCAGGTCCACCGCGGCGAAGGTGATCAGCGGGAAGAACAGCGCGGCCTGGTGGCGGTTCAGGAAGCGGACCACCCGCCCCCGCGCGGCGCGCGCCTGCTCGCCGGTCCAGACCAGCGCGCCCGGCTCGACGTCCGGGTCGAGCCCCTCGTGGTTGGGGTTGGCGTGGTGGCGGGTGTGCTTGTCGGTCCACCACCCGTAGGACATCCCGATCCCGAGGTTGCCCAGCAGCCGCCCCACCACCGCCGACGGCCGGCGCGTGCGGAACACCTGCCGGTGCGCCACGTCGTGGGCGAGCAACGCGGTCTGCCCGGAGCCGAACGCCGCCGCGACCGCCACCAGCAGCTGCCACCAGGAGTCGCCCAGCAGCAGGAACGCTGTGATCGTCGCCGCGTGCCAGCCGGCGAGCAGGGCGAAGCGCAGGACGTAGTAGCCGGGCCGGCGGTCCATCAGCCCGGCGTCGGCGACGCGGCGCGACAACCGGGCGAAGTCGCTGCCGGTGGGCTGGTCGAGGGTCTGTGTCGTCACCCGACCGAGCCTGCTGCGCCCGGCTACGCAGCGTCATCCGGGCGACCCCCGACCCCAGGTGGGGTTGACCCCCAGTCCCCTCCCGTCGAGAACGAAGTTGTCGTGATCAACAAGCGTTTTCGATCACGACAACCTCGTTCTCGACGGGGTCAGAGGCCGAGCTTCTCGGCGGCGAGGCGGGAGCCCTCCACCCGGGCGGAGATCTTCTGGAACGCGATGTCGCGCGCGTGGTCCGGCGAGCCGTGGTTGGGCTTCTCGTCGATCGAGAACGGCGAGAAGCCGCAGTCGTCGGTCGAGCCGATCTGCTCGCGGGGGATGAAGTTGGCCGCCCGGATCAGCCGGTCGGCGATCTCCTGGGGCGATTCCAGCCGCGGGTTGAGCGGGTTGGTCACGCCCAGGTACGCCATCTGCGCCACGCCGCCGGCGTCCGGGCGCAGGTGCCGGCCGATGGACTCCAGCACCGGGTCGCGGTCGCGCTCGGAGGAGAACTGGATCAGGAAGTAGCCGGCGTCGATGTCGAACATCGTGCCCAGCAGGTTGTTGTAGGGCACGTCGGCCGAGTGCACCGAGTCGCGGTCGCCGCCGGGGCAGGTGTGCACGCCGATGCTGCGCCGCTCCTCGGCAGAGAACCGGGCCAGCACCCGGTTGATCAGCTCGATGAAGTGCGGCAGCAGCCCGGCACCGGTCCACGGGTTGCGCGGGTCCTCGCGGGTGGCCAGCCGCCCCTCGGTGAAGTCGATCGACACCCGGGCCGCGCCCGCCGCGAACGCCTCGCGGACGTCCTTCTCGCACTCGTCGACCAGCGTCGCCTCGAATTCCTCGCGGGTGTAGCCCTGCACCGGCTCGGTCAACGGGTAGAGCAGGGCGAGCATGGACGGCGAGATGACCGCCTGCTTCATCGGCCGGTGCGCGTAGGGCAGCGACTTGCGCAGCGCGTCGGCGGCGTACTGGTTGTAGCGGAACGGGCCGTTCTCCAGCCGTGGCAGCTGCCGGCCGTGGCCGTCGGCGAAGATCGCGAAGAACTGCCCGCCCACCGGGGCCAGCCCGGGCGCCAGCCCGGTGCCGCCGAGCGTGTCGGTGATCGGGTAGGTGGCGAAGGACGACCAGCGCTGCTCGCCGTCGGAGATGATCGGCGAGCCGGTGGCCTCGAACCGCTCGATCGAGTCCCGCACGGCCGCCTCCTGCTGCTTCTCCAGGTCGTCGCGGCTGATCTCGCCGGCGTCGTAGCGGGAGTAGGCGGCCTGCAGCGCGGCCGGGCGCGGCAGCGACCCGACCGGCTCGGTCGGCACGCCGGTGGCCGTGCGCGGGTCGTAGGAAGCCATGACGACACCCCTTTCCGGAACGATCCCCCGGCGCGCAGCACTCGACACCGGCCGCGATGCGCATTCGCGACCGGTTCGTGGTGGTGGGACCGGGGATGGGACGGCGAGAGTAGTCGCGCGACTACGGAACGGTCAACGAGCCCATTCCCCGGCCGATCACGGGGAGATCAACGCGAAAGCGGGCGGTTCAGCCGCCGAACGCCGGAGCGTGGTCGCGGGCGAAGGTGGCCACGTCGCGCGCGGGACGGCCGGTGACCTCGGCGACGGTCGGGTGGACCCGCGCCGCCTCACCGCGCGCGTAGTGGGCGTAGTCCTCCAGCAGGCCGTCGACCTGCCAGTCGGGCAGCACGCCGCGCAGCGCGGCGGCGAACGCCTCCGGCGGCACGTCGACGAACTCGACCGGGCGCCGGACCGCCCCGGAGACGGCGCCGGCGATCTCCCCGTGGGTGACCGCCGCCGGGCCGGTGATCTCGTAGGACCGGCCGACGTGGCCGGGCTCGGTCAGCGCGACCGCGGCGACCGCGGCGATGTCGCGCACGTCGACGGCGCTGACCCGGGCGTCGCCGATCGGGGCGACCATCCGGCCCTGCTCGCGGATCATGTCCGCCATCGCGAACAGGCCCTGGAAGTACAGGTTGGGCCGCAGGAACGTGTAGCCGATGCCCAGCTCGCGGACGCGCCGCTCGACGGCGGCGTGGTAGCGCAGGAACCGCACCGGCGAGTCGGTTACCGCGGCGTACTGCGACAGCACCACCAGGTGCTCGACGCCGGCGTCGGCGGCGGCCTCGGCGAACCGCTCCTGCTGCTCCTGGGCCCGCTCGGACGAGGGCGTGACCAGGTAGGCGGCGCGGACCCCGCGCAGCGCCGCCGCGACGGCGGCGGGGTCGTCGAAGTCGGCCACCGCCGTGCGGACGCCCTCCGGGACCGTCGACGAGCCGTTGCGCACCATCGCGGTGACCGGGGCGCCGCGTGCGAGCAGTTCCCCCACCAGGGCGGAGCCGGTGCTGCCGGTGGCCCCGCTGACCAGGATCGTGCCGTCGTGCCCGACCATGACGTACTCCGTTCAGATCGACGATCTCGTTAAAGAGCAGCGCTCTCGAACTTGACTATGCCACGAGCGCCCGACCCTTTCAAGAGCAGTGCTCTCGGCCGGGCCTGCGCACCCGATTGCCCGACAACCTCAATCATTGACATTCACAATCGATGCCGCGTACAACCACCCCCATGGAGCAGAACGGCCGCCTCGACGTCGCGGCACTGCAGGCGATCGACGTCCACGTGCACATCGAGGTCGACCTGCACGGCCACCTCGCGCTGCCCGACGACCAGGCGCAGGCCGCTGCCAAGTACTTCGGCGCCGACCACCGGCGCCCGACGCTGCCCGAGATCGCCGCCCACTACCGCGAGCGCCGCATCGGCGCCGTCGTGTTCACCGTGGACACCGAGGCCTACACCGGCCACCCCGCCATCTCCAACGAGGAGATCGCCGAGGGTGCCGCCGAGCACCCCGACGTGCTGATCCCGTTCGCCAGCATCGACCCGGCCAAGGGCCGCGCGGGCGCCAGGGCGTTCCGCCGGCTGGTCGAGGACCACGGCGTGCGCGGCATCAAGTTCCACCCCAGCGTGCAGGACTTCGCGCCCAACGACCGCAGCGCCTACCCGCTGCTGGAGGTCGCCCAGGAGTTCGGCCTGCCGGCGCTGTTCCACACCGGCCAGACGGGCATCGGGGCGGGCCTGCCCGGCGGCGGCGGGATCCGGCTGGAGCTGTCGAACCCGATGCTGCTCGACCACGTGGCGGTCGACTTCCCGCACCTGACGATCATCATGGCGCACCCGTCGTTCCCCTGGCAGGACGAGGCGCTGGCGGTGGCCACCCACAAGCCCAACGTCTACATCGACCTCTCCGGCTGGTCGCCGAAGTACTTCCCGCCCCAGCTGGTCCGCTACGCCAACTCGCTGCTGCAGGACAAGGTCCTGTTCGGCTCGGACTACCCGCTCATCACCCCGGACCGCTGGCTGGCCGACTTCGCGAAGCTGGAGATCAAGCCGACGGTCCGGCCGAAGATTCTCAAGGAGAACGCGGTGAAGGTGCTCGGCCTGGGAGCGTCGCCGGCATGATCCACCGGGGCCGGCCGGCCGCCATCGACGTCCCGGACCTGACGCTCACCGGGTACGTCCTCGGTCGCGAGCCCACCGACGGCGACGACCGGGTCGCCCTCGTCGACGCCGACCGGACCGAGTCGATCACCTACGCCGAGCTGGGCGCGGGCGCGGCCGCCGTGGCCGGCGGGCTGGCCGCGCTCGGCGTGCGCCCCGGCGACGTGGTCGCGCTGGTCAGCCACAACCAGCCGGCGTACGCGGTCGCCGTGCACGGCATCGTCTCGGCGGGCGCCGCGGTCACCCCGGTCAACCCGGCGTTCACCGCGGCCGAGATCGCCAAGATCCTGCGCGCCTCGGGCGCGTCGGTGGTCATCGCGGCCGTCCCCGCCGCGGACGCGGTCGCCCGCGCGGCCGACGAGGTGGGCGTCGCGCACCGGTTCGTCCTCGGCGAGCACCCCGGCTTCCGCCCGTTCTCCGAGCTGCGCGACTGCGGCCTGGCGGCCCCGCCGGTCGAGCTCGACCCGGCCACGGCGGTGGCCGCGCTGCCGTTCTCCAGCGGCACCACCGGCCTGCCCAAGGGCGTGCGGCTCACCCACCGCAACCTGGTGGCCAACCTGGAGCAGAACCGCGCCGGCTGGCCGGTCGGCGCCGACGAGGTGCTGCCGGCGTCGCTGCCGTTCTTCCACATCTACGGGTTCACGATCATCCTCAACACCGGGCTGGCCGCCAGGGCCAGGGTCGTCACGCTGGCCCGCTTCGGGCTCGACGCCTACCTGCGGATGCTGCAGGAGCACCGGGCGACCCGGGCGTTCCTCGCCCCGCCGGTGGTGCTGCAGCTGGCCACCGCGCCCGCCGTCGACTCCTACGACCTCTCGTCCGTGCGGCTCGCGGTCTGCGGGGCCGCGCCGCTGGACGTCGCCGTGGCCGAGCGGGCCGAGGAGCGGGTCGGTTTCCCCATCCGGCAGGGCTACGGGATGACCGAGGCGAGCCCGGGCACGCACCAGGTGGCCGAGGACGAGTTCGCCACCACCGCGGCCGGCTCGGTCGGCCGACTGCTGCCGGACACCGAGGCGCGCCTGGTCGACCCGGCCACCGGCGCGGACGCCGCGCCGGGCGAACCGGGCGAGCTGTGGGTGCGCGGACCGCAGGTGATGGCCGGCTACCTGGACGACCCGGGGGCGACCGCGCAGGCGCTGGTGGACGGCTGGCTGCGCACCGGCGACATCGCCAGGGTCGACGACGACGGGGTCTTCTGGATCGTCGACCGGCTCAAGGAGCTGATCAAGTACAAGGGCTACCAGGTGCCGCCGGCCGAGTTGGAGGCCCTGCTGCTCACCCACCCCGACGTGCTCGACGCTGCCGTCGTCGGGATCCCGCACGCCGAGGGCGGGGAGGCGCCCAAGGCGTTCCTGGTGGCCGCCCGGCCGATCGAGCCCGACGCGCTGATGGCGTGGGTGGCCGAGCGGGTGGCGCCGTACAAGAAGGTCCGCGCGGTGGAGTTCGTCGAGCGGATCCCGAAGTCGCCGACCGGGAAGATCCTGCGCCGCGAACTGCGCTGAGGCCGGCGCCTCAGTCGGTGGGCCGGCCCGCGCGCAGGATCTGCAGGATCTCGGCCAGCTGCGCGCCGTGCACGTCCAGCCGGCCCTCCACCCGCTCCTCCATGACGTCGAACCTCGTGCCCACGGCGTCGAACCTCGCGTCCACGCCGTCGAACTTCGCGTCCACGCCGTCGAACCGCGCGTCCACGCCGTCGAACCGCGCGTCCACGGCCTCGAACCGGCGGTCCAAGCCGTCGAAGCGGCGGCCCACCTCGTCGAAGCGGGTCTCGTGCCGGTCCAAGGTCCGTTGGACCTCCTCCAGCCGCCGCGAGTGCTGTTTCTGCGTCGCGGCCAGCGTCGTCACCTTGCGATCGACATCGCCGAGGAGGTCGTAGACGTCGTCCACGTCGTGGCGGAGCTGGCGGTACAGCCGCTGCGACGGATCTGCGGGAGTGCGCTCGGGGGAAGTCATGGCGGGGATCGTACGGACACCGCGGCCCGCCGGGGCCCGGTTCGCACATCTCGCCCGCGCTGGCATCGAGGTGTGTGCGCACTGGGCTGCTCAGCGCAGTGGGTACGACCACCGAGCGGCATCACTGCGCGATCATGCGTTTACCCGCCGCCACCGGACCGCGGATTCCCTTGACTGCCCCGGCAGAGAGGTGAGCACATAGCGCCGAACGCTCCCCCACGTGGGTCCGCAAGGTCGCGGATCCCACGGCCGGAAGGATCACCATGCCTGCCAGCCAGGGCACCGCCATCGGCAGCCCATTGATCAACATCGCGGTGTTCGGGGCTTTCGTCCTGGTCACCCTCGTGATCGTGTTCCAGGCGGCGCGCAGCAACCGCACCACGGCGGACTACTACACCGGCAACCACCAGATCACCGGCACCCAGAACGGGATCGCGCTGGCCGGTGACTACCTGTCCGCGGCGTCCTTCCTGGGGATCGCCGGAGCGGTGGCGGTGTACGGCTACGACGGCGCCAGCTACGCGTTCGGCAACATCATCGGCTGGGTGATCGCGCTGCTGCTGATCGCCGAGGCCAGCCGCAACACCGGGCGCTTCACGATGGGCGACATCCTCGGGTTCCGCTCGCCGAAGCGCCGGGTGCGCGTCGCCGCGGCCGGCTCGACGCTGACGATCTCCATCCTCTACATGATCGCTCAGGTGGCGGGGGCGGGCGCGCTGATCGCGCTGCTGCTCGGCATCCCCAACACCGACCGGCTGAGCCAGGGCGCGGCCATCGCCGCCGTCGGGATCCTGATGATCCTGTACGTGCTGATCGGCGGCATGAAGGGCACCACCTGGGTGCAGATCATCAAGGCCGGCCTGCTGATGGTGGTCGCGGTGGTCCTGTCGGCCTGGGTGCTGGGCCGGTTCGGCTACAACTTCTCCGCGGTGCTCGGCGCGGCGGTGCAGGCCAGCCCGGCGGGCGAACGCCTGCTGGCGCCCGGGGTGACCTACGCCGGCAACCCGCTCGCCGGGATCGACCAGTTCTCCTCGGCCTTCGCCGGGCTGGCCGGGCCGGCGAGCCTGCCGCACATCCTGATGCGGTTCAACACCGTGGCCAACGGCCGGGAGGTGCGCCGGTCGGTCGTCTGGGCGATCTGGCTGGTCGGCACGTTCTTCATCATGATCATCGTGATCGGCTTCGGGGCGGGCGCGCTGCTGGGCCCGGAGACGATCATGGCCGCGCCGGGCGCGACCAACGCCGCGATCCCGCTGCTGGCCTACCGGATCGGCGGGGAACTGCTGCTGGGGCTGGTCGCCGCGGTCGCGTTCGCCACCATCCTGGCCGTGGTGGCCGGGCTGACCATCACCGCGTCGGCGTCCTTCGCCCACGACATCTACGCCGGCGTGCTGCGCCGCGGCCGCGTCGACCAGCGCCAGGAGATCCGGGTCGCGCGCGGGGCCGCCGTGGTCGTCGGGCTGCTGGCCATCGGCGGCGGCATCGTGGCCAACGGGCTCAACACCGCGTTCCTGGTGACCCTGGTGTTCGGCATCGCGGCATCGGCCAACCTGCCCGCCCTGGTCTTCTCGATCTTCTGGAAGCGGTTCAACTCCACCGGGCTGCTGCTGAGCATGTGGGGCGGGCTGATCACGGCCACCACGCTGGTCGTGTTCTCCCCCGCGGTCTCCGGCCGGCCGACGGCCATGTTCCCCGAGGCGGACTTCGACTGGTTCCCGCTGCAGAACCCCGGCCTGGTGTCGGTGCCGCTGGCGTTCCTGCTCGCCGTGCTGGGCACCTTCCTGGGCGAGCGCGCGCCCGACGCCGACCGCCGCTTCGCCGAGATGGAGGTCCGCGCCATCACCGGGGCGCGCGCGGTCGACCCGCCCCGCACGGGCGCGCACCGGGCCGTGGCCCGCGGCGGCTCGGAACCGGTCGGCTTCGAGCCGGTCGAACGGCCGCCGTGGACCGCCGACCACGACACCGACCCGCACGGCGGGCGGGTCAGCGGGCGGCGGGGCGCGCCCCCGCCAGCACCGCGGTCGCCACCTCGAGGTCATGACCGTAGGTGATCTTGATGTTGCGGCCGTCGCCGTCGACCCTGCGCACGGGGACGTCGGGGGCGAACCGGGCCATGCACGACTCCGTGTCGGTGCCGGCGAAGCCCTCCCGCGCGGCCGCCTCGTAGGCGGCCAGCAGCGGGACGGCCCGGAAGCCCTGCGGGGTCTGCACGGCCACCAGGCCGTCGGGCGCCGGGCCGGTGGGAGCGCCGTCCGGACCGGCCGCCACCAGGTCGTGGCGGGGCAGGCCGGGCACGGCGCCGCCGGTGTCGCGCGCTCCGGCCAGCACGCGGTCGACCAGGTCGGGGGTCAGCAGCGGGCGCGCGCCGTCGTGCACCAGCACGACGTCGACCCGCCCGTCGGCGATCCGCTCGGCGAGTCGGCGAAGACCCGCCAACTCCGACTCCTGCCGGCTCGCGCCCCCGGTCACCACCTCGACCTCCGCCGCGCCCGCGGCCGCGACCGCCTCCGCTGCGGACCGCCGGTCGTCCTCGCGCACCACCAGCACCACCGGCCCGACCTGCGGATGTGCCGCCATGACGGCCAGCGACCAGGCGATCACCGGCCGGCCGGCCAGCGGCAGGTAGACCTTGTTCACCGGCGCGCCGAACCGGCTGCCGCTGCCCCCGGCCAGGACGATCGCCGCGGCCCGGCCGCACCCCTGCTGCATGGGCCGGAGTGCACCGCCGACCCGCGCGGGCGTCAAGTCGCCGGAGGGTCGGCGGACGGCACTTCCCCGCGCCGACGGACGACGTCGCAGGTCACCTGTGCGCGATGGCGGCGTACGACATCCGGTGGGCCCCGTACGGGTACCGCCTGACGTGAGCCATCCGGGACGATCCGTATCGTCGATGGAGGGCACAGCGCGCACGACGGGCCCCGGACCACCGAAATGGCCGGGCGACGGCCGTGCCGCCGGCCGGTTCGGTCACGCGCAGTAGGCTCCGGCGGGTCTCACCGTCGAGCCGAGTGCAGTGCCACGCGCAGCGCTCCCGTGCGGGAGCCCTTTGACGAGGACAGGGGGGTGGACGGAGTGGACGGCAACAGCCACCCCATCCCGGAGTTCGGCGGTGGGACACCCCCGGGCCCGCCGTGGCCCCGGCGCGCCGAGCGCGGCGGCATCCCGGAGCGGCAGACGGGCCCCCGCGAGCAGCTCCCGGCGGGCCGGCGCGCCCCGGTCATGGACGGCCCCCCGCGACC